>JBGTJW010000624.1:0-13562 GCA_041744955.1 Stenomitos sp. | reverse complement strand
GGTTGCCAACGCGCAGCATGGTGTGGAGTAGTCGCATTGCTAATGCCTCATGTGGTTTGCTGCTTCTATAGTAAGCATTCAACTATTTATGACGCTTCACTCTAAGCGATCACATTGCAGGTTACTCCAAACCAAGCTCTCGCTTGAGCAGTTCGATCGACTTAGAGACGATGAAATTCTCACAGCAAATAAGCTGTGGTGGACGGATCAGGTCTTCTCGAGCGTCAGAAATGGCAGTCTTTACAGCGGCACAACTCGCCTGATCGCTAATGATGGTCTGGGCACTCCGCACGATCGCTCCTAACTTATAGCCATCGCCGACTTGAGCCGTCATGACCAGCAGTTCATCGCCCCGTAGACTGTGAATAATGACTTCCGCCACGCCAACCGTGCCAGAGCTAAGACTGACAACCCCAATGCAGGTGCCTTTGGTTAACTGCTTAATCAGCTTAATTTCGGAGTCAAAGTCATAAATATCAACTGGAATCACGCGCACCGACTTGGGAGCCGCGATCGCTTCTGCCTCAGCAATGAAATAACGACTGGTGACCACTGTGCCAGAGCGAGTTTGATCCAATATTTGCTCTAACTCTTCGATCGGTACAAGCTGCACAGGGATGTTCAATGCCCGCTCTAGCTCCCGTACAATCACCTCTCCGGCACCAATATCGTGAGTCGGAGCCGTTACCAAGACCTGAGCACTACAGCGCAAGCGCCAGTCAATTTCTGCCAGGAACAGCTCACGCGCCTGATTGAGCGAACAGCCCAGCTTCAGCAAATCATCCAGGCTGTTTTGAACGACTTTGTATGCTTCTGGATGCTGATCAAGTATGGGCGATCGCACCTTTGCCACATCTTCATGGGTCTGTTCGCGCACATAGATGCCAGAACCCGCTTGTGCGTCAACTACACCTGCATCTTCTAGCTGGCGATAGACTTTGCTAATCGTATTGCGATGTAACCCCGTTTGCATTGCTAACTGACGTGTACTGGGCAAACGGTGTCCCGGTGGGTATTGGCGCGACGCGATCGCAAACAGAATTTGGTTATAAAGCTGTGTCGATGCCGGAATGTCGCTCTCCGTCTGAATATGAAATTGAACCATATAAGAGCCTCCAGGCGCTCTAAAGGAAGCGTTTAACGATGCGACTAGTCGTAGGGATCACACATCTTTAGTTAGTAGGACTGACGTAAAAATCCCCGACTTCTACGATGAGGTAGGCTTTATAGCTAAGTTTTAACCAGAAGTCGGAGATCTAAACACTTTAGGCGTAAATCCTAGTTAAGTTACATTTTAGATGCTGCACTCCCTGATGCAGCACTGGCTTACACCCTTCGTAAACCTAGCGGCTTAAAGGCTAACAGTACTTCACCCAGACAGGTGCAATGTCACGCCAAAGGCAAAGAGATTGGCAACCCAGCAACCACTGTCGAGTCGCATAGCGGTTTGCGCCCATGAGCGATCGCCGACGCACAAAAATCAAACGGGTACAAGATGCCATGTGAGAAAAGAGCCATGTGAGAAAAGAGTCATGTGGGAAAAGAGTAATATTTTTTTGCCACCACCAACATCATTACGGCAGTAGTTGCACTGGTCAGGACGCTGTGGCAATTTTTGAGAGGACAATTAACCAGCGCGATCGGGCGACCCGCTAGAGCAATCTGCCAGCTTGGTTCAGGTAGGAAGAGGCTTCATGTCTCATAACAACTCTTAATCACTGAATCTTGATCACTGAATCTGCGCCTACACTGACTGGGCAAGCACTTACCAGGCAAACACGGATCATGACCAGTCAGACCATTCAGATCACTGCTGTGCAAATCGCCAATGATGGCTTGCAAATAGATGCCTACCTTGCCCAACCAACCGGCAGTGGCACCTACCCTGGTATCGTTGTCATTCAAGAAATCTGGGGTGTCAACAGCCACATTCGTAGTGTCACAGAGCGTCTGGCTCAAGAAGGCTACGTCGCGATCGCGCCTGCCATTTTTCAGCGCAGTGCCCCTGGCTTTGAGGGTAATTACGATGCTGACAGTACCATTCTGGGTCGCCAGTACAAAGAGGCAACCAAAGCGGATGAGCTATTAAGTGATGTGCAAGCGACGATCGCCTATCTCCAAACCTTACCGATCGTGCAAGGAGACGCGATCGGCGCGATCGGTTTCTGCTTTGGTGGGCACGTCGTCTACCTGGCAGCGACCCTGCCAGATATTAAAGCGACTGCATCCTTTTACGGCGGCGGTATTGCAACCATGACACCGGGTGGCGGTACGCCTACACTTACCCGCACCCCAGAGATCAAAGGCACACTCTATGCTTTCTTCGGCACCACTGATCCACTTATTCCGGTTGAGCAAATCGATCAGGTCGAAGACGCTCTCAAGGCACATCAAATCGACCATCGCTTTTTTCGCTATCCGTCTGGGCACGGCTTTTTCTGTGATCAGCGCCCTGACTATAACCCCGAAGCCGCTGCTGATGCCTGGGAGAAGGTGAAGGCATTGTTTGGGCGAGTGCTGAAAGAGAAGGCAAAAGGTAAAAGGTAGAAGGCAAAAGTAGAGAGTGGAGAGTGGGGCGAAAGGCTAGAGGCTAAAAAGCTGACTCCTGAACCCAAAACTCAAAACTCAAAACTCAAAACTCTCTAACGCAACGGACTATAGTAAGAAAGCCGACTACGATCGCTTGTTTCATGGAAGCCAAATCAGCTCGTTCAGCCAGTGAGTCCTTTTCGATGGAGGACTTTGAAAAAGCGCTGGAGCAACACAACTATCAACTTCAGCAAGGGCAGATGATTTCGGGTAAAGCTGTCAATTACGAAATTGATGGCATTTACGTTGATATTGGTGCGAAGTCCCTTGCCTTTTTGCCTGCCAATGAAGCCAGCCTGCGGGGCGTTACTGACCCGTCGGCGATCGTGCCCCTCCACGAAGAGCGCGAGTTTCTCATCATCCGCGAACAAGATGGCGATGGACAGGTCACGCTTTCACTGAAGCAGTTGGAGATCAAGCAAGCCTGGGATCGGTTGGCAGAAACTCAAGATAGCAATCAGAGCTATCAGGTACGAGTCACAGGCGTTAACAAGGGCGGCGTTACAGTCGATATCCAGGGGTTGCGGGGCTTCATTCCACGATCGCACCTGGTGGAGCGCGAAGATCTGGAAGCGCTCAAAGGCAGCACTCTTAGCGCCAGCATTTTGGAAATTGACCAGACTCGCGACAAGTTAGTGCTGTCAAACCGTTTAGCTACCCGCTCCGCCAGCTTCAGCCAGCTCGAAATTGGGCAACTGGTCGATGGCAAAGTTGCCAGCATTAAACCCTTTGGCGTATTTGTCGAATTTGGCGGCACCACTGGGCTACTCCACATCAACCAGATCAGCAAAAACTACGTCCAAGCCCTAGCAGGTTTGTTTCAGGTCGGACAACCGATCAAAGCGATGATTGCAGGACTCGACGAAGGCAAAGGCAGAATTTCCCTTTCCACCAAAGTGCTGGAGAACTTTCCTGGTGAAATGTTGGAAAAGATGAACGATGTCATGGCAGAAGCAGAATCGCGCCAAGAACGGGCGAGAAAAGCGATTTTAGGAGAGTGAGGGGAGAGGGGAGAGGAGTGAGGGGTGGAAAAGCCGCATAGGCGTTTGGAGGTGTGGCAAAGGAGTATTGATTTTGCAACCGAGATTTATCGAGTGACGGGTACTTTCCCTGCTGATGAGCGGTTTGGTTTAGTAGCTCAGATGCGACGTGCTGCCGTATCCATTCCCAGTAATTTGTCTGAAGGCGCAGCAAGGGGAACAGTAGAATTTGCCCAGTTTGTACGAATTGCCATCGGTTCAGCAAGCGAATTAGACACTCAACTGGAAATCTGCCATCGACTTCACTACCTGTCTGATGCACGACACACAGAACTGGATGACCAACTAGCAACCATCGATCGAATGCTCATTGGACTACGCAAATCACTCCTCCAAAAACAAAAAACGACTCCCTAAAATTCTCTCCTTACTCCTCTCTCCTTACCCCTCACTCCTCACCTTCCATGCTTACCGTCTGGGAACTTGACTTCTACTCGCGCCCGATTCTGGACGAAAACAAGAAAAAGGTTTGGGAAGTACTGGTTTGTGAAAGCCCGTTAGCGATCGATCGCCAGCCAGAATCGCTCTTTCGCTATGCCGAATTTTGTTCCAGTGCTGAAGTCAACTCGGTGCATTTGAAACGTGTGCTCGAGGCTGCGATCGCTCAGGCTCCGCAGCCTCCCGATAAGATCCGCTTCTTTCGGCAGGCAATGAACAACATGATTGCCAAAGCCTGCAAAGAATTGGGCATCCCAGCCCAACTGAGCCAGCGAACGTTTGTGCTGAATCAATGGCTGCGGCAGCGCCATCAGGCAGTCTATCCAGCCCTACCAGGCTTTCAACCCGGTGCTAATCCGTCTGTGAATTTTGCCAAAACTCCGCCGCAACCCCTACCCGATGCGTTGCTGGGCGAAAAATGGCAGTTTGTCACTCTGTCAGCCCGTGACGTGGCAGAAATGAACGAGTGGACGATCGACTTTGGTGAAGCCTTTCCCCTGGCTCTGGCAGGGCTTGCGCCAGACGCTCAAGTTCCGGGGCTGCTGATCTTTTCGGCGCGTGCAACCCCCTTAGCTGCCTGGATGTCAGGTCTGGAGGTCGCCAGCGTTAAGTTTGATAGCGACTATCCCACTCGCTTGTTGCTGGAGACTGGGCTGAACGATCGCTGGACGCTTGCCAGCCTGTCGAATCAGCAGGTAAAAACAGAAGCACAGAACTTTGAAGCCGCGAAACAGCAGGCGAATGGTGTTCACTTCCTTGCTGTTCAAGCCGATCCCGACACAGAAGCCTTCGCTGGATTTTGGCTATTACAGACGGTCAACTTAGCGTAAAGTGATCCTTAGCAGTGGTTAAGCAAGCAGCATTTAGCGATCGGCAGTCAGCGATCGGCGATGAAGGCAGGATCAACAACTGGCTGCTGTAAGCTGCTTTTCCCTGAGAGTTGGCTAGACCCCAAAACCAGACGTTTTTTAAACAAGCTTCTAGCAGTCAAACCGCTATTGAGTTTCTAGTGCCTGTTCTACTCTAAAAACTAACGGCTGACCTGCTGACGGCTGAACGCTCATTACTCACACTCTGTTCGCTCATATATGATGGGTTCCGACGACTTGCAACACGATACCCTAGCGGATCAACTGCTGGAATTGGCTGCCAAGTCAGGTGCAGAAGCGGCAGAAGTCCTACAATCACGATCGCTGGCATATCCAGTCTTTTTTGAGGCAAATCGCCTGAAGCAGCTAGAAAGTGCCCAGGCAGAAGGAACCGCTTTGCGGCTGTGGCGAGACGGTTGCCCTGGTTTAGCCGTTGCCTACGGACCTGTCGAACCACAAGCTTTAGTGGATCGCGCGATCGCCCTGAGCCAGTTGAATGAACCAGAGACAATCGAACTGGCGGGTGCTGCCAAAAACCAATACCCTGACCTGGGCGAAACGGTGCCTGTAGAGCAATTAGTCGCCTGGGGACGAGAGGCGATCGCCCTTATCCGTGAGGCAAATCCAGATCTAGTCTGCACTGCTGAATGGGAATGTGAAGCCGAAACAACTCGTTTGCTTAATTCCAACGGCTTGGATTGCGGCTACACCGATACAACCCTGAGCTGCTATCTCTCAGCCGAGTGGATCCGTGGCGACGATTTTTTGTGCGTCTCAGATGGGCAAACCCAACGGGGTAGCCTTGACCCTACGGCACTGGTACACCAAATTATGCAGCGGTTGGAGTGGGCAAGAGACAATACGCTACCACCGACCGGGCGTGTCCCTATTCTTTTTACATCCAAAGCCGCCGATATGCTGTGGGGCACCGTACAGTCGGCACTCAGCGGCAAACAGGTGCTTGAGGGCGCATCACCCTGGAGCGATCGCCTGAGTGAACTTGTCACGTCTGAAGGCTTGACCCTTTCGCAGCAGCCAAATGTCGGTCCCTTTAGCTGTCCCTTTGATGATGAAGGCACCCCAACTCGCGCCATCACCTTTATCGATCGTGGTGTACTGCAACTCTTCTATGCCGACTTTACGACTGGACGGGCGATCGGCAGTGGTACTACAGGCAACGGCTTTCGTCCTGGCTTGGGTAGCTATCCCACTCCGGGACTGTTCAACATCATCATCCAGCCCGTCGGCAGTGTCGCTACGGGCAAGTCTCTCCCCGATTTAATCGCCACCCTTGACGATGGGCTAGTCATTGACCAGATGCTTGGTGGCGGTGCCGGGATTTCGGGCGAATTTTCTATCAACGTTGACCTGGGCTACCGTGTTAAAAACGGTGAAGTAATCGGTCGCGTCAAAGATACGATGGTATCCGGCAATGTTTACACTGCCTTACAGCAACTGCTGGCGCTGGGTGGTGATGCCGATTGGAACGGTTCTTGCTATACCCCGTCTCTGATCGTTGACGGGCTATCGGTCACTGCACGGAGCTAGGTTTTAGACTAGGTACATAATGATAGGCTGAGCAACCGCTAAACGCTCAGTTGATTAGCCTTCAGCAGCAAGCAAAGGAAGCGGTTATGAGTGTTGCAGTGTCTGTATTGATTCAACGTGGGCGGTATTGGGCGTTAGCAAGTTTGGCGATCGTGTTAGCGATCGTCCTTTCTGCCTGCCAGTCCCAAGACCTGAAAAGTCAGGCAGCGCGTATCCCGCAGCTTGTCATTAGCACCACAACCGATCCCAAAACGTTCAACTACGCGCTCAACAACTCGTCACCCAATATTTTCTCCTTCACGTTTGACGGGTTGGTTGACGAACACGGCATCACAGCCGAGATTGTCCCAGCGTTGGCAGAATCCTGGCAAATCTCGGAGGATAAAAAGCGCATTACGTTTACCCTGCGTGACGGGCTGAAGTGGTCAGACGGTGCGCCTTTGACGGCAGATGACGTGCTGTTTACCTACAACGATGTGTATCTGAATGAAGCCATTCCCACCGATGTACGAGATGCCTTTCGTATTGGCGACAAAAAGCAGCTACCAGAGGTAAAAAAGCTGGACGATCGTCGCGTTGAGTTCCTTCTACCAGAGCCATCTTCGCCCTTTTTGCGGGCAATGAGTGCCAAGATTTTGCCTGCCCATCGCCTTCGCCAAACCGTATTCACTAAAGGCTCTGATGGTAATCCTCGGTTTCTCACAACCTGGGGCACTGACACCAACCCAGCCGAAATCGTTACAAATGGACCGTACACGATCGAGAGCTACGCCAATAGTCAGCGGCTTATTTATCGTCGCAATCCGCATTACTGGCGTAAGGGTGCCCAGGGCGAGACGTTGCCCTACATCGAGCGCATCATCTGGCAAGTCGTCGAAAACAGCGATAGTCGGATGTTGCGGTTTCGCTCTGGCGACCTGGATATGGCTGGGCTACGCCCCGAAGATTTCTCCTTACTCAAGCGCGAAGAGCAGCGTGGTAAATTTGCGATTCTCAACGGTGGACCTGCCTCTGGTACAACCTTTATTGCGTTCAATCTAAACCGCGCCACAAACACGAACGGCAAGCCCTTTGTTGACCCCATCAAATCGCGCTGGTTTAATACCAAAGCCTTTCGTCAGGCAGTTGCTTATGCGCTCGATCGCCAGAGCATCATCAACAATCTGTTTCGCGGCATTGGCGAACTTCAGAATTCACCGATTTCGGTGCAGAGTCCCTATTTTCTGTCGCCGCAGCAAGGCTTAAAAGTCTACGAGTATGCGCCTGCCAAAGCAAAGTCGCTACTGCTAGGCGCTGGGTTTAAGTACAACGACAAGCAACAACTGCTAGATGAAGCAGGCAACCGCGTCCGGTTCACAATGATTTTGCCTGCGGGTAGCCGCAACGCACAGCAGTTTGCCGCTCAAATGCAGCAAGACTTACAGAACATTGGCATTCAGCTAGACCTGAATCCGGTTGACTTCAACGTGCTGGTGGAAAGTATTGGCAACCGCAACTGGGAATGCTACTTCCTCAGTTATACAGGCGGTGTGGAGCCACATGACGGTGCGAACTACTGGACGAGTGCTGGCACCTCCCATGACTTCAACCAGGGTCCTAATGTTGGCGCACCACCGATTAAAAACTGGGTTATTTCCGCTTGGGAGGAAGAGATCGATCGCCTTTTCGTTGCCGGAGCCAGAGAATATGACGAAACCAAGCGCAAACAAATCTATGCTGACTTCCAACGCATCATCCAGGAGCAGGTGCCTGTCATTCATCTGGTGACACCCACTGCGCTTTCAGCTATCCGCGATCGTGTCCAGGGCGTACAATTTTCTGGCTTGGATACCCGTGGCTCTCTCTGGAACCTCTACGAGCTAAAAGTTGTAGATGAGCAATCCTAAAACTCTCATCTCCATTGATGGAGCTAGATCCCCGACTTCTGCTCTCGATCGAGGGTGGTTGTAGCTACGCCAAGAAGTCGGGGATCTGTAGTCGTTCAAGAGCGATGCAACTACGCATAGATCCCCGACTTCTGCTCTCGATCGTGCGCTGATTGTAGCCACGCCAAGAAGTCGGGGATCTGTATTCACTCAAGGGCAATCGGCATCGCTTTTCTGGTTAACAGCGCCTAAAAGTGTTCGGACGCTAACACAGCGTTTTACACTTGGAGCATCTCTAAGTGCCAAAGTTACTGTAAATGGTTGGGTATTAATGTCCGGGTTGCTGAGCGCTTGTATCCTGGATGCCACCGCTCCATCGGGACTGAAGATAATGGAATTACTTGGATTATTGTTGGTTGCAAAAGTAAGAATGCCTGACTTAACGTTGCCTTGTCCGAGTGTTTCCCATTGAGTGACCTGAGCATTAGGAATACGCCCTAAGGTCTGCACCTCTTTACCACCCGTACCTACTATGGCACCAGCAGTTAAGGGTAAAACTGCGACTCTCGGCGGATCTGAGGCAACATCAAAACGGGCTTCTCGATAGGTCTGCGTGCGTTTCGCTTCAGACTGGGCAGTGCGTAAGGTTTGGAGAATCTGCTCGTTCGCAGTGCCTAGCCGTTGACGGTTAATGAAGGTCAACCACCCGGGAGCCGCGATCGCAAACAAGACTCCAATCATAATGACTACAACCAGCGTTTCAATCAGGGTGAAGCCAGCGGTTGATTGTCTCAGTAAACGGTGATTTTTCATATTTCTTCTCTAAGCTAGAGCACTAAAAGGAGCAGCCTACTGAGGTGCCGGACTTTTCTCAAAACTGCCACGACTCAGCACACGGGTTTGCAGATCAAAGACGACCCTGGCAGTGAGCGGAACCCCAGCCCGACCTGCCGCATTGCCTCTCAGGAAAACGGCAGTCTCCTGGTTGCGTCCACCTGTATTATTTTGAATCCCGGCTGTAAAACCACCCCCTCTCACACAGGCATAAAAGCTTGTGACAGTTGTACCGGATGGCGATCGCACAAAGGGTGGCAGGCTACCCGCAGCGACAGAATCACCAGGGCAAGCAGTGGCAGTCGAGCCTGCTGTGACAGGGGTATCCACAAAATCGACTAAAACGGGCGAAGTGACATTTGCATTTACACCAGCGATGGAACCTGCATAAGGGTTAACTGACCCATCTGCCAGCGTTCCTGCCGTTTGCAAATTGTTACCCGTAGCCTCATAGGGCCAGCCAAGAAATTTATTGTTGGTCGTGGTCGGGTCAACCCAGCCCGTGTTGGTCGCACCAGTCGCGGTAAATTGAGTGAGCGCATAGCGTTTTAGCCGTGCCCTACCAGACCATGTGTTACCTGTGTTAGTTGTATCAAGGTAATATACGACCAAACTATAGGTTCTGCGAGACAGGCAAGGCACCCCAGAAATGGGGGTGACCGCTGTGGAATTCAAACTAGCGGCATTGTCTGCACAGCGATCGATCAAGATTTGAGGCAACTGATCAACTCGCCAGAACGCCAGGACAGGGGTTGTTCCTACTGGCGCTCCGGTTGGTTGCGTGTTGATAGCAGTGGGCAGAAAATTGGTGAGACCTGGGCAAGTATTCGCCGCAAAAGCGCCCGCTCCAGTTAAACACGTACCATCATAAACAAAGACCGCTTGGCGCAATTCTGAGCTGATGTAGTCCATCGCCAACTGCATTTCGCGCTGAGTTTCGGCACGGCTCGATTCGCGCTGGTTTACTTTCAGCAGTTCGACCACGCTGTAGAGCAACGTACTCGTAATGATGCCGCCGATAAACACCGAGATCAGTAGTTCCAGCAGGGTAAAGCCAGTGGTCGGATGCCTGCGCTGGAACCGGAACGATCGCACTAAGAGCCACGGGAAGGAGTGTTTAGCCATTCTAAGCCTGGTTGAGAGAAGGATAGTAGCGATTAGAATTTACGGGCATTGCTAGCGCTGTAACATACGAGCGTTCTGGTTCAGCAACCATTAGGGGTCGAGCAGACGGTGCGATAGTCTTGCAGCGAATTGCTGGTATCGTTGCGGATGATGGTGGAATACAAAATTGCCAGGGGTCGTCGATTTTGGTCGCCCAGCCCATTGACAAAGCGGAGGGATGCTTGTGCCGTTTGCAGACCGCTTAAGTTTTGACGCAGGAGTGGATTGTCGGAGTAAACCCGTACACCCAGGCGGAAGCCAGAGGTCGTCACCGCTGACCCAGCCGGACCCTCCGTGCGAAACGCCTGCACCAGGAATTGTGACTGGCACGCCGCAAGGTTACTGGGATCAAGGTCAGTGCTGACTGGCAGTAAAGCAGTAGCCGCCACGGTGACACCTGTGTAAGTGTTACAGGCAACAGTGGATGATTTCAAAACGCCAGCAACGCTAGTTGGGGCAGGCACGTTGCTAATATTGGCAACGATAGCAGGCAGATCAGCGTTTGTATAAACGCCACGCTCAACCACTGCCCGAACTCGATCGATCTCGGCTTGAGCAACCTGCAAGGCTTGTTCTGCCTTACGGCTTTGGACGCGGGTTGCTGTGATGAAGAAGATCGGGGGAGTAATCGCAATCAGCGTGATAGAAACCACGACGATCGCCACCAAACATTCGATCAACGACAGCCCCTGGTCGCGTTGTGCACGTTGTGCGGACGGAGCGCGTAGAGGCAAACGAGTCAGCAGAGAAAGGAGTAGGTGCTGCTGTCGCGTCACTGCGGCGGAAGAGGGAATGGGCATGACTGCCGTGGCTACCTGCGCTGTAGGTTTACGGGATGAACCGGAATCGATGGACATAATCAAGCCTCCAGACAGAGTTAAGCAGGGCAGTTGATATTTGCAGGAACCCCGGCGACACCAGATGTCCTCGCCGCAGTGCAGAGTCTCCTGATATAAGGATCATTGGCAGGCAGTTCGGAATAGAACTCGTTGCGGTTTTTGCCAGCGGTAATAAAGCGAGAGGCTGCCGGACCCGCTGGAGCAAGCTGGAGTGCGGGATCGTAGCCCCAAATCCGGTTGGGTGGTGCGTAGTAGCTAATCGCTTCACCGCTACCGCCACCTGTCGGAGATGCAGCCAAGGGCGGTTCCCAAGTATCCTGGTCAAAGGGCGCGGTCGCCAAATTGCTAAAGTTGAGCTGCAAGAACGAACCTGCAAACCAGAGGTTTCTGTTGTCCCAACTTTCCAGGAAGCGAGGAAAGTTGTGTAGCCCACCGTAGGATTGCCCTGCCCTTGAAGGCACAATGCCACTCACGATGATGGAGTCTACCGTCGTGCCTGCGGTAGTGGCTGGCATGAGCGACTTGTCATCAGTAAACTGCTCGAAGGTTTCGCTGCCAGTAACTCCATAGGGCGTACCGTTAGCTTTCAACGGGTTGTTGTTGCGGTCAAAGCGGATCGGCGCAGCCGTCAGGGCTGCCGCATCCGTTGTGTCATCTGCCCGTAGCCAATTGGTCGCGCCGAGGTTTGCCTCCGGACGATTTTGGTTTAAGAACGAGGTCCTATTGCTGGTACAGCCGGGTCCAAACAGACCATAGGGGGCTGTAGTGGATGTAGCGGATGTTATGTTGCTGTACTTAGCGCCAGTGATCGTGCCGCCAGAGCCAGAGTTAGCAACGAACGCATCCTCGATACTGCCATCGCAGAAGCTATCAGACAGGATGGAAACGGCATCGGCAAGAATTTCGGTCGGTCGCCAGCGATCACCCCCTGTACCCACTCTGGCAAAGTTTGGACTTCGGTCCGTGCGACCATAGAACTGAGCTTGCGTATAAAGCCCACCCCCTCCCAGACCAGGCACCAGGGGTTGAGTAAATTCCTCAACAGTCGTACCAGCGGTGTCATCGTTACCCGTCTTATGCAAGTTAAAGTCGCCCTGGATATAAACCGGGCTATCGGTAAAGAAGGAAAGACCACGAGTGTTGTCTGTGCTGGCAAGCGCGAACGAATCGTTGCGCTTAAGCTGTACGCCATTGCGAAGCCGGAAACCATGAGGACGACGATCGGGGTCAGCAACAAAGTCTACTTGCTTGGTGCTGATTGCTACGCTATTGGCATTCGTAGCGAGTGTTGGGTCAGTGGGGGTAGCGACAGTTCTGGCATCGGTCGTTACAGGCGCAGGACCACCTGCGGGTCGAGCGATCGCATCTTCTCGCACTGCATCTTCCCGGAAGGCATAGACAATGCCACTAATGGGTAGCCAGGGTTTGCCAGCAGCAACGCCTAAACTCCGCAGCATACCCAGGTCAAGATCCATGGTGCGGGTCGTCATCATTTCACGACCGTTGAACACCGCTCGATCGAGGAAGCCAACTGCCCTTAGAACACCCGTTCTATCGACAATCATGTTGGGTGAAACGTTAGCGTTCGCGACGTTGGAGCGTGTTTGCAGGATCGGCAACCTCCAATCTGTAGAGGAAAGCCGGGGCTGCATGGTGATCTCAGCGAAACTATCAACTGTATTACCAACAACCTTGTACTCATACGTCCCACTACTTGTATCCCGAACATACGCATCGCTGGAGTAAGGTTCATCGGTGGGCTGGAGATTGCTCGGCAACGGAGTTGCCGCACCATCGTAATCATGAGCCACCTTGGGGAACAAGTAGAAGAGAGACGGGTACATCGGCTTCAACGCACACAGCAAGGCGATGCCAGCCTTCTTTGGGTCTTTACCGCTACCGTCTCCGTTAAATATACTCCCCGGATTATTCGGATCAGCTGTATTCTCTGGATCGCAGCCAGCAGCAAATTTGAACTTCCAGTCTCTACCGCCAGCGGTAAAGTCGTAGGTTCCCGGCGTATAGTCTGATGAGGGTAAAAAGCCATACTGACGGTCTCGGTTAATCTGCTGAGACTGGCTAATGAGCAAAGCCAGAGAGAGTTGACTACCACTTAGACCTTTAAGCAGGGTACTGGGCAACGGAAAGTTTGGGACACCATCGCCAGTATTATTCGTACAGTCATAGACACCCGAAATCAATGTGCAGGTTTTGAGCGCTGGAGAACCCACTGCCGGGGTATTGGCAGCGGTGCCCTTAAAGTTCTGCCAGATCGCATTACCTAAGGTTGTCAAATTTCCAGAGTTGAGTCCGCCGCCTGAGACGGTATCAGCAAGGCTGGAGCCTTGCACGATACCGAGCTGATAGCCCAACATA
>JBGTJW010000623.1:0-15364 GCA_041744955.1 Stenomitos sp. | reverse complement strand
TGACCTCCAGGTTTTATACCGATAGTCTATCAATTCTTTCTGGACGGTAGCTCCAGTCCAACTAGACGGCACTGTTCTAACAAGCACTCCGCACCAGAACGTCTAAACTTAGTTTGTTGAGATGTAAAGGGTGTCTACATTCAGTGACCGTAACAACGACCGAGCCTTGATGAGTGAGACGATCGCCAACGTTCCATTAGCCCTAAAACATTGCCTAGATCTGCACTTAGTATTTTGAGTTCAGACTAATTCAGAAAATACGCTATCTGTAGCGTTTTCCAATTTTGCCTCTTCGCCACACATAGCGGAAAATCGCATTTAGTCTAAACTCCAGTAGTATGGTCGATCGCACCAACACAAACATTTGAACAAGACGGTTGATCTTGTTTTAGCTTCAAGTGAGGGAGCGATCGCTGCTTTGTAGGTTCGCTGTTTTTGCTACCGTCATTAGTGAATAGCGCGATCGCTGGTGCGTTTTTTTGAGTGAGAAGACATCGATCGGATCTCGATCGCCCTCCCATAGACCAACCGTTTATACTGAACTTACCCTCTGCTAGCCGCACTGCTGCCTTCAGAGGATAATGGTCATTGCAAAAAGATGGGAGATACAGATGCCGCAAGCGTTTGTCTTAGAATATTGGCATGATGAGGATTGGCTTGTCGGTCGTCTTAAAGGCGTTCCTGGCGTATTTAGCCAAGGTCAAACGTTGAATGAGTTGGAAGACAACATCCGCGATGCTTATCAACTAATGAATGAAGACGAAGCATCTGCTCCCGCAGATGCTAAAACCAAAGAATTAGTTCTGTAAGATGAAGCGTCAAGAGTTTATTCGTGAATTAGAGCGTGCAGGATGTGTGTTACATCGTCACGGTGCGAAACATGATATGTATCAAAATCTGGCAAATGGCAAAAAAGCTCCAGTGCCACGTCATACAGAAATCAAAAACAGTTTGTGTCGGTTAATTCGCAAGCAGCTTGATTTACCAGAAGCCGACTAGCGGTGCTTGCGGTGAAATTTAGCAGCAAGAAATTGTGATCGTATTCTATCTTCCCTCACTACTCTGCTTAAACGATCGCGCTGTAATCTGCACTTACTCTGTACGATCGCACTAACACAGGCATTTGAAAAAGATGGGCGATCGTGTTTCAGCTTCAAGTGAGGGAGCGATCGACCGTTTCGTGATTGATAATAGTCGGTATCTGTTTAGTGCGAGTACGCTGACAATGACCGAATTACTTGAACAAGCCATTGCCCGCGTGAAAACCCTATCAGTTAATGAGCAGGATGCGATCGCTTCAATCATTTTAGAAGAGCTGGAAGACGAACAACGCTGGGACGAAGCCTTTGCTGGCTCCACCGATGTTCTTGCTAAACTTGCCGCTACAGCGATGGCTGAGTATAACGCAGGTACAACTCAAGCACTTGATCCAGAAACATTGTGAGGTCGCGTACTACAGCCCAGTTTCGTCAATCCCTTGCTGCTTTGCCTCAACAAGTTCAAGAGCAGACGCGCGCAGCGTATCGCCAGTTCCAAGAAAATCCAAGTCATCCAAGTCTGCGATTCAAAAAAGTGCATCCACAGTTACCCATTTACTCCGCCCGTACTAGCAAAAACTACAGGGCAGTTGGGCAGTTGGATGGAGACACCATCATTTGGTTTTGGGTTGGTTCACATACAGAGTACGACAAAGTGCTATCTCAGCTATAGCCGTACCTTTCTTACTAATGTCAAAGGCTGCAACGGTTGAACTTACTCTAAAACATGGGACGATCGTGCTTCAATCTGTGCTCAGTTTGGACGATCGCACCCACACAGACATCTCAACAAGATGGGCGATCACAGCGATGTGAGTCGAATTAACTGCTGGTGAATGCAGGCATTTAGTAGTATGACTGAGAGATTACCGTTGCGTTTGGCTCCAAGTCTTTCATCTTTATGTCTTCTAACAGTAACAATCCGGTCTATCCCGTTCTTTGGCGTGATCAGTCGCCAGCGACTACGCTGCAAGGTCATGTTGTGTTGATCGACCAGACCCGCCTGCCAAATGAATATACAGTCGTAGAGATTAAGCGCTACGAGGATATGGCACGGGCGATCGAAACCATGATTGTGCGCGGCGCTCCGGCGATCGGCGTGGCGGCTGCCTATGGTGTGTATCTTGGTGCGCGAGACATCCAAACAAGCGATCGTAGTGAGTTTCTAGCCCAACTAGAGCCAGTAGCAGAACGGCTACGAGCCACTCGTCCTACCGCTGTGAACCTCTTTTGGGCGATCGATCGCATGGTCAAAACAGCACGGCAAACGCTGGGATCAGTGGATCACTTGAAGCAAACCCTGCTGGACACAGCCAAAGCAATCAATGCGGATGATATCCAAACCTGTCACCAAATCGGCGATTACGGACTCAAAGCGCTGCCCACTAGCCCGGAAAAACTACGCATCCTTACCCATTGCAATGCAGGCGCGCTGGCAACCGCAGGCTACGGCACAGCGCTCGGTGTGGTGCGATCGGCATGGCGTGATGGGCGGTTAGAGCGCGTCTATGCCGATGAAACTCGTCCACGCTTGCAGGGTGCTAAGTTGACAGCCTGGGAATGTATGCAGGAAGGAATTCCCGTCACGGTGATTACCGACAATATGGCAGCCCACTGTATGCAACGAGGCATGATTGATGCGGTCGTTGTGGGAGCCGATCGTATTGCGGCAAATGGTGATGCCGCCAACAAAATCGGCACCTATAGCGTCGCGCTCGTGGCAAAGGCGCACAACATTCCTTTCTTTGTCGCCGCACCGTTATCCACGATCGATTTTGCGATCGCAGATGGTAGCGAGATTCCGATTGAAGAACGCAATCCGAGCGAAATCCATACCGTGGGCGAGACGATTCTGTGCCCAGCAGGTGCAGAGTTCTACAATCCTGCGTTTGATGTCACGCCAGCCGCCTTGATCAGCGCCATCATTACCGAATATGGCGCGATCGCTCCAGCGCAACTCAGAGAGCAACTGGCTGACAAACAGGCTGGGTAGAAACCAAAGCGGCTGGGTAGAAAGAGCTTCGTATGGCATTCCCTGCCCAGCGCTTAACGATTGCGATCACTCAAACACCAACAATTTTGCCGTCCGTGTTAAGGAGTTCAGCGATCGCCTGTCGTTCCAATGGTGGATGAGATGGTAACACCTGACGGGCATCTGTAATCAGCCAGTCGAGGGACGCTGCCTGTACGTCGATCGTTGCGCCTGTTTTATCCACGCAGTAGCGACCAAACACCAGCTTGTCTACTAGCCGCACACCGGGACCCAGACGGGCATATTCAAAAATGACGCTGTTATCAACCGTTGCTCCACTGCAAATCCAGCAGTTTGGACCAATCATGGTCGGTCCAATAATGGTGGCACCGTCCTCAATGTGCGTCATCCCGCCAATATACACGGGACCTTGAATATTCACCTTATCCCAATTCACCGACACATTTAAGCCCGTATAAATCCCCGGTGCAACCTGACGACCGGGAATCTCAACGTTTTTGACTTCGCCATTCAAAACGCTACGAATCGCTCGCCAATAGTCGGGCGTTTTGCCGATGTCTACCCACTCAAAGTCCATCGGCACACCATAAAAGGGCGCACCTTTTTCGACCAGCTTGGGGAATAGTTCTCCACCAATGTCAAATTCCACGCCCGGAGGAATGTAATCAAAAATTTCGGGTTCAAAGATATAGATGCCTGTGTTGATGCAGTTGCTAAGAGCTTCTTCAACGGAGGGCTTTTCCTGGAAGGCTTTGACCCTGCCATCATCATCCGTCACGACAACCCCGTAGCTGGGAACTTCCTCTTGGGGCACCGTTTTCATGACGATCGTGGCGATCGATCCCTTTTCGCGGTGCCATTTCACGGCAGCGGTTAAGTCCAGATCAATCAGTGCATCACCGCACAACACGACAAACGTATCGTCGAAGAACGGAGAGAAATCCTGAATGCGTCGCATTCCACCCGCCGAGCCAATCGCCTCGCCCACCAGTTCGCCATCGACAATGCGTCCTTCAAAGGAGTAGGCAATCTGCACGCCAAAGTGCTGCCCATCACGGAAGTAGCTTTCAATTTCGCTTGCCAGATGGCTCACGTTAACCATAATTTCGTTGAACCCATGCTGCCGCAGCAATTCCAGCAAAAACTCCATCACGGGTTTTTGCAAGATCGGAATCATTGGTTTTGGAATGGTGTAGGTAATGGGACGGACGCGCGTTCCCTTACCGGCTGCTAGAATCATGGCTTTCATAGATCGTTCATCTCCCCAAACCTTCGCCACTAAATGTTAGCTAATTACAATCAATGCTTGAATACGCTGGCAGAAGAGACAGCCCTGTGCTGATGCTAGGCGATCTTCACAAAGAGTCAATGTTAAAAAATGACTCTTTGTGAAGCCCTATTAAAACTAGATAGCTACTTCATCACATCTATAGTTAATTTTTGTAACGAAGGTGCGGATACTACTTACCAGCAGCGATCGCACGTTTTCCGTCTCATCAAGCTTGCGTTAACCGCAATGTTAACAAACTTAATCAGGTGACGCACGCGCTGACCAATCTGCCAGTTCAGTTAAGGCTTGCTCAGAGAGAAGCTGAATTTTGAGATCCTGGTAAAACTCTTCTTGTGCCAGTTCGACTTTTGATTGCGCCGACAGCAGCAGCAATGCCCAAAAGATGCCGACTCGATCGTGGGTCGCGTTGCCTGCATGAGGATCGTGGGGAATCCCAGCTTTATAGTCGCTTGCCTGAGACCATAGCTCTAACAGTAAGTCGAAATCGAGCCAATTTTCGCCCTGCGCGATCGTCTGCCATTGGTCGATAAAAAATTGCTCCAGCGCCACTGCCATCTCTGACAAATTTTCCTGGTGGGCAAGTTGGGCGATCGCTCGTACCGCCTGATTGCGCGATTGGGGACGGGGACGACGTACACGCGGCGTTTGCTCGTCCAGGGCAGTGGCGATCGTCCGTAGCTGGTCAATCAGCTCTTTTAGCGTGACGCGCCGTCGCTGAGGTGGCTGGGCAACCGCACGACGACGAATTTGGCGCTCCAGGTTGGCTGGTAAGGCACTACCCGCTAACCCTTCTGAGTCAAGATCTATGTCGTCTTCTGCCTCTGGTTGTGTTGCCTCTGGCTCTGGCTGAGAGAGGCTATCGGCTTTGAGCAGCACCAGCATAGAGGCGTACAAAAACGCCTGTCCCGACTGAGACAAGGTGGTTTCATACAGTTCACGCCCGCTGTTGAGTGGTGCCAGTGTGCTGAGAAAGCGATCAATGACCTCAATCACTTTGACATCCCACGGATCAATTTCGCCCCGTTCTGCCAGGTCAATAAGAAAGGCGATCGCGTCCTGTGCGAGAGAAAGGGTCATGCAGGCACCTACCGAAGAGGAATTCGAGCAAACCAGAGCGCTGCCAGCACAATCAACGCGAGCAGGAGCAAGGGCACCCAGAGGCTCCAAGGACTCAGCGGCGTGATCAGGTCAGAAATCATTTTTTGTATGCTAACTCACAGGGGTAGAGGCAAGGAAACGTTATGAGCGCTAATGAGGATGTTTTAAAGTCCAGATGCTTGTAGCCTTGGCGACTGAAGTTGCGGCTACAACGACAAAACCTGCCGACGCAGGTTGTGGAACTCTTGGGTCTTACCAGTCTGCATCGGCGGACTTTGTTTCCATAGTCGCGGTTTTAACCGCCAAACACTTCTCAAACAACCTCTAAGTTTTGAGTTTTGAGTGATGAAGATGAAGCTTAAACTCAAAACTCAAAACTGTTAGCTTCTACTGGGCATAGGCTTCCGCTTCGTTCCCTTGCGTTTGGGTCGCGGCGGCAGGCAAAAGCCGCTGTTGTTCTTCAAGTTCCGCTTTGTAGCGTTCAACGTTTTCTTCGAGTTCCTGGATGCGAACATCTTTGACTCGCACATCTTTCTTAGAGTCGATCGCCCGCTGAAGCTGAGTCCACACGCTAAAAACCCAAGCCAGCACTGCTCCAATGCCCATTGCCAGGATAAGTTCAACCGAAAGCGGCGCTTGCAGTTCAATCCCTTTAACAATCCGAATTACGGCTGGGTCGGTGTTTTCAATGCCGAATAGCACCAAAGCCAGACAAATAACGAAGATGATGACAAAGTTAATTTGTCGCATATTAACGTCCTACACTTGCAGATCACTTACTTCTGCCTAGAGAATAGCTGTTCTGAACCGCTACGTCTCGATCGGCTACTCAAATTTGTACCAGAGGCAGGGACAAAATGTTGCAGGTCGATCGATTGTTTTGAGATTTCCGCTAAGGTGTGCGGCTCTCGGCTTGTCATGGCTCCCTACTCTACAACTCTCTTGGCACCACTTCTGTCGCTACGCTGGAGGGATGTTTAATGCCGTACATTGCATCCAAAGTACCTTTGATCGTGCCTGCGATCGGCACTGCAACAACCACTCCCAAAAAGCCAGCGACCTGAAGCCCTACCAGGAGCGCAATCAAAATGACGATCGGGTTGAGTCCGGTGAAGCTGCCCATCATCCGTGGTGCGAGGACATTATCGCGAACTTGCTGCATGATTGTGGCAGAAACGCCAACCCAGGCTGCTAAACCCACATCTTGCAGCAGCAGCAACAGGGTGACCAGACCGATGCCTAGTGTGGCACCGATAAAAGGGATCAGTTCGGCAATGCCAATGACCAGTGCAAAGAGGAGTGCAAAGGGCACCTTAAGCACTAAAAAAATCGGGATCAATACTGCGGTCATGAAGATGGCTAGCAGCAGTTGGCTGATGAAAAAATTCTGAAAGTTGAGTCGTAGTGAGATGCCTAACGGGATGCCGATGTGGGGGGGCAGAAACTGAATTAAACCATTCCACAGGCGATCGCCATAGAGCAGCATATAAAACGCCAGCACCAGCACTAGCGTGCCGTCAATGAAGCCGCTGACGGTGCCGAGAGCTAAGCTAAGTGCCTGTGCTGCCAAGGTCTGGAGCTGGCTTTCAATTTGACCGTTAATCCGTCCCGTAATGCCCTGCAAATCCAGGGGTAGGTTGCGTGTCTTTGCCCAGTTATCCAAGGATTGCAGATTGTCGCGGCTTGCCTCTAACCAGGCAGGAATGCGTTCAAGCAGTTGGGTAGCTTGCTCGATTAAAAGCGGCACCAGTGTCACACCCAGAATCACGAGCAGCGTGAAGGTCGCTAGCAAGACCACTGTCACTGCCTGAGTGCGGGTCATCCGGGCGCGTTCAAAAAAACGCACTGAATAGTTCAATAAGAAGGCGAGAATTGCCGCGATCGCCAGTAGCGTGATGAGATGTTCAAAGTAACGATACACCTGGGTCAGCAGCCAGACGTTCAACGCCACGATTGGACCGATCAGACCGAAGACGAGTAGACGTTGGAGTTTGGTTGAACGGCGCATCGCAAACCCTCTGACAAAGGTTTTAGCAGAAGTGTACAACCCAACTTGCCACAAAATGGCTCATCCTGGTTCGATTACAGAACAGTCTTCGCCTCTGGATTTACTTTGACCAAGCAAGTCTCAAATTACTGACCCATCGTACGCAGTGGTTTGAGCGGTCAGTGGTCAGCGGTCAGCTATCAGCCTTGGCTTGAGAGCTAAGAGCTGATGGCTGATGGCTGAAAGCACTTGATGGCGGGTACTTCAAATACCTGCCCACTACAACCAAAAGGACGATCGCTAGGGTGCCAAATCCCAATGGACTGGGCAACCAAAAGACAACTTCCAGGTGATTCAAGGCACCAGGAACGAGCTGCCAAACGAGCGTTTTCCCCGATCGCTGACCGTCGGGCTGATTGATGTCAGCAGCCACGATGCTTTTGGCACCCCAGGGTGTTTGCAGCCGAAACTCCAGACCAATCAGGGAGGCAGGGCTGAGTAGCACACTACCACTGGCTGAAAGTACGCCGAGCGATCGCAGATCTAGCTCGTAGCGGAGATGCTTGCGCTCGACTAACAGCAAGTTTCTGGTGGCAATGGTAAAGCGCGAGGCAACAGGCGGCAGGGCGATCGCGGCTGCTACGGTGGGGCTGTCGTTCTCCAGGGGGCTAAAAAACTGGTTGAACTTGGTTTGCAGTTCCCCACTGCTCGTAAACGGAATCGTGACCAGCAGATCATCATCTGGCAGTTGCTCGAGTCGTCCGCCCAGCCGTTGCGTTCGCTCTTTAATCAGCGCTAGCCATTGCTGTGCCGTACCGCCACTAAACTGTTTCAGCCGTTCCTCAATCTGGATGTGCTGCACAAACTCACCCCCATTGGCGCTGTCAAACCGCACACCAACGTCGTAGCGTACACAGCCAGACAGCAGCAGCGAGAGCAGCAGCAGCAATCCGATCGATCGTGATCGCTGGATCATTTGTGTCACAAGCTGTTTGGTTCGCTGAAGCGGCGACTGTTGGGACTGGAGCGTTGGGTGTGGCGCATCACTACGGATTAGCGGCATGGCGGTTCGATCGTGGAAACGAAGGCTTACGAGAACTCAGCATACGCGAAGATAATGGGGAAATGCTGGTGCTGTTACATGAACCACACCAATCCGCCCAGGACCAGCACTCCAGCCCCTAAAGCAACCCAAATAAAGCGATTATCCTTCGTGTTTACCCGCTGGGGATCAATCACCTTTTCAAGCTGAAAGGCTTGTTTCTCCGGTTGTTTAGCAGGGGCGATCGTAGCAGCCGTCAGGCGATCGCACTCATCACCGTCACCTAGCGCCGTGAGATCGGGAATCTGGGTCAACCATTCTGGACGAGCGGTGAGTCGAGGTGCTTCCAGAATGTAAAGCAGGCGGCTGCCTTGTTTGCGGATTTGTAAATCAGGGTGTCGGCTGACTTCACGACAAAGGGCAAGTGCATCCGATCGCTGCCCCATTGCTTCGTAAGCAGTCACCAGCCAGATTTGTACTTCGCCACCAAAGCGAGAGGTGACATTAACTAGCGTTTGAGCAGACTCTAAAAACTGCACGGCTTTGCGGTATTCGCCATGCTCGAAGGCAGCTTTCCCAGCCTGATAGTCTGCTCTGGCGGTGTCGAGAGAATCTAAACTCACAATCGTCGATCGCTACAGTGTGAACTGCATTGGGTGGTCGCCTAAAACAACAGACCCCTTCCATTCTATCGGAACAAGTTAAGCTAGAAAGTAGTCCTATGGGACAAGGGATTTCAGCTAGTAACTTGCTTCTGCGTGCGTCATACCAGGCAATGAGGGTGTCATTGCTTACCTCAAGTTTTCCTTCTTTCACGGTAAAAACAATGGCTAAAACACCTTTGACGCGTTGGCGCATACAGTCCTTGCCTGGAGCGTACTCCCGACAGTCTTCTCTACTAGGCGCAGCGCTTTTACTGAGCGTTGTCGCGATCGCTGCGGGGTCGTCTGCTGTCAGTGCCAAACCAGGGCTGCGTGTGCCGAGTAACGGTTACGCTACGCCAGGGAAGACAATTACATTTCCGCCTGTGCGCTCGTTTCATGGTGCGGGTTACTACCCGTTTCGGCGGACTGTTCGCCCGGTTTCAGGGTTTGGGGTTTCGATCCAAATTGGTACGCCGACCTACTACCCGTCTGTCGTTTATCCGTCTGGTGGTTACCCCTCTGGCTACACCGATAGACAACCTGGATTGCCGCAGCAGGGCAGCGTTAACAATTCAGTTTTGCTGAATCCGACGGTGATTAACGGCTCCATTCGCAATTCAACGTTAGTCAATCCGACGATCGTCACTACTCCCAACGTCCCTGAACAGTATTACCCTGAGCAATCTTATCCTGTAGAAGCCTACCCCATACAAGCTTACCCAAGGGTCTCTTACCCCGCGCCTTATTACGATGTCCGCACGGTCATTCCAACGACTCGCCCGGAACCACAGGTGGTCATTGATCCTCAATATGGTGTGCGCTATCAGGCTCCATCCTCTAGCACTGAGCGGCAAGTGGTAGTTGATCCTCAATATGGTGTGCGCTATAGCAATCCTTCTGGCTATTGAGCTAGCGCACCATGCCCATCAGGGTGACTTCCCATACCAACCGTGGCTGCACGTTTCGCATGAGATACTGTCGTGCTTTCTCTAGGAGACTGATGGGTACGGCGTTTGGTTGCTGGTGGGCGATCGTGCAGCTTTGTTGCCAGTAGGTTTGTTGCAGGTAATCAATCAGCCAGCGCTGCGCCTCTGGTTCCAGTGCTTTGTCAATATCGCGGGCAAGGCTGAGTGCCTGTCGAACAGTGCATGGCGGTTGGGTGATGGCTTCCAGGAGGTCTGCTGGCATTGCTTGAAGTTGCTGCCAGTGGGCGATCGCCGCCCCAGGGCTTCCTTGAGCAAGCTGCAAGACTTCTGGATGTTGGAGAATTTCAGACTGCCCTGATCGCTCCAGCACCTGCGCCACCCCACCGACGCTCAAGCGATAGAACGGAATGCGCTGACAGCGGGATACGAGTGTGGGCAACAATGACTCTGTGCTAGGAGCAATCAGAATGAGGGTTGCCTGTCCCGGTTCTTCTAGCGTTTTCAGCAGCCCATTGGCGGCTCCTTCTGCCATTGTTTCGGCATGGTCGATGACTACGACCGATCGCGATGCTTCCAGGGGCGCACGCGAAAGAAAACGGGCAATTTCGCGTACTTGTTCTAACCGTACGACGGGTGGTGTCTTGGGCTTAAGCCCCGCGTCTGCTGCTTCTGCGATCGACAGTCGCTTCCCCTGATGTAAATAAGTCGGCGCAACCCACAGCAAATCGGGATGGTTCCGTTGCTGAAGGCGTTGCCGTAAGGCTTCTGTAGGGGCGATCGCTCCTTTGCTTGCACTAAATAAAAGCGTTAAAAAACACTCAGCCGCGAGTTGCCGCCCAATGCCGGGTGCGCCTGCAAAGAGATAGGCAGGTGCCAGTCGGTCTTTAGCGACTGCCTGGGTCAGTAGCTCGACTGCGTGAGTTTGTTCGATCAGTGGCGCGAAGGGAGGCATGGGGGAAAGGCAGAAGGCTGAAGGCAAAAGGCGGAAGGCAAAAGGCTAAGGAGTGTTTGAGCATTCATCCTTCGTCCGTTCTAACCCATACCACTTGGCAAAGTGCTGACTCAAGACTTGCTGGATTTGTTCAGCCACGATCGCTTCTGTCTGACTGGCATCAATGCGGGTGATGCGTTGAGGATAGCGTGCGGCTAGCTCGGTAAAGCCTTGCTGGACGCGCTGATGAAAAGATAGGTCAGCCTGCTCAATGCGATCGGCTGTGCCCCTCTGTCGCGTTCTTGCCAGCCCTGTAGCTGCATCAAGGTCGAGCCAGAGGGTGAGGTCGCTTTCTAGCCCGTCGGTGGCGATCGCGTTAAGTTGAGCAATGAGCTTGAGGTCTATGCCGCGCCCATAGCCCTGATACGCGATCGTTGAGTCGGTGTAGCGATCGCACAACAGCAGCGCTCCCTGATGTAACTGCGGTTTGAGGTAGCCCTCGACGTGTTGGGCACGATCCGCCGCATAAAGGAGCAATTCGGCACGGCTTTGCATGACTTCTGTCGATGGTTCCAGCAACAGTTGACGTATTTGCAAGCCGAGTGCTGTACCGCCTGGTTCGCGGGTGGTAACGAGGTGCTGAAGGCAGCCTTTTGCTTGTAGCAGTGCTTGCCAACCGCTGTCTATCAGCCATTGCTGCGATCGACGCAGTTGGGTCGTTTTGCCACAGCCTTCTACACCTTCAAAGACAATCAACTTACCGCGCATAGTGTTTTACAGTGCAGACCCTAAGTAGTAGTCTATGGATATTCGACTCTCGTACGCGCCTGGTTGCGACGTTGATTTTTAGCCTTGCCTGACACGCTTTTGCGGGTCAGAAAGGCATTTCCGTTCTGCCAAAACCTGAAGATAAGGCTTGTTATGCTAGATGAACGATATGATAGCGAAGTTCTAATGTCACGTGTCCGGGGTTAGTTATGGCTCGTTATACTTGCCTGTTTACAGTTGCGGCATCTGTAGGAAACGTCCAACGCCTGCTGAGCGAGACTTTGGAATCCTGTAATTTCGATATTATTTACGAAACTGGCGACTATTTGATGGCACGCGAAGTACCGGGCAACGTTACCTTTACGCAACTGGTCACTGTTGAGGTGCTGGTTGATAAGACGCTGGCGACCGATCGCGAAGTGCGCATGAGCTTTGTGATTAAGAATGAAGAACTGCCGCTGCAAACTAATAACCACTGTCGGCGGATGTACGAATTGGTGAGTCAGGCGATCGCCGATAGTCGCCATTGGAGTTTGATCGACACTGTTGCTGGTTAATTGGTTTGCTCAATGTACTGTCCGGCTTTCTCCCTGTAATGCTGTGTTCTAGTGCTTGAGTCCTGTAGGCATTTAGTACTTTCTCTTTAACATTTTGAAAGCGTTTAACATTGGCGATCACATACGGGTGATGCAAGTTCCCCCCTTAGTGTTGGAGCAATGTCCATCAGAAACGATCGAGATCTTTAACCGTTGCGTTGGTCAAACTCTACGTGTTGATGGCTTTGACACTTACGGTCATCTGGAACTCAACGTGATGGATAGCGGATTACAAGCGCCTGACTACTGCCATCACACGATCTGGATTGAGCCTGAGTGTGTTGAATTGATCCATCTGAACGTATGAGCGACTCGGTTATCGTTAAGCTGCATGGACTGTTATGCAAACGTTGGACAGCGATGCAGAGGCTTCAGCAGTGGTAGAGTCTGCAATGGAGGGTTCTTAGAGGTAGACCATGAAGGCACAAGTATTTCGGGGCGTAAACCAACTGAGCTACGAGGAGATTCCGGTTCCAGCAGTCGCATCGGATGAAGTGCTGGTGCAAGTGCGGGTTGTTGGCTTGTGTCAGTCGGATATCAAAAAAATTCGTTATCCCCTTTACAATCCGCCGCGCATTTTTGGGCATGAGACAGCCGGAACGATCGCGGCTGTAGGGGCTGATGTGCGTGATTGGCAGATCGGCGATCGCGTAGTTGTGTTGCATCATATTCCCTGTATGCACTGCGCCTATTGTCTAAATGACAACTTTTCGATGTGCGATGTTTATAAAAACATCACTACAACAGCAGGCTTTGCGCCCAGTGGTGGTGGCTTTGCTGAGTATGTCAACGTACCAGGGCATATTGTCCGCAGTGGTGGTCTAGTCACGATTCCTGATGACGTAACGTTTGAGCAAGCTAGCTTTGTCGAGCCAACCAACTGCTGCTTAAAAGCCGTCAAAAAAGCCCAAATTGCGCCTGGTCAGACGGTCTTGATTACAGGTGCGGGTCCGATCGGGCTGATGTTTATCATGCTGGTGAAATACTTTGGGGCACGAGCGATCGCCACTGACTTGTTGCCGACCCGTATCGAAAAAGCGCTCAGCGTTGGTGCCGATGCTGCCTTTGATGCCCGCGATCCGGAGCTAACGACCAAAATTCAGGCGCTCACTCAAGGGATGGGCGTTGATACTAGCCTCCTGGCAGTACCCAGCGATAAAGCCTTCTTTCAGGCACTCGACTGCACTCGCAAAGGTGGCAAAATTCTGTTCTTTGCCGAATTTCCGGATGAACTAGAGATTCCGATCAATCCAAATATTCTTTATCGGCGCGAAATCGATCTGATGGGGAGCTACAGTTCGTCCTATCGGGTGCAAGCATTGGCAGCGGATATCGTGTTCCACAAGCGCATTGATGTCGATGCACTGGTAAGCGATCGCTATCCGCTGAAAGATCTGGCAACGGCTGTCGAGCAAGCCGTCTCACCGGGACCTGAAACCTATAAGATTCTGATTTATCCCTAAGCTGCTGGGTCAATGTGTGGCAAAAGGCTTGGTTCTTGACAAGGTCCGCATGGCACTGTTCCTTGTGGTCTGTCTAAAGCAACTCAAATCTCAAGCCACTGTTCTTAGCTTTTGGCTGCTGCCCAAACAATGCTTCTAACGTCTCTGGCGTAAGGTCTTTACTCCAGCCCCAGAGGCGGTGCAAGATGTAAGTACAAGTGAAGGCAAACGTGGCACGGTTAGTCCATGACCAAGCTTGCCAGTTGAGAACGCCCGTCATACGGTGTAGGGTGCCAATGAGACTGCTGCGATCGCGGCTATAGGTTGGACGCTTCGCTGTTTGCAGCAATGTGCGACAAACCCAAAGTGGTGACGCTTCAGGATACGCCCAGATGCCAAAACCCCAGAATTTTGTCATGTGGTTGATTTCGTCTTGCGTCAATTCTTCGAGAACGGTGCGTAAGGCTCCAGTCGTATGTGCCATGAGCCACAGGTAAAGGCAGGTTGCCCCATACTCGGTCGCAACGCGATGCAGCCCGTGGCGATAGAGAGCCTGGTGAGGCTCGGCATATGGCTGGTATAGTCTTGCCTGATGCGGGATTGGCACGACTTTTTCGCCTGTTAATTGAGTGTAGATTTTGAGCAGTGCGGGAGTGTGCTGCCGCTCCTCTTTTTCCCACAAGCCGGGTTCTAGGAGCGTGCCATTGGCTGCGATCGTGCCGCCTACAAAGCGAGCCAATGGTGGATGTAGTGCTTCTAGATACTGTCGGCTGGTTTGGGTATATTGCCGAATCGGTGCTTCAGTATTGATCGCCCCGACAAGAATCGCTAAAAAGACAGCAGGATCAATGCCCACAATTTGCTGTCGCTTGATCGCGTGCCAATCAATTGGTTGCCAGGGACGTGGTTGCGGATTGACAAATTGCACGGGTAAATCTTGCAGGCGATCGTGGAGCTGTTCGTTGGAAAGATAGTGATTGGCTAAAGCCCTAATCCGGCGTTGCACTTGAAAGTAGCCAGGATGTGAACCAGCCTGGTTTGCAGTTTTTTGCTCGTACTCTTGAAGCTGCGACACATCAGTCATATTTTCCTCACCAACGGTAACGAGATGAATATGGATTGGCTCCGACTTCCCCTTTAATGAGGGGTCGTAGACACAGCGGTTGATCTAAGATCAGCTTGAGTTGCCAGGATTCCGCAATAAAAGCGCTGGTTTTGCGTAGTTTATTGAGTTTGATGGTTAGCATAGCCACCTTAACAGCAGCCAAGGCTCAAATAGCACCCAGCAGTACAGGCAATTTGCTCAACCCATCAGGCACACGCATTTATCAGGGTGGTACGATTGCTACGCCCTCTGGTGCTCTTATTTTTCCCAGTGTCACCGCCCCAAGTGCAAATGGTTTCAACACGCACTATTACCCAGATGGCAGCCGCATTACTACAAACAGCAAAACGGTCAATCCCGCTGGTATAGCTGTCGCCAGTCTGATTAGGACATAGACTAAGGGCAGTCGTCTCTTGGTGCTCTGCAATGGCAAAAGCTTACAGTTATGATTTCCGGCAAAAAGTGATGCAAGCGCTTGAACTGGATGGGTTCAAGAAAAGTGAA
>JBGTJW010000622.1:0-4122 GCA_041744955.1 Stenomitos sp. | reverse complement strand
GTCCAAAACACGAGACATTGTTGGCGTGGATGTGGGTGACCGTAGCCATGAGGGAGCACAAGGCTTATGGGGTGCCTTACCAGCGGTGTATCGGCAGTGTGCCCTCTCCTACACTGATTTCTGGTCAGCTTACGCTACGGTCTTTCCTGGCAAGCGGCAGCAAAGTGTCGGCAAAGAGAGTGGCAAAACCAGCGATATTGAGCAGTTTAATGGCACTATGCGTCAGCGAGTGTCACGTTTGGTGCGGCAGACGTTATCATTTTCCAAAAGGTTGGAGAACCACATTGGTGCCATTTGGTACTTTGTTCACCACTTCAACGCATCCTTACTTGTTTGGGACTACCGTGAATGTTACGTTGTAAACCGAAGATTACGATTTTAAGTGAACCGCTTGCCCTTACTAGTCTGACGTAGTGAAAGACAGATCAGCGGGCTGCATCCGAAAGCGGTAATCAGCGACCTGCTGGTAGCAAGGATGCAAGAGCGCTAACCAACCGTTTGATGCATGAGCGTCATAGTCAATCTCATCGACCTGATAACGAACGCTATCAGAGTCACTTTGTACCACCATATAGTCGCCCCGTTGGATTGTGCCTCCATGACCGCGCAGGTAACATTGTTTACCGCCGTCGAGTAATTCCAACGTAAAATCACGCTCCCATTCTTGCCGCGTGTAATGATGTAAAACCCGAACAGACGTGTTTTGAAAGGCTTGTGCTTTCTTTAGCAGCGCCATTAACGTTTTAAGCCGCTCCATTTGACCAGCATTCGCCTGTGTCGTGTCAAGTGTAAGCTTCATCGTGCTGCTAAGACCTCGATCGTCGTTTTGAATAGATAACCCATTCTGATATCAGTTATAGAACGCGGGGGGAGGCATCAAAAGCTGCCAGGGAAAATTCGTCGCCCTCGGCTGAATCCACTACAAGTTGAATCCAACTGATGTAAAAGGCTGCCAACGTCTTGTTAGAAGCGTCAAGCTTCAATGTCTTCTACTATTAAAGTGTAAAACTAAGCACTCTTGCCTCTCAGTATTGGACATTCTTTGAACTGTCCTACTGCCTGATCGTTAACGATGTAACAGATTGTAAGCCGTCTAGAAACTGCTTACGATCGTTGCTACTGAGCACATTGCCCTGAAAGTATGGAGCGATCGTTCAACCCCTGCTGAGTCTGCAACCTTAAACCAACTACCAACTATCGCTTGGTCTTCGGTATCGTCATGCCACGTTTCTAAGTCAAGCTCGTTGAAGTAGAGAAGGGCACTGCGAAATTGCTGGTTGGTATAGGAAGATTCAGCTTAAACCAGCGATCGTCTCTAGCGTCTGCTCCTAGCCGCCCTGCCTTACTGTTAACAGTCCTTTAAGCTTCCTTGTCCACCTCTTCAATGCGCGTTTTGCGTTCCAAAATTTCTTTTAAGACGAGGGTGACAACGGCTAACAATGCCAGTAAAACAGCCGCAGAATAAGCGGATTCGGTCTGGTATTGCTTGTATGCCTCTTCTACAAACAACGGTAGGGTTTGGGTCTTGCTACCAATGTTGCCAGAGACAACGGAGACGGCACCAAATTCGCCCATGGCTCTGGCGTTCGTCAGCAGCACGCCGTAGAGCAAGCCCCACCGAATGCTTGGTAAGATGACACGCCAAAAAATCTGCCAGTTGTTAGCACCAAGGGTCTGAGCCGCTTCTTCCTGATCACTCCCAAGTTCTTCAAGTACTGGAATGACTTCGCGTGCCACAAAGGGCAACGTGACGAAGGCAGTAGCAATGATCATGCCCGGTAGTGCGAAGATAATTTTAATGTTGTTGGCTTCCAAAAAGGGACCAAACCAACCGTTGCGCCCATACAGCAGCACAATCATTAGCCCAGCGACGACTGGAGAAACAGAGAAGGGCACGTCGAGAATGCTGATAACAAGGGCACGACCCGGAAAACGCTTGCGGGCAATCACCCAGGCAACACACAGCCCAAAGACTGTGTTAATCGGCACGGCGATCGCGGCAATGATCAATGTCAGCTTGACTGCATTTAAAAATGCTGGCTCAGTCAGATTTTTGAAGAAGGGTCCAACACCTTTGCTAAAGGCTTGCACAAACACATTCAGTGCCGGAATGAAAAGAATGAGACCGAGATACAGTACTGCGACTGTAATTAACCCAATTTTTGTCCAGTCGCGTGGCTTGATCTCGGCGGGTGGCGATGCAGGCGTAGCGTTTAGTGATGGTTCAAGACTAGCCATATCTGCGCCCCCATGCTTGCAAAAGATTAATTAGAACGAGCAATACCAGTGAAAGGCTTAACAGTACAGCGCCAATGACGGTCGCACCCGAATAGTCGTACTGCTCTAGCCGCTGAAAGATCAACACAGGCGCGATCAGGTCTTTGTAGGGTGTGTTGGATGCGACGACCACAACCGAGCCGTATTCCCCGACTGCGCGCGAAAAGCCGAGTGCGACTCCAGTTAACGTGGCAGGCAGAATGCTTGGCAGGATGACTCGCCAAAAGGTTTGAAATTTACTCGCCCCTAAACACCAGGCAGCCTCTTCAACTTCTCTCTCTAAGTCGGTGAGGACTGGCTGCACCGTCCGTACAACGAAGGGTAGGGAAATGAGCAACATGGCAAGCGCTACGCCCCATTGGGTAAAGGCTAGCTTGATGCCCAAGGGGGCGAACAAGGAACCAATCCAGCCATTTTCGCTGTACACCGTGGCTAAGGTTAAACCTGCTACTGAGGTGGGCAGGGCAAACGGTAGGTCAACGGCAGCATCAATGATGCGCTTAAAGGGAAACTGATAGCGCACTAGCACCCAGGCGACCAGCAGCCCAAAGACTCCATTGATGAACGCTGTGATCAGCGCAATGCCGAACGTTACCCTGTAAGCATCCAGGGCGATCGCGCTGGTGGCAATGTTCCAAAAGCGTGCTGGACCTTCAGCGCCCGCTTTGATAAAAAGGGCGATCGTGGGCAGAAACAGCATGAAGAAAAGATAGGCTGTTGGCAGAATCCAGATCCAGGGAAGCCGCCCAACTACGCCTAGCCACTTGCGCCAGTTTGGAGTGCGGTACGAAGACGTTGCAGTCATGAGGGGTAAGCAGCAGCCGTGCAGCTAGAATTTAGTAGGTGTGAACGAGATTTGCAAAGACTATCACGATGCTAGTCTTAAATCTACGCTAAACAAGTAGGGATACCGTTCTTATCATACATGGAATAACGGTTCTCGGTGTCATACTGCTCCCGCAATGATTATTCTGGTCATGGGCGTTTCTGGCTCTGGTAAAACGACGATCGGCGCACTGCTAGCCGCGACTTTGCACTGGCAGTTTCAAGATGCCGATAGTTTTCATCCAGCCGCCAATATCGCAAAAATGCGTCGTGGTATACCGCTAAGCGACACCGATCGACTGCCGTGGTTGTTGGCAATGCAGCAGGCGATCGCAGATTGGCAAAAAGCAAGCATCCACACTGTCCTTGCTTGTTCTGCGCTCAAGGCTGAGTATCGCCAACTGTTGAGTCAATCGTCTCAAGTCAAACAAGTCTACCTTAAAGGTTCCTTTGCACTGGTGCAACAGCGCTTGCAGCAACGGCAAGGACATTACATGAAAGCAGACCTGCTGCAAAGTCAGCTCGATACCCTGGAAGAACCCGACGATGCTCTTGTGATTGACATTAACCAACCGCCAGACGCGATCGTGGCAGAAATTAGGCGATCGCTGAACGTTTGAGCGCGCCAGAGGGCAGAAAGAATTGGCTGGTTTCATTATGGTTGAGGTGGTAGTTTGAGTTTTACCTCTTTGAGTTCAAAGCTACATGAAACTGCGTAACTTTAGCATTGATTGAGAGTGACTTTGCGATGCCTTGCCTATCCTTTTTTGCAGACGAACAAGATGCAAAAGTTCTGCTCAACTGGTTGAATGCAGAGGATGAGATTGCCTTTATCGTCTCAGATCAAATACAAGCTAGTCGCCAGCGTCGATGGAAAGCTGTACGTACAATTGCTCAGTTAACAGAAGAGAAATATAGTCTCTGGCACGTGCCTACCGGATCATTACCCTTGCTAACCAAGACATGGCAGGATCGAATTATCTCCAATCCGTGGGATGGTTGGATTAAAGAACGTCCCGG
>JBGTJW010000621.1:0-4185 GCA_041744955.1 Stenomitos sp. | reverse complement strand
CAAGCATCCCATCAAAAAACAGATTGACCGTTGCGTCCTTTTTGCCCAGTTTTGCGTAGAAGCGATATGACCCATTCTGGGAGACTTCAAGACTACCCCGCCACAGTCCCTTTGTGTGTTTCTCTGACGCTTTTACCTCTACAGCATTTGTCGTTTTATTGATGGGCAGTGCATTAATGTCTGAAGGTGTCAGCCAAGCGGTGAGCCCATGTTGACTTAGTCCTTCAAACTGCTCAATGAGAGACTTGGTGGTTGCATCAGGCAAAGCGAGAAAGTCGCGGTTTGTCAATAACGTTTCGATCAACACGGGGTCGCCGTCGATCTGCGTCGTCATCGTTTGCAGTATTGCCTGCCGCGTTAACTTTGCCTGTAAGAATGGCAAAATCTTCTGTAACAAGCCCAAACGCTTCTCGGCCAATGCAGTGGTTACACCTGAACCAAAGAAATCTTCAAACTTCAGCAGTCCATCAAAATATTTATTGAAGAATGTCTCAAATAGAATGTTTGACTTCAACTCGATTTCATCGAGCAAGTCTGAAAAAGTCTTGCGCGCATCAATAGCATCTTGATTGGTGGGTAATGGTTGTGGTATCTGATTCAGCAGTGTGGTTTTCGCAGCGCTAGTTAATACGCCAATATGCGTCAACTGTTGACGCTGGCGTGTTTCGTCGTAAGAGACGCTCACCCCACTTACTCCATAGATATCGGGGTTTAAGCGCTTGCTCGGAAGCACAGCAGCTTTTGTCACGCTAAAGACTGTTTTATTCAGCCAGAAACCCATGAATATTTCAACCACGTCGGGAGGAAACACCAGGCCCATCTTTTGCCGTAACGCATCATCATTCACGCTGTCTACGTTGGCTGGGAGAGCATAGTCGTTGGCAATTGCGTTCAACTCAGTCGCCAATGTCCTGATCCAGGTTAACTTTGAATCACTGCTTTCTCTGTATTTGCCCAAAGGGTCAAAACGATGCCGCATTAGATAGTCGAGGTCGCTAATCGTTAATGTGCTGGCTTTCACCTGATGGACACAGCGGACAAACTTAAGCGTATGTTTTAGTGGATAGTCAGAGTCTATCTTGTCTAAGATATCTGGACTTAAGGAATGAAACGGATTCAATCCACTCAATGCTTTTATAGAAATCAATTCGGCAATAGACAGCTTCAATGATTTTGCTAAAAATCCGTAACGATAAAGCATTGAGATATTAGCCAACGAGAGTATCGCTTTGTCAATATCGCTTTCATCAGATGTATTGCCGTCCAACAAAATCTGGGCGATCTCATCTGCCGTCAAGTTGAGTGCGGCTTGCAACGCAGGCATGTGATCCTTGAGGAATACGCTAGGCTTGCTGATGTCATTTTTGAGGTAGTTGCCCAATGGGTCGTCAAAAATAACATCATCCTTTAAGATATTGCGGGTTAAGAATAATTGGGCATAAAGCGAATTTTTACCCTTTGTCGGCAAGTCGGTCCACAACGTCAGCAACTTGATTCGGCTGTTCTTGCCTGTGCCAATTAACCCGTTGAGTTCTTTGAGATGTGCAAGATAAATTAATGCGGTCTTCAATGCATTGCCCAGTGTGGCCTCGCTAATAGCCGCACTGGCAGGCAAGAACGTTTGTAGGGCAAGGTCTATTTCCTCTAATGACCAACCAAGTCGCTTCCATAATCGAACGAATAAGTTCAGTTTTACATAGTCCAACACATCCAGATTTGAGCCATCTGAATGTGTTACCAATGTTTCATCAAAACTGCAACTGCCATCAGGATCTCGCAACAGAATAATTTTCTCAAATTTTTGTTGATCCCATGAATCACTCAACCATTGTTTGGCATCGAAATCGGGTTTGAATTTCTCAGTCAGTTCCGTTAGCTTTTTCTCGAATTCAACTTCTTCTTCGGGTGTGAGAGGGGTGTAGTCAGTGTACTTCTTGTAGCGAAACACTGCGCTCACCTCTAGACCTAATTTGCGCAATGTTACCAATGTGTTCAATTTCGGGATCGGGTTCACAAAAGCCGTTTGCACAAGCTCTACGAGTTCTTTATAACTAATGCCCAATCGACGAGACAGTGTTTTTGCCGATTTTAGTCTAACCAAGGCAGATGCTTCATTGTCTCCAGGCTTGTCGTAGCCATACAGCTTAGGCCAATCTGTCCAAGCTGGGGCGGTATAGATGGCATATTCAGAGGGCGAGAGCCCTAGATATTCTAAAAATATTTGCGAACAGTAATAGGCTTCTGGATTTTCTGCAGGCGCATACAGATCATCACTAGGCCGGAAAACATTCAAGACTTCTGAAAACGGGCTCTCAAAATACTCGCAGAAGCGGCGGACTGTTTCGAGCCACAAATCAAACGGTAGAGTAAACGGATAATACGCGCCTTTAAGCGCATCGTAAGCTGTGGGGATAATATTGTGGGGTTCCGCCATTAATTCAGCTGAGGTGGCTTCGCCTGTATCGTAAGCGGCCTCAGCATCCAACTGTTTGTTGGCAACAAAATATTCCAGAATCTCATTGACTAGATCGATATAAGGGAGTGCCGTATTGGTGTTTTCGCAGGTCAGCGGCAGGTACGGCAAATCCGGACGACGCTGAATCAGCGCGTCATAAGGCTTCAGATAATTGTAGGGTGCTTTTGTATATTCTCTTTGATTGTGCTTATCCTTCCAATCCTTCAATGTATGTTCCCAGTCCTGTTCGGGTGGATCGATAAATCTCAATAAATCAACTAGATAGGCAGCAGGGCTGAGCACTGAACGGCAATGTTCGCATTCACAGAAGTCTAACGAACCAAATAGCGATTCCATCGTTGGATACTCTTTAAGTAAGGCATTTAGTTTGTCTTTATCTTCACGATGCCTTTCTGGCGATCCTGAAATGGCTTGTATGGGCGGTGTACTGCTGATCTTTTTCCCCAGGCTGTAGATGTTGAAGGTGACAGATGTAATTTGCTCACTTTTGTCCCACACTTTCTCGGTCACCTTGCGAGAGCCAAACCTCTCCCAATAACGATCTACAAATTCAGCTTTCGCAATAGTAGTAACTTGTCGAGCAGAGGTAAACCCAAGCCCAAGCAGAGTTATCATAGACTCGTCGTCCGGCGTCATTTGATAAACGCGTGTCAACAGTTTTGCGCCTGCCTCAGCAAGAGGTTTACTGTCTTCAGGAACTCCAGCAAAGACAGTTTCGCCGTGTTGCTTTAAGAATTGATCTACTGGTGTACTTCCCAGTTGAAAACCAATGGCTACAGCATTCTTCAAAAAAGTTTGCACTGGTGCTTTCATCTCAGCGTGCTGAGCACCCAGTGTTAATTCATCCTTTTCCAACATTCGATTGACGACATGCGTGGGAAAACTTTGCCGTACTTTGTTCGCTGAGTCTTCTGCATAAGCATCAAGGCGATCATTTAGCTCTTTTTGAGTGTAGGCTGACGGAATCAACTGAGCTAATTTCGCAGCATCATTACCCGCCAAAATATTCAGTCTAGTTACCCATTCCTCTTTACGATACAAATCCTTGTCAACCAATTGCGATAGATTTTCCTGAGAGGTGATCTCGATCTGCAAAGCCTCCGTTAAAGGCGCATTGTTCAATGTTAGGTAAGCTAGCTTACCTTGTAGCTGGAGATTGTTAATCGATGCAGCGGGAATGCCTTGGTCCTTCGCCTCTTGCCACAATGAAGCGGGGTCCCCATCATGCATAACTACCAATTTCTCAAATATCGATTTGAGATCGGATGCAATGCCTATCTTTGCAATCATGTCGCTAACACTTGATAATGTCCCCGGCACGATCAATTTTCGCAGCGTATCAAACTTAAAAACCTCAAAAGCAGCTTTGGTGACATTCGTCTGTGTGTCATCAAGTGCTACTACTCCAGCATCCTTTGCCCGTGTCAGAGCCGTTGCGAATGCGTCGGTGCTTACCATCGCCAATGCCTCGGTATCATCCGGCAATCCGGCACGGAAAACGCCATATAAGGCATCATGGGAAATACCTGTTGCAGCACTCACTTTTGCAGCAGTAGCGGCAGTGGCGATTAAGCGCGCATCCCAATTAGTTTTTTGATTCAAAAATGAGATATCTTGTTTAATTGCATTTTCTTGTGCAAGAGCAAAAGTTTCGAGATTAAGTCCCTGAACAGTCATTAAATCATCCAACATCAGCTTGAATTCGTTGG
>JBGTJW010000620.1:0-2755 GCA_041744955.1 Stenomitos sp. | reverse complement strand
GACAGGTTCTCTGCGAGGTCTAGGCTTTGGCTTAGGAATCTTTTATGTTGGCAAACGTCAGGGTGATTTGGATAATTCATTTCAAGTGCCCAGTTACACCCGCACAGATGCAACGCTGTTCTATCGTCGCGACAATTTTCGGCTTGGTTTAAATCTTGAGAATTTGTTTGACGTTGGCTACTTTGAAACGGCGGAAAGTCCTCTAAGAGTCTATTACGGTGCGCCTTTTACGGTTAGAGGAACGATTTCTTGGACATTTTAAGCATGAGCCGTAAAGCTTGGTGGCAATGCCTCCAACTATTTTTAGTCGGAACTCTAATGGTCGTCTTACTCCAGAGTTGTCATGCTCTGTCCCAGCGATCGCACGCACAACTCCCAGAGGCAATGCCACTCACCTGCCGCACGGTTCAGCATGAATTAGGGGAAAGTTGCATTCCACTTTATCCCCAACGCGTCATTGTGATGGATCAGGAAAGCTTAGAGATTTTAGTGGCGCTGGGAGTTCATCCGATCGCCGCTACATCCTCCAACCGGATTGCGAACAAAACCACCATACTGAATCAAAAAATCAAAGCGGTCACCAATTTAGGCAAAGAAGGACAGCCCAACCTGGAAGCGATCGTGAGACTCAAACCCGATTTAATCATTGGAATGTATATCGCTCCTCAGAACTATAAATTGTTTTCACATATAGCGCCGACGGTTTCGATGAATTCCCGTCATGCTGAGTGGGAAAGAACATTCCAGGAGTTCGGAGATGTCTTAAACAAAAGGCAAGAGGCTGAAGCGTTATTAGAGGCTTACCAACAGAGAATCAAAGCCTTAAAAGCCACGTTTGGGAAAAAGCTCAGTGAGACAAAGGTTTCCATCATGCGCTTTTACACAACGCTGGAGTTCACACAATTTATGAACCATCTATCTTTTCCCGGTAGCGTGATTGAAGACTTGCAGTTTATCTCCCTTCCTGCGGTGCAACGGCAACTAAAAGGAACCGATGAAACCTACGTATCAGTTAGTTTAGAACGAGTAGATTTGCTGGATGCAGATGCAATTTTTGTAGCACTCGATCCGGGTGCAGATAAAAACTTTCAAATCTATGCAAATAGTCCCCTATGGCAAACGCTAAACGCAGTTAAAAACCATCGTGTTTACATTGTCGATTCAGGCTACTGGGTGTTTGGCAATATTCTTTCAGCAAATGCCATTCTGGATGATGTCTTCAAGCATCTTGGCAGGGAGAACAACCGTGCTGCATAACCTGATACCCTGAATCACCTCTCCTACTTCAACCTTCTGGACGCACAAAAAATCATGTCAAAAGCCATTCTATTTGTTTGTCAAGCTTGCCGTTTTGACCATACTGACGCATCATCAGAGCAGCCGTCTGAGGGTGCAAAATTACTGACACACCTCCAGGCTTTGCATCCAACCTGGCTACTGCTTTCAGCATTAGAAATCCAGCCTGTGGAATGCTTGTGGACGTGTGATCATCCCTGTGTGATCGCTCTATCCTCACCCCAGAAATCAACCTATATGCTTGCCAGCGTTCCGGTTGTAGATGCGGTTGAGCAGACGGCGGCAGCAGTCCTGGAATTAAGCCAACTTTATCTAAATAGTAAGGATGGAACCATTCCCTGGAAACAGTTTCCGGAGGTGTTGCAAACAGACATCATTGCCCGGATTCCACCTTTGAGTCCAACTCCAACAAATGAGAACTAAACAGAAAATCTGTGCGTACGTTTACTATCATCTGGTTGGGGCAACTTGTCTCGACGATCGGCACCTACATGACCGAATTTGCTCTGACTCTCTGGGCGTGGGAAGCGACGGTTTCCGCGACGGCTCTGGCATTAATCAGCTTTTTTGGACAATTACCCCGTATCCCAATCACTCTTTTTGCGGGTTTGCTCGTTGATCGCCTGAACCGCAAGCACCTGATGATGTTGGGAGATAGCATTGCCGCCCTTTCCACGATTGCGATCGGGCTACTATATTTAACCGGGACTCTACAAATTTGGCACCTGTATTTAGCGGCAACCCTCAATGGTGGGTTCGGGCAGATTCAGCGTTTAGCCTACCAGACCTCCGTAACCCTGATCGTGCCCCGTCAGCACTATACCCGCGCTAACAGCATGGACTCTGTAGTGCATTACGGATCGGCAATTATCGCCCCTGCCCTTGCAGGATTACTCTTTCCGTTGATTGGTTTGTCCGGCATTGTGGTGATTGATCTCACTACGTTTGGCATTGCTATTACCACCCTCCTGGTTGTTACGATTCCCCAACCACCATCGCCAACGGAGATTCAATCGGAACCCCTGCTGGCTCAACTGACCTTTGGCTTTCGAGAAGTCTGGCGGCAGCCCAGTTTAAGACTACTGCTCCTGATCACAGCCTTGTTCTGGTTTTTCCACGACTTTGGCGGGGCAGTTTACGACCCGATGATTCTGGCCCTTTCAGATGGCAGTGCTCATGTACTTGCCAGTACCGCATCGGCGGCGGGTCTGGGTGGAGTCATCGGTGCCATCATACTGAGTGCTTGGGGTGGTCCAAAGCGCAGGGTATACGGGATGTTAGCTGGATTTATTGGAGCAGGTTTGAGCAAAATTCTGTTTGGTTTTGGGCGATCGCTCTCGGTCTGGTTACCTGCTCAATTTTGTTCCTCATTGAACTTTCCCCTGCTGGGTAGCTCTGAAACCGCCCTTTGGATGGAAAAAATTGCGACCGAAAATCAGGGACGGGTATTTGCGGCGAA
>JBGTJW010000619.1:0-7500 GCA_041744955.1 Stenomitos sp. | reverse complement strand
AAGTTCAAAGATGGGATTCGTGCCGATCAACAGTCCGATTTAGTCACCAGCAAGGACGCTGCTTAATTCTTCTTCGTACACCAGAATTGACAATAACTCTTAACGGCGACTTGCGCCATACTCCGACCAATTTTGCCTGCAACCTCTTCTAGTTCGGTCACGATACGGAAATTACGCTCGTTGAATTTATCGAAGGCAGAGTTGCCAGAACCCGCGACCGTGGCTAGCCTTCCTGCGCCTGTAGCGCCTTGCTGTGAGGGTTTGTATTTGCCGGAGAGCAGACCACTCGCCAAAGGTGACCAGACCATGATGCTGGTACCAAGGGTTTGGGCCAGAGTGGTAAATTCATGCTCAATGTTTCGTTCAACGAGTGAATACTCAAGCTGAGCCGTAGCGAAGCTTTCCAACCCACGTTCTTTGGCAATTGTCTGCGCTTGCGCGATGTACCAAGCAGGCGCATCGGAAATGCCCACATAACGCACTTTGCCTGAACGCACGAGATCATCGAGAGTACGCACCACCTCTTCAGCGGGGGTGACGCGATCCCATGTGTGGAGGAGGTACAGGTCAATGTAATCCGTGTTCAGCCGTTGGAGAGAACCTTCCACTGCACGTAGTATATTCTTGCGCCCATTGCCGCCACTATTGGGATTACCGGGCTGCCCATTATAGCTGAATTTAGTCGCGATCACGGACTTGTCCCGTGATTTGGAATCGGTGATGAACTGACCGAGCATACGTTCACTATTACCGTTGGTGTAAAGGTCGGCGGTGTCGATGAAATTACCGCCTGCCTCCAAATAGGCATCAAAAATCTGGCGGGACTGGGCGGCATCTGAGCCCCATCCCCAATCATCACCGAAGGTCATAGTACCAAGGGCGAGACGGCTGACTTTGAGTCCGGTATTCCCTAGTGTGAAATACTGCATGACGGTTGTCCTTTGGTTGGTGATTTGGTTTATACGCTGAACACAAATTATGTGAATAAGCAAAGATTTGGCACAATTTGCGGAAGAGTGGCACGATTTTGCGAAGCCAGAATACGCAAGTGTTTTAAGCTTTCAACCCACTTCTAGCGACTACCGCTTAGACACAGCTCATCCCAGACTGTTAGAGGCTGGAATGCTTACGTAGATTCACATGAACCAATTGCGCCATCGATTTACAAATTGCGCCATATTTTTTGCTCATTCACAACAGGGTTTTCCTGAAAGTTCGGGATTGGGCGCAATCAGTACTATACAAGCTTCGGCTTAAACTGAACTCAACGAAAGTTAGGAATACATTCATAACTTTCGTTAATCAGTGGACTCAACTTATAACCTAAGCATTCCAACCGCAAGACTAGCGACAGATCGAGAGTATCCGATTAAGCTGTTGCTCAGTTGCAATTTCACAACCGCCAAGGCAAGGAGATACAGCAATGACCTATGAAATGCTTTCGGCAGATAACGCTTGTGCTTTATTAGTTGATCATCAGGCAGGGTTGATGCTGTTTACCGGAGATATCGATCCGGTGCATTTGAGAAACAATTCCATTGCCCTGGCAAAGGTTTTGAAGCTACACAACATTCCGGTTGTTTTGACAGCAGCAGCAATGGGTCCAATGGGTCCTCTCGGTCCAATCATCCCAGAAATTCGAGAACTCTTTCCTGATGTTGAGCCGATTTATCGCACCAAAATCAACTCATGGCACGACGATCTCATCCGGGGCGCGATCGAGGCAACGGGTCGCAAGAAAGTCATCGCCGCCGGAATCACGGCTGATTTCTGCATCGGGATTCCGGCTAAAACAATGGCAGACGAGGGTTACGACGTGCGCTTGGTAATGGATGCGTCGGGCAATTATTCCGAAATGGTGTTGCACGCCTCGATCGCTAACTTAACGCAGGCTGGAGTTAAGGTTTCCAATTGGCTCAGCGTCGCCTGTGAACTACAACAGGATTGGGCGATCGAACGCACCGCTAAAGGTTTGCTCGAAATTTACCAGCAGCATCTACCACAGTGGGGAATGCTAGAAATCACCCAAAACACCTGGAAGTCGATGCAGAGTCAGCCCATTGGCACAACTAAGTAACTGGGTTCAATTAAAGGTAAACATAGCGCAGGCATCCCGGTTGTTAATCAGATGTCAGTGCTACTGTTTCCTTAGAAATTGCGTTAGTAGCATGTCAGAATCTAAGCACTGAACTGAAGAATGCTGCTATGTCTAAGAAACGACTTGCTAAAGGGTTGCTGGCTGTGGCTGCCCTTTCAACCTTGATCATTCCGATCGTCACCGATGCCGTTTTTCTGACGAATGCACACATGAATAATCCTGCCTGGTTGCCTCACGCAAAACTGCATTGCGCGATGTCATTTTTTGCGGCTACTTCTCTGGGACTTGCCGCGTTAGCCATTCTAAAAATTCGTCCTGTAAGCGATCGCTTTTCGATGGGACTTGCCGCGTTTCTTGGCTCTGCATTTTGGATCGGGCTAATCGCCTCTGGTCTGCTGCCCGGAACCTCTTATGGGTTTCTCAATGATCCGGTTTTGGGCAACGTGACTGCACCTCAAGTTGGCGGTATCTCGATTTATCCGAACGTGATGGCAGCTGTAGTTACCATTGCGATCGCGCTAGCAGGTTACTGGTTTGCGAATCAGGCAGAATCAGCCAATCAATACCGATGAAATGTAGCGATCGCTTTGATTAACTTATTCAACTAACAAAAATGACGAATGAAATGAAAGCAGTTCAAATCCATACGTATGGCAACCCTGATGTCCTGGTCTATGAAGATGCAGCGCGACCAGAACCCAAAGCCGATGAAGTCTTGATTCGAGTTCATGCCGCAGGCGTAAATCCTGCCGATTGGAAAATTCGTCAGGGTTACTTGCAAGATAAGTTTCCCTTTCCCATGCCGCTGATCTTAGGCTATGACGTGGCAGGTGTGATTGAAGCGATCGGAGCAAATGTCACTACTCTGAAACCTGGAGAGCCAGTGTTTGCCATGCTGCCCTTAAATCAATTAGGTGCCTACGCAGAATACGTGGTTGCTCAAGCCGCGATCGTTGCTCCAAAACCTGCCGCTCTAGATTTCGTCACGGCGGCTGGCATTGCCAGTATTTCTCTCACAGCTTGGCAAGCCTTATTTGACTTAGCGCAACTGCAAGCCGGACAAACCATTTTGATTCATGGCGCATCTGGTGGAGTGGGCAGTTTCGCCGTCCAGTTTGCTAAATGGAAAGGTGCCACCGCGATCGGTACAGCATCAACCAATCACATTGAATTGATTCAACAATTGGGAGTTGATCAAGCAATCAACTACAAAACAGAGCGCTTTGAAGACAAAGTTTCTAACGTTGATGTGGTGCTGGATACAATCGGCAAAGAGACGCGAACACGCTCCTGGCAAGTGCTGAAATCGGGTGGAATTCTAGTTTCAACGGAAGGAGCGGCAGAACCCGTTGAATCGCCCAATCCAGAAATTCGCGGCGTTCCCATCTTTGCTGAACCGAAAGATCTGGCTCAACTGCAACAGATTGGACAACTGATCGACCAGGGAAAGATTCAGCCGCCTACAGTAGAACCCTTGCCGCTGGCAAAAGCCGCAGAGGTACATGATGCGCTGCAAAACCAGCGTCGGCGTGGCAAGTTTGTTTTGCAAGTGGTGTAACGGTATGAGCTTCTGGTGCTGGCTAAGCTTATTGTTTTCAGATATTCGTTGGTCGATCGTCAGCAGCTCTGGTATCTTTAGCGCTGTGACGCAAGTCAGCCTTATGCTAGCTGCACTACCCGCAGCGGCAAGTGAACCGCTGGATCAGGTGGAAGCTCCATCAACGGATGTCTTTCAGGTCACCTCAGTTTCACAACTCGCCGATGTACAACCGACTGCTTGGGTCTTTTTGGCGCTCCAGTCCCTGGTAGAGCGGTATGGCTGCATTGCAGGCTATTCCGAAAGCCTTTCAGGCACGCTTCGCGAACAAACTTTTCGCGGCAGTCACACCCTTACTCGCTACGAGTTCGCGGCTGGGTTGAATACTTGCTTAGAGCGCGTTAGCGAGTTGCTGGCAACTAAGACTCAAAGCCTGGTCTCCCGCGAAGATCTGGCTGTATTCCAGCGATTGCAGGAGGAATTTGCGGCGGAATTGGCAACGCTGCGAGGGCGAGTTGAAACGTTGGAAACGCGGACAGCAGGACTAGAAGCCCGTCAGTTCTCCACCACAACGAAGTTAACTGGACAAGTGATTGCTGCTGTGACTGGCGGTAGTTTTAGTGGCGATCGGATTCTTGCGCCTACGGGTGCGATCGTTGCAGAGAGAGATCCTAATACTACTGTCATTTACCGAACGTCCCTATTCTTCAGCACCAGTTTTCAGGGCACCGACCAATTGCAGGTGCGCCTGACTGCTGGGAGCGAGGGTGCCAACGACAACGCCGCTGGGTTCTTGGAGCCGAACTTTGGGAGTGTGCTCGACTTTTCGGTTCCGGGTCGCCCTCAGTTCGCCCTTGGTCGCTTGTTCTACACCTTTACTCCTATTAGGGATGTCACTGTGACGTTGGGTCCTCAAATTGTTGCCACGGATTATGTCGACCGCAATAGGTATGCGAACACCAGCTTTCTTGACTTTTCAACTCAAGCTTTGATCAACAACTTTCCGCTGTTTCCCCGCTCGGTTGGAGCAGGCGCAGTACTCGATTGGCATCCAGAGAGAAGTGCTTTCAAACTACGAGCAGTTTACGTAGCGGGTAACGCTGCCAGTTTCAACACAAATGGTCAGCGGTATATTGAAGGTCCTCAAGCCCCTGCCTTGCTGTTCCCTAATCGTGGTGGCAGTAATGGCTTGTTTGGCGATCCCTATCTGGGAATTGTTGAGTTGGAGTACGCTCCCTCTAGGGCGTTCACGCTCCGGCTTCAATATAGTGGTGGAAAATTTTTGGAAAGTCGGTTTGATGTGTTTGGGGCAAACGTTGAGGTATCGCTATCAAAACAGGTTGCTTTGTTTGGCCGATACGGCAACGGAACTTACCTGAACACCACCGTCGGAAACCTTAACCCCCAATATTGGATGGCAGGAGTTGCCTTTCGAGATTTGTTCATGCCGGGTGCATTAGCCGGCATTGCGGTGGGTCAGCCACTGATTGAGAGTAATGTCGGGAACGCAACTCAGACGAATTTTGAAGCATTCTACAACCTTCCTCTCAATGAGAATATTCGCATCACACCATTAGTTCAAGTGATTACAGATGCTGGTAATCAGGGTAGCAATGGTCCGATCATCACCGGAACCATAAGAACTGTGTTTTCTTTTTAAAGCCCTAGGGCGTGTTTTAAAACCCCTAAAGCCAAAGGAGGATAGCAGTAATGGTGAGCATGGCTAAACAATTGACTGCCCGTTTCTCATAACGTATGGCAATGCGTCGAAACTGTTTCAAAAGATTGAAGGCACGGTCAAAGCGTGTGCCTCGTCGGGGCTCATTGGTGAGCCGTAGGATAATGGCTCCGATGCCACATTGGTGTAAGTAGTCCCGAATCCATCGCCCCGTATAGCCTTTGCTTCCTGCCACACGCTCTGGACGCAAACGTGGTCGTCTTCGTCCGGGTCGTTTGACAACTCCTTGCTCACACAGTCATCCATATTAGTAGTTCCGGTGCAACGCGGTTGTTATGCGGTACGCCCCTTTAGATCAGCAGATCGGACAAAGCAGCAATCTCCTGAATCATAGGAGTAGAGTTTCGGACGCTTGATCGAGTCCACCTCCTCGTACCCAAGACGTGTCAGGAGACGGATGCTTCTTTGGTTTGCTGGATGCACCGTAGCCCACCATTGGGTGCCTGGTACAGCAGCGGCGAGGTAAGCATGCCACCAGAGCATCGCTTCGAATGCTAATCCTTTCCCCCACCAAGCTTCACCAATTAAGTATGCGACCTCGCCCCACTCGCCGTACCCTGTCGCTTCAAGGCGACCAATCACTGGAGAGGAAGGGGCCTTCAACCGTATCGCCATGTTGAACCATCGCTCGGCAGGAGTCGTCGAGTTTACTGGTCCACTTGCACGGGCAGCGTACTCCTCCCTGAGTTTCTCTAGCGTTGGTGGCTTCCCAGTTGGATCGATAAAGGCGAGGACGGAGGGTGCGGTCAAAATGGAGAAGAGATCGTCGGCATGAGTGGCAGTGAGCGGCTCGAAATATAGGTTCTTACTCTGCATTCAAGGTCATCCTCCCTTAGTTACCGCATAACATTCCGCTGCACCTGCCTCTAGTAACCCCTCGGACTTACCCAACAGCCTTGATACGGTGGGGTGCAAGCGGGTTGTTATGCAGCGTTTGATTATGCGAGATTTACTTCTTGCTTCCAAACATCATATGTGTAACTAGAGATCGCCATAATGAATCAGGAAGAATAGCGTGCATGAGCAGGAAGGCTTCGCCGTGTGGAGAATATCGCAACCTCTCTGAGCGATCTTTTGCTGCACGATAAATAGTTTTAGCGACTCCTTCGGGTCCTGGCAGCGAATCATTCAATCCCTCACTAAACTGTTTCACTCGCTCAACTAAATCGGTGTAATGTGGGTGACTTGCCCAGGCTGTACCACGGTCGATGAAATTTGTTTTAATCCCACCTGGCTCAATAATCTTGACTTGAATATTGAAACGACGCAATTCATAGCGTATGGACTCTGAAAGACCCTCTACAGCCCATTTAGTGGCATGGTAAGAGGAAGTCAGAGGAAAGGCAAGGCGACCCCCAACGGAAGCAATGTTGACAATTGTGCCTCTTCCTTGTTGGCGCAGAATCGGCAGCACTGTTTGAATCGTGGATACTAAGCCAAAGACATTGGTTTGAAATTGGTGCTCTAATTGCTCAGGTGTCACGCCTTCGAGTGGTCCCATGAGCGCATAGCCAGCATTATTGACGAGTACATCAATCCGTCCAAAACGCTCGATCGTCTCACGAACTGCATTCTCGATCGTCTCAGGCAATGTGACATCCAGACGCGGACAGATGACATTCTCCGCTGTTGTCCACTCGCCTGCCTTGATTGGCGACCGCATCGTGGCTGCTACATTCCAGCCTTTCTCAAGGAAGTACTGCGCAGTTGCCTCGCCAATGCCACTGGAAGCACCGGTGATCAAAACTGTTTTGCTCATGCTTGATATCACTCCCAGCAATCTAGATCTTGATAGCAAGCAGCGTAAACTATGGAGTATACTCTACAGTCAAGAGGGTTTTAGGAGATTTAGGTTGCTGCCATGCTGATCGGTGAATTGTCTAAGAAAACAGGGTTGTCAAAAGACACGATTCGTTTTTACGAAAAAATGGGACTGATCGCAGCGCAAGCACGACAAGCAGGGACGCGAACTTATATGGAGTTCAGTTCAGAGATATTGGAACGAGTTGTAATGATTACGCAAGGCAAGTCTCTAGGATTCACGCTCAATGAGATTAAACACCTAATTGAAACTTGGGGAAGCGTTTCGATGCCACTTTCTGAGAAGCTGAAAGTCATCGATCATAA
>JBGTJW010000618.1:0-1938 GCA_041744955.1 Stenomitos sp. | reverse complement strand
CCTATATCGCCAGCCCGCGCTCCGGTTATGTCAAAACGCGATTGACACAGGTCATTTGTTGATAAAAACTATTTGCGACACAACCAACTCATAAACTTTGAAAAAGAGGTAAGCATGGCGACACTTGGGAACAAAGTAGCTTTAGTCACTGGAGCCACGTCAGGAATTGGTAAAGCGGCTGCTCTAGCGCTGGGAACCGCTGGTGCAAAGGTTGTTTTTTCAGGCAGACGCGAGCAAGAAGGAGAGGCAACCGCCGCGCTGATTCGTGATGCTGGAGCTGAGTGCTTGTTTGTGCGATCGGACGTATCGAGTGAAGCGGATGTCAAAACACTGGTGCAGAAAACGATTGCGACTTACGGCAAACTAGATTGCGCGTTTAACAATGCAGGCATCGATCCTCAGCCCAAACCGCTGCACGAACAGTCGATTGAAGATTTTGACAAGCTGATGTCCATCACTGTGCGGGGGCTATTTCTGTGCATGAAGTACGAGATTCAACAGATGCTGACCCAAGGATCAGGCGTGATTGTGAATAACTCGTCGATGGGAGGGCTGATTGCGTTTCCAGGGGTGTCTCCATACATCGCCAGCAAACACGCGGTCATGGGATTAACTAAATCGGCAGCGCTGGACTATGCCAAGCAGGGCATCCGGATCAATGCAGTGAATCCTGGGATCATCGCGACTGATATGATCGATCGCCTCGTTGACCAGGGAGGCGGCACGGGTGATGATTTAGCGGCTACAGTGCCGATGGGTCGTATGGGTCAGGCAGAAGAGATTGCTCAAGCGGTCGTTTTTCTGTGCTCTGATGATGCTAGCTAAATTACGGGACAACCTTTGGTGATCGATGGCGGCTACACAGTGAACTAATCAAGTCGATCGCACCAATAGAAAACCGATGAGTGGATAGGCAGCGAATTGAAGTTTCCGACGGCATGCTTTTTCAATTCAAACTAACCTTTGCAGCAAAAAAAACGACCCTGTTGAACGTGGAGAATAAAATCATCACCGATCAGTAAAGCCAGTAGCGGCATTGGTGAAGTTACCGCTTGTAGAAGCACACAGATTATGTACTGATTTTCCCCATCCTTTGCTAAAAAAGACTACCGGTATCCCAATGGCAACATTATTCATGATTTGCAGGATGCTGCATTAATCGAGCGGATGAGCGCAGATGCTCACACCGCTTTTCAGTCCTGCCGTTCCAGCGCCCTGTACTATAGACCTCCTGCACGAATCAAGAAGCATGTGCCAGTTCGTAGTTGAGTAGCCCAGCGATGAGATTTAAGCGTAAGCCAAACCGTCGTCTTCGATTGCGATAACGCCCTGAGAAGATGCGGAAGATTTTGAAGCGGCGAATCACATGCTCGACTCGCACCCGGAGCCGTGCCAATGCCCGGTTATGCTGCTTCTCCTCTTTTGGCAAGGGCTGCTTGCGGGGCTTTTTGGTGGGAGTACACGCTCCCGAATGTCGTTTGGCAAAGCCTTGATAGCCTCGGTCGGCTAAACACAATTGCGATGAGACAAACGGTAAACGGCTGCGCTTAAGCAGCTTAAAGTCATGGGTTTTGCCGCTGTCCACAGCAGTACAAACGATTTGCCCCGTTTCCAACTCCACTAACAGTTGGGCTTTCAGCGTATGACACTTCTGTTTGCCGCTGTAATAGCGTTTCTGTTTTTTTGGGGGCGTTCAATTTCCATCTCACCGACATCGACTACCATGACTTTCCACTCCCACCCTGGCTGGTACAACTGCCGCTGGCTGGGGAGCCGGAACTTGCCACACTTGATCAGCAGGGTGTGACCAAAATCTGATGTATGTCAGTAGAGCTGTTATCCTTTTATTAGGGCTATTAGGAGACAAGGAAGATTAGGGGATGCCAGCCTCAATAACTGCCAGAGATACAGATTTTGTCACAGTTGAGATCAAAATTC
>JBGTJW010000617.1:0-6518 GCA_041744955.1 Stenomitos sp. | reverse complement strand
GTTTTTGATCATCGGCTAGCTTTGGCATTGAGGGCATCGCATGGCTAGAACTGTTTCACTACCTTCTATTCTAACTATCACTAATTAAACGACCAGTGCCTGTTACTGCCTCTGCGGGTCTTTGGTTTGTGAGAAAGCTCTTTCAGTCAACGATCGCTCAAGGTAGCTTAAAGCGGTAGTCGGTCAATATTTTTGTTGCAGCCAATGACAACCATCGCCGACCCCGTGTGCAGCGTGGTGTTGGGGTTAGGGTTAATCTCAAACTTGTCGTCCTGGCTTACGGCAAGCAAGTTTAGACCATAGTGAGAGCGCAGCTTGAGTTCGGCGATCGTTTTGCCATTAAACGCTTCAGGCACCAAAAGCTCCACAATACTGTTGTCTGGATCAAGTTCAAAGCGCTCTAAAATGCTGGGACGAGTAAGGGCGCGGGCTAACGAACAACCCATCTCATGTTCCGGGAAAACGACATGATCGGCCCCAACCTTTTTCAGCAGCTTTTCGTGAATTTGGGAGGAGGCTTTGGCAACGACATGAGCAACGCCAGCTTCTTTGAGATTGAGTGTGGTAATTACGCTTTCTTCGACATAGTTGCCGATCGCCACAATCACCGTATCAATTTCGCAAATGCCAGCCTCCAGCAGAGCAGCCGGATCGGTAGAATCTAGCTGTACAGCCCGCACCGCAATGCGATCGGCTAGCGCCTGGGCAACGCGCTTTTCATCTGAATCAACGCCCATTACCTCATAGCCCAAATCGTGCAACGTATGACAAACGGCTCGTCCAAAGCGCCCTAAGCCAATGACGGCATAGTGCTTGTTTTGATCAGGTTTCAAGCTACGAAAAAAACTCAAGAATGTCAGGTTCACAGGCGAACTCCGAGCGGTTAGCTCCAAATTTTGTGTATGTGCTCAGGCGTAGTACTTTTTGGCACATCGTAACCGGACGTAGCGACTGAGCCGAACGCCATACCAGCGGCAACCGATCGAACTTATCTCAGTTTGCATCGACAGGCTTGGTTCACGTAGTCAGTAGCAGCCATCACCGAGACTCGACCAAGAAGTAGCAACTCAGATTCTCTAGCCTATCAAGAAGCGTAACGATACACCGCTTTTAAAGGATCGGGTTTCACAACGAGTTAACCCACCAGTAAGTTTTCTTCTGGATACCGTACGACGCTAGGGCTGGGGTCGCCAAGGAGTGCGCCCATCAGGAGCAAAACGCCAACCCGACCGATGTACATCGTGATCACGATCATTAACTTACCAAACGTCGAAAGCCCTGCTGTGATCCCCGTCGAAAGCCCGACAGTGGCAAAAGCCGAAACAACCTCATACAAAATCCGAATAAAGTCGATCTCTGGATCGGACAGGGCAACCAGTGTCGTCATCACAAGGACGGTGACTAGCGAACCAACCGCTACACCCACTGCTTTGAGAATGAGTGATAAGGGAATCTGCCGCTCATAAAGGGATACTTCTTCCTTGCCTTGCAAGATGGCTTTTGTACAACTTGTGAGCACTCGTAGCGTTGTGGTTTTGATGCCGCCTGCGGTACCACCCGGACTGCCGCCAATTAGCATCAGGGCGATCGTGATAAACAAGCCTGCCGTGGTCATCTTACCGATATCGATCGTGTTGAAGCCAGCCGTTCGAGGCGTGACCGCTTGAAACCAGGCTGCTAACACCTGCGTACCAAAAGGCATGGAGCCGAGGGTGTTGGGATTGCGGATCTCGACCAGAAAAAAGGCAAGTGTACCAGCGACTAGCAAGATGATTGTAGTGCTGACCGCAACTTTGAAATTGAGGGAGAATACGAGCCGCCCGGAGCGTCGAAGCAGGCGATCGCGCAGCCATGTATACATCTCAAAAATTGCCTCGTACCCGATCCCACCAAAAATAATGAGCCCAGGAATAACTAGATTCAACAACGGCGACGCTTGATAACCGACTAGATTGTCTGCAAACAAACTAAAGCCAGCATTATTCCAGGCGCTAATGCTGTGAAACGTTGCCAGCCACAGCCCCCGCCCCAGACCATGCGTTGGTGTAAACACAATCAGCAGCAAAAAAATGCCAGTGATTTCAAAGAGCATGGTGGTCGCAATGATGGAGCGGATGACCTGCGCTGTGCCTTGCATCTCGCTGCGATCGAGGGCTTGCTGCACCGCAATTTTGTCTCGTAAGCCAAACCGACGACCCACCAGCAACAGCAGAAACGTCGTCGCCGTCATGTAGCCCAACCCACCGACCTGAATCAGCGCCAGGATCAAAAATTGCCCAAAGGGTGAGAAATACGTACCTGTATCTACTACTATGTGCCCCGTCACGCAAACGGCAGAGGTTGCGGTGAACAACGCTACCAGTAGATGATCCCAACCCCAACTGTTCTGGCTAATGGAGAATGGCAGCGCCAACAAAAGAGTACCGATCGCGATGACAGCGATAAAGCCCAGGCAAATCGTGCGAGAAACGGTCATTTATATAGTTAACCGAGGGTGAAGTGAAAGAAAAGTCCGCCTGTCCGCCTGTAACCAACTGATCGCTATTTTGATCGCTACTTACGGCTGAGCAAAGAAAGAGCTTAAGCATCTTTAAGCTGTGTGCGATCTTACCGCTTCCGATCGTACTTTCTCTAGAGTTGCCGCTAGATGGTTGCGTAAGAGTGCGATCGATTCGGTGCCACAGTCTGAACGAACTTTCTCGCAATAGTTCAAGCGTATCAATCCAAAGACAGAGGCGAGAGCAACAACCTTGTTAGAACATCCACTTTTTACACGTCATCTCTTTCAGAGGAGACACGCATTGCATGAGCCTCCTTTGTACACTGGTAGCAGAGTGATGAAGTCATGCGCTCATCAAATGACTGTAACCAGATTGCCTGAGGACACTATGCAAACCAGTAGCGAACGAACATCTTCAACTGCCAAATTTGAGCAGATTGCGACTGTTTTACAGATTGCTGGCTGGTCAAGCTTAATCGTCCAGGCTGGGCTGGCTGCGGTTTCGGGTGTGCTGTTACTGCTGGCTGTTTCAGGACGGAGTTTTAATCAGGCGATCGGAACCACGACGGGCGTTCCTGGAGTCGGTGTTGCTACAACCCAAAGCCCCACCTCAAGTATAGGCGTTGGTGTTTTTTGGGCGGTTTGCGGTGCCTTAGTGTTGTTATTTGGGATCTATCTTGCCTTTCGCCTCATGCGTTTTGGTAAGCGACTTCGCAATCCTAGCCCTGCGATTCATCCCCAACGAGCGAAGGTGATGCACGTTCTCTGGCTAGGAGTCGTTACAGGGTTAATTGGTATGTTGCTGATGCTGTTGGGCACGGGAGCGACGATCGGAGTGCTGTTGTCTAAGTCAATCGCCCAGCCGCAAGGAGTCGCCATTTATGACCCTAATCGCATTATTCGATCGCTGGATGTCTTCGTAGCCGCCGCCAATACAACCGGAGTAACTGCTCATTTTGCCGGAACAGTTGCCTCGTTGAGCGTGTTTAACTGGCTACATCGCCCTTCAGATTAGATTCTCATCAGCATTGGCAGCAGCATGATCGGCTGTAGGATGCCCTTTAAAGTGCTTAAACCCCTGGTTCTGTCAAAGACTTGGTACGGTACTGATTGCCTTGCCATAACAGTCGGGAATTCTATGCGTCAATTTCTTTAAACTCTCTCTCCTTTTTTATTCAGGTAATGCCAGCCAGTGAAAGACTTCTGCGGCGGAGAGAGTGAGGTTAATCTCTTTTAGTAGCGGCAATGGCTCTGTTCCCTGATAAAGCTTTACCCGCGCCTCTGGAAAAATTGCCAAGACACTTTCATTGTCTGGATCAAGCAACCAACCTAGCTCCGTGCCATGCTCCACACAATGCAGCAGGTTGGCTAACACCTTAGTCTGGGATTGCTCAGGGGAAAGAACTTCGATCGCCCAATCCGGGTGAATCTCAAAGCGATTGGCAACTCTACCGAATGGTGTACGTGGAATTCGTTGCCAGCGAAATACGGTAATATCCGGTACGATCGCAGCCCCACCAAACACACAGCGCAATTCTGGAAAGGCACAAGCCACCTGAGCGGGTTTGGCAACCGCATTCACTCGACTTACCAATTCACCCTGTAGTAGGCTGTGTTCTCCTTGCGGCATGGGCTTTTGTGTCATTTGACCGTTGATAAATTCACTGGCAGGCTTGGTTTCTGACAGTTGCAGAAATTCTTCCAGTGTTAACGGTTGAGTAGGAGTTTGAACCATACAACTTCCTGCAACGTTTAACTATGCACTTGCACAATTATTTTGGGTGGAATCGCTGAAACGTCTATTGTTCAGCGCTTTCACTTTGAAGACATGATCACAACGTAGAGTTTTCTCTGGTCGTTCCTCTTTCACACCTAACTCTTTGACAAGGATAGTGTAATAGTTAGATCGAGTGTGTCGTGAATTATAGGCAGACAATGGCAGCAGAGGGCAATCATGATGACCCAGCTTCTAGACAAACCCCTTGAACAACGCTTTATCCAGACTGGCGTTACTTGGGAGAGCTTTAAGGCGATTCAAAGCGGGTTCGTTGGCTCACCTGGCGTTCGCCTGTTCTATTACGAGGGGGAGTTAGAGATTTTGTCTACCTCGCCAGAACACGAAATTGTGAAGGGCAATATTGGCTACCTGGTTGAAGATTATATGCTTAATCAGGGATTGGAATTTGTTGCTACTGGCTCTTTCTCTCAGGAAAAGGAAGCGATCGCATCCGTGCAAGCAGATGAATCCTATTGTTTTGGTGCCAAAAAGCCTATTCCAGATTTAGCGATTGAGGTAGTTATTACCAGTGGTGGACCCAGTAAGCTCAAACGCTACAGGGCGTTAGGAGTTCAGGAAGTCTGGTTTTGGGAAGATAGCGATATCAGCATTTATCAGTTAGCTCTAACAGACTATCAGAAGGCTAGTGAAAGCCAGTTTGTAAAGGGAATTAATTTCGATCGACTGGCTAAGTGTGCAGCAATCGAATCGCGATCGCAAGCAGTAAAAGCCTTTAGGCAGAGCAGTTAATTTGTGGGTGTAAATTGTTAGGATCTTACTTGGACAGGCATGACGAGGTACGTCATCTTGATGCTGCCTAAAGGAGTGACGATCGCCGGACTTGTTGCCGTATTCAACTGGATTTGGATCTCGGTCGTGGCGATCGTCTTCAAGCCATCCATCAGATATTTCACATTAAAGGCAACATCCAGGTCATCGCCTGTAATCTGTGCGGGAATGGTTTCTTTGCCGCTACCCACATCCTGGGCATCGACCGACAGCGACAGTAGTTGGCTGGTGCTATCCAGAGTAAGTTTGACAATATTGTTTTTCTGGTCTGCCAGCACGGCAATGCGTTCCAGTGCACTCAGCAGCAAGCGTCGTTCAGCGGTAATCTGGCGCGAAAACTGACGCGGCACCAGTTGACGATAGTTGGGGTATTGCCCTTCGAGCAGGCGGCTAGTGAGGCGCTGATCCGTCCATTCAAAGACAACCTGGCTCTGGTCAAAATGAACGGCAACATCACTACCCGTTTGCCGTTCGAGCATTTTGGTCAACTCTTGCAGTGCCTTAGCTGGAATCGTCACATCCAGCGCGTTTTCGGCTTCATTCGCAGTACCGCCAGTCTCAGCGACCTCTGCATTCATGGTTTGCACCACAGTGAGGCGATGTCCGTCTGTTGCGGCAAACTCCAACCCATCAGGCTGCATTGTCAGGTGTACACCCGTTAGCACTTGTTTGGTTTCATCGCTGCTGGCAGAAAATAAGGAACTCCGCAACCCTTCGAGCAGATTTTCGATCGAGAGTTGCATGACTTGCCCCGCTTCCACAACGGGCAGTTCGGGAAAGACCTCGGCACCCATGCCGCGCATCTGGTAGCGTCCTGAAGCGCAGGTGAGCGTCGTAAGAAAGTTTGCTTCAGCGGTCTCCTCCGTCCCATTCTCTAGCGTGATATCGCCATCGGGTAAGCGAGAGACAATATCGGTCAAAAGCTTGGCAGGCAGGGTCAGGGTTCCACCCGTAATCACATCGGCAGGAAAGCTGGTTTGGATGCCGAGGCTGAGATCAAACGCACTGAGCTTGATTTGCTGTAATTCTTGATCAGCGACCAGAAGAATATTCGCCAGAATGGGATGACTCGGGCGAGACGAGACGGCACGGCTCACCAGCGTGAGGTTGGTGCTGAAGCTATTTTGAGAGCAAACCAGTTTCATGGGATGTGACCTTTGCGTTGAGAGAGCGGCTGTGTAGCTGGGCAGAGTAGCGACTGTGGTGAGAACTGGTGCTGAACTAGCAAGTGAGACGCTATCTGTAGCGGTTGAGAGCGTTGTCTGCGTATGGTAGCACCCTTGTTTTGAACAATCCAGCCTGTTTTTTTGACCTTTTTGCGTTTAATTTCTACCATCCGGACTTAAGTAATTCTTATTTAAACAGTAGTAGTAGAGCCTGTGGAAAATGTGGAGAAGCCTAGAAAATGCGATGGGTCGATTCTTTGAGCCAGCTTTAAACCTGTGGAAAACC
>JBGTJW010000616.1:0-3138 GCA_041744955.1 Stenomitos sp. | reverse complement strand
CTTCTGGAAATACCTCGCGGATTGTGATCTGCAAAGCTAATTCGTAGGCAGTAATCGCCCGCTCTAAATTCTCTATCCGCTCTCCATGGATGCGATCGCTATAAGCATTTCCTAGATTGTTTTGCAGCGTTGCCCACTGTTCTGGAAAAGCTTTGTGGGTATAGACCTCCAAAGCTAATTCGTAAACAGCGATCGCCTGTTCTAAGTTCTCTGCTCGCTCTCCACGGATACGCTCACGGTAGGCATTGCCCAGATTATTTTGCAGGTCTGCCCACTGTTCTGGAAAAGCTTTGCGGGTATAAACTTTTAGTGCAAGATGATAGGCGGTGATGCTTAACTCCAGATTTAGTAGTCGATCGCCCAAAGGGAACTGATAAATTAAACCACCAAAAGCCTCAAAAAATTGGGCAATGGTGTTTCGATCATTTGGCAATTTCTCAGCGGTCAAGGTGGCGAAGACAAGCGGCAACGCCTCTAATAGGGACTCATTTAACCTTGCCAGATTTGACTTAAAAAATTGATGGGTTTGCGTTCGATCTCCTTGAGCTTCAGTCAAGTGCTCCCTGAAGGCAAGCATGAACTTCTTTGCATCTCGTAGCGGTGGTTGCGATTGCCCAAATCCTTTTTTTTGCATTGTGCTTCAACCACCTCACATAAATGCCTAACCAACTGAGAGACCACGATCGGTTTGCTGGTCGATCGCGTATCTGTTCCAAACCACTGATAGGGATCGCTGAAATAAGTTGGCGCGTGTAGTCTTTTTGAGGTGTGCGGTAGATGCGTTCGGAGGGATCAATTGCTTCGATTTCGCCTTTATTTATGACCGCTTTCGACTGCAATCTGACCGCTTAACGGACTTGGTCAGCTTCCCTCCTGTCTAAGTTCTGGAGTACTTCTTGCATTCTTTGAGGCGATACACGGCGTTGCAATGAAGTCCAGCAATGCCCATTACTAGGGTTGAACGAAGACTGCTTTCGCAGTTGCCGTAAAGCGTTAATACAAGGAGGACAATCACAACCAAACAACACCGCAGCAGCATCGCTCTCTGCGGCGCTGAAGTCCAGGATTGCAGTCTCACTAGAAGCCGATGCGATCGCAATACCCCGACTGTGGTGCCGAATGGTTGATAGTTCGAGTTTATGGTCAAAGGACACCTCACAGGCAGCTTGGCTGGTAGTCCTGGTCATGACATAACGTGTGTCAGCCGCAGTTGCCCATTCTGTTAAGAGTCCAACGGTTAGCATTGAACCCATCAACGTGGGAACGCTCATTAACTTTAAGGTTAAACGAATATTCATCTAGGCAAACTCCTAAGTCTGAAAGTTGAACTCAGTATAGATTCAATTTGTAATCCGAAGCCACATTAAGCCAAGCCAAAGCACTAAGCGCACGCATCTAACGCAATAGCAGGAGGCTGACTGCGCTTACAGCGGTTTTTAGACGAGTGCTACACCGGTAACGCCTCTGGATACAGGCAAAACAGGCAATGCGTGTGGCACACAAATGAAAAGGGCTGTAACAGGTACTCCAGCACCGAACTCCGAATCAAGACTGCCTGGAAAAGGGAGAATTGTCCTTGCAGGCGTTGATCAGCTTTAGTGCAGCGGGCACCAGAACAGCCAGTTGGCAGCGAGGGGCTTATCGTTTGCCAAACCCCTGACCTCGTAAAGCTTGTGACCAGATCAACAACTCACCATCCAGTCCTCCAGCGGCGAGTTGATGTCCCTGGGGGTGCCAGGTAAGGCAGGAGAAGCCATTAGGGGCACCTGTTAACGCTTGACTCAATTGGGAGCCTTGGTGCCAAAGGGCAACCCAACCGTCCTCGGCTGCGGATGCCAGCAGGAGCGAACCTGGTTGAAACGCGATCGCCTGCACTACCCCTTCATGATTGCCCAAAATCTGGTTTGCCCAACCAATGCGCTCGTCGCGGTCACGTTCCCATACGACCACTGCTGCACCACTACAGGATGCCAGCATCGGCACACCGTTACTGGCGGGAACCTCAGACCATGCCAGTTGCCGCACCTTACCGGGAAAGCCCCGCATCAACCAGGGAGCCGGATTGCCCCACTCAATTACGCTGAGAGTGCTGTCGAGATTCCCTTCAGCGATGAACTGGTTATCGGGCGACCAGGCGATCGCCACCGTTGCAGAAGGAATATCTAACGCTTCCTCTTCTGCATCCCAGTCTTCTGCATTCCAGATTCTTGCCCCCTGATAGCCCGCCAGAGCGAGGTACTTGCCGTCTCTGCGCCAATCCAGATCGAGAACAGTGGAAGCCTCGAAATGAAGGGTTGCCACAACGTTCTGAGTCGCAGCATCCCAGATCTGAACATACTTGCCCAGGCTAAAGGCAAGCTCATGCGTCGTGGGACTCCAGCACAGGCGATCGACCCAAACGGCTTTGTTTTCTAGCGTGGTGATGAGTGCTGGCGCACCCGCTTGAAGTGACCAGATTTTGACCTGACCATCTTGCCCCCCGATCGCCAAAAACTGACCATCATGGGAAAACGCAAGGCAATCGACGGAGTAGCCCGTTTCACCCTGGAGGAAGGCAGATTGGCAACCTGGCAGGCTAAGCAAGATCACCTCTCCAGCCGCCGAACAAGCCGCCAAACAGCGACCATCGGTTGACCAGGCGATCGCCGTCACATAATCCGACAACCCACCCTGCCAAACCTGCTTAAACTCCTGCTGACTGATCGTCTTCGCCATCCCCGCTCCTATTCCCTATTTTCTACTCCCCACTCCCTACACCAAACACGCCCGGAAGCCTTCTTTTAACTGCGCTTCATCCAGATTGCGACCGATAAAGACCAGTTCATTCTTGCGCGTTTCGTTGGGCTTCCAGGGGCGATCGGCTCTGCCATCAAACAGCATATGAACACCCTGGAAGACAAAGCGATTGTCCTCGCCATCAATGCTAAGAATGCCCTTCATCCGGAAAATGTCTGCTCCCTGATTGCGTAACAGTTCACCGATCCACGTATTCAGTCGCTCAAAGTTTAAAGTGCCCGATGCTGCGATCGCCACCGATCCCACTGTTTCATCATGCTCGTGAGCGTCTTCCCCTAAGAAATTGGGGTCAATGTCCAGAGCGCGACTGAGATCAAAGGCACCAACTCCCAAAATGCTGTC
>JBGTJW010000615.1:0-9256 GCA_041744955.1 Stenomitos sp. | reverse complement strand
CACTGGGTGCGTCCGCATTGGGGATTAGCCAAACGAACGACTCCAGCGATGGCAATGGGGTTGTGTAAGCGTCCTATCGGAATGCATGAACTCCTGGAGTCTCGTCGCTTTGATGCTCTCATCCATTAAGAAACCAGTGCCATCCCATCTCCCTCAACTGAGATTCAAAGTAAATTTGGATCTGTTCATCGAGAGATTTATTCAATCCCATAGCACTGTACTTGGATCTTATTTCCGGCTCTAAAAGTCCCATATTGTGAATTACTTGTAATTTGCCTAAAGAAGGTTTTAATCAAGACTCTATCAATTATCTCAGTAGCATAATCAACAACTACTTCTGCCCACGCGCTTTGTAGAAGGTCTTGAGGCTTTGGATATCGCCAACGTAGCGCCAATGCCAGGGTTCGTAGCTCACGCCCTGACGATTGTTTTTGGTGAAGGAGAGTTCAAAGCTGTAGCGATTGGCGTTGTCCTTAAGCCAGCGGTAGGCGGCTGTTTTGTCAAAATCGGGACTCAGGTTGAGTGCAGGCGCGTCGCCATCACCAATATCCACGGCATAGCCTGTGTGGTGTTCGCTGTAGCCAGGAGGCGCGCTGACCTTGGCGCGTTCAGTTGCATTCTGGTTGCGATCGGCTTTTATGTCAAAGTACAGATATCTTTGATCCTCAAGGGTGCGAAAGCCTGAAATCGGTACGATGCTAACTCCTTCTTGCTGGGCAGCGGCGGTCATCTCTCGGTAGGCTTTGGCGGCGGCTTTTCGCATTTTGATGCTGCCATCGGCGACGATCGGTGCCAGTTCTGCCTGTGGTGCGGCGGGATAGGCAAAGTGACCCAAGAGCGTCTCTGCATTGGGTGCGGCAGATGGTGCGCCTGTCTGCGAGGGTTGAGCGGTGGGCGCAGGGCTTTCCATTGCCAGGGTATCGGGTTGCGATCGCTGTACACGCAGCGCCATAAAACCGCCTGCTGCGAGTGCGGCAATGCCCAAAGCCGCTAAACTACCCATCAGCAAAACGATGTTTGTCTGAGGCTTGGGGGCTACCTCCTGCCCTTCGCGCTGCGCCACAGGAATATCATCCAGGGGCAAAGGTGACTTGGGCGTGATTTCGGAGGGCTTTTCGGGGTTGCCAGCGTTATCCAATCGTTCAACTCCTACACTCAAGCAATAGCGATTACTAGGAATTGTAAACTGAGTCAGATCTCCTGGAGGTGTCTTTAACGGTTGGTTCAAGCGAGGAGTGGGAAATAGTCCCCTGTTGTACAACGGTTTTAAGCCACGAAGCCAAAAGCTGAGCCAATTTTTACAGCCTTCTTACAGTACAGCGAAAGCACCGCTCGTGCGATCGCCTCAAAGAAATCATGGATCGGCGATCGACGTGCTGTGCTTTTACAGGCGCGTCGCCTGCTCAATCTAAATGGGTATCACCATGACCGTTGACAACCTGCTGACGATTTATGTGCCGTTGCTAGGCTGGACACTCGTGGGCTGGGTCTGCGGTCGCTTGCTGCCTGCAACGGTGCCTGCCTTGCTGGGAAAGTGTTTGTTTTGGGTGGGGGTGCCGATCAGCATTTTTGCCTTTCTGCGTCACGCCCAGCTAACGGCATCGTTATGGCTCGCCCCGGTCGTGGCTTGGGCAGCCATACTACTGGGTGCAGGCTTGGCGTGGTGGCTCGGTCGGCGATCGCAGCGTCATGTTTTTTTAGGCGATCGTTCGTTCAGCCGCCAAACTCAGGGTAGCTTTCTGCTAGCATCCATGCTCGGCAACACGGGTTACATTGGTTATCCTGTGGCGCTGGCGCTAGTAGGACCGCAATATTTTGCCTGGACGCTGTTTTACGATCTACTGGGATCAACGCCAGGGGCGTATGGCTTGGGCGTGGCGATCGCGGCTCACTTTGGTAGCAAGACCACGGCTGCAACGAAGTCAGACAGCAAATGGCACTGGCACCCCTGGCAAGCGGTTGCAACAATGATCAAGAATCCCGCGCTGTGGAGCTTTGGGTTTGGGTTAACGTACCGTGATGCTCCAATACCACCGCTGTTAGAAAATAGCCTGCGAGGTGTTGCCTGGTTCGTAGTTGCCCTATCGCTTGTGTTGATGGGTATGCGCTTAAGCCAGCTATCGTCTTTCAAGCACGTCAAGCCAGCGTTACTCAGTGTTGGCATCAAGATGCTGCTCGTGCCACTGCTGCTAGGGATGGTGCTGTGGGCATTGGGTCTTAGCGGTTTGGTCTATCGCACGATTGTGCTACAGATGGCTATGCCGCCTGCCTTTGCCACGTTAGTGCTTGCCGAAGCGTATGAGCTTGACCAAGAATTGACGGTGACAGCGCTGGTAGTGGGCTGTTTAGGACTGGTGCTGCTGCTGCCTTTTTGGCTCTGGCTCTGTTCTGGCAACCCCTAACCCTCTGGCAACTCCTGACCTTCTGGCAACGTCTAACCTTCTGGCAACGTCTAACCTACCCAGCTCACATCACCATCAGGCTTGCTAGATGATGAAAGCGGCTTGGCGATCGGTGCATCCCGTCGAATCACTTGCTTGCCCGCTTCGGGGCTAAGAGGGGAGACCGCGTCCGTCGCACGATCGCTCACATCACCACTCTGCTGTGATGCTCCTATTGTCCGGGTTGCAGGCTGCTTAACGTCTTTTTGCTCTGGTAGCACTACCTTATGCATCAGATACTCGATCGTTTGCTGCTTCACCCAGCCTCGCGCTGCCAAAATTTCACCGAAGCGCATACCTGTCAACTTCTGGTCGTTAAGCGCTACATCAATTTGAGCCGGGGTCAATAAGCCCGCCTCAACTAAGTACCCGCCTAAACGCTTCTTCAAGTGGGACGGATGGGCTATCGATGTCACTGGGCGGCGATCGCTAGAGTCTCGCATTGCTACCTCGGAAAAACTTGAAGTCACTTTAAACTCGGACAGGCTGAGGGCAAGGACTTAACCTACCTGTAAACTGCACAGTACATTTGCAGAGGAACCTTCACACATGGTCTTCTTATTATATCGACAGAAATACTGAAACTTCATCACCCGATCGCGCCATCCTGCATGTCCTGTGTACCAATATCTAGAGCAGTCGAAGCGAATGTGAGGACAGACATAAACCTTGAGACATCCTTTGATCAAGGGCTTCGATTCATCTCTTAGCCTTTAGCCTTCATCCTTTTGCTATGGGGATGCTGCTAACGCGTCCGGACTCATCTGCTCGTAATGCTCAAAGGGTTGGTGTATCCACGGGTTATCGGGCAGGTAATCCACGTAATAATCTGGGGTAATCACAGAACAATTCTTATACCAGAGTACGCCTGTACGCACTTCCTCTACGTAGTACCCATAGCGGCGATCGAGCCACACCAGCGTCTTTTTCAGCGTGATACCCGAATCCACCAGATCATCCACTAGCAGCACATGACTGCCCAAATTAGCCGTCGTCATCGACAGATCCCGCGAAATGGTAATCGAGCCGCGCACCTGTCCACCCATGCCGCCATAGGAAGAGGTCGCCAAAATTGCCAGCGGCAGATCGAAGATGCGTGCCAGGATATCGCCAACCCGCAGCCCACCTTTGGCTAAACAAATAATCTGGTTAAACTTCCATTCGGACTGATGCACCTGGGCGGCAAGTTGCTCAATTTTTTGGTGATATTCTGACCAGGAGATGTATAAATCTGACATGACAGCACGTAGGGAAGGGATAGCAAGCGGCAAGCGGTAAGTTTTAAGTTTTGAGTGTTGAGTTCTCGATTTTGGGCGGAAGGCACTACCTTGAAACTCACTACTCTAAGCCTGCAAGCGTCTGCCTGAAGCCAAAAAGCCCCAAGCTGCAACGCCTCAAGCTGAAAAAGATAATACAACTGTTATTTGCTTTTCTTGTATTCCACTATGCATGATTCCGCTTCTTCCGTTCCGCCGACCTTGCCAAAACTCAGCCTTGCGACCAAGTTGGCGTACGGCGCAGGCGATCTCGGACCCGCCATTACCGCCAATATTCTGGCGTTTTTCTTACTATTCTTTTTTACCAACGTGGCAGGGATTAACCCTGGCTTGGCAGGCAGTATTTTGCTGATTGGCAAGATTTGGGATGCGGTGAATGATCCGTTTGTCGGTGTGTTGAGCGATCGCACCCAAAACCGCATGGGTCGCCGCTTGCCGTGGATGCTATGGGGAGCCATTCCCTTCGGCATCTTTTATGTGTTGCAATGGCTTGTGCCCCAGTTCAGTGCTGACCCAGCCACGAATCAGTGGTGGCTCTTTGGCTATTACATTCTCGTTTCAGTGTTGTTCAACACAGCCTATACAGCAGTCAACCTTCCCTACACGGCGTTGACCCCCGAACTGACGCAGGACTACAACGAGCGCACCAGTCTCAATAGCTTTCGGTTCTTGTTTTCGATCGGGGGCAGCATTGCTTCACTGCTGTTGGCACAGGTGATCTTTGCCGTTTTTAAGCCCACTACAGCGCCAGGGGGAAGTTGCAACGCTGGCGTGATGCAGTATACGGTGCTGGGCATTGTGTGTGCGGTCATTTCGATCGTCTCGCTGTACTGGTGTATATGGGGTGTTCGCAGGCAGGTGATGATTGCCGAAAACCGCCGACTCGAAACCGAATCAACCGCCACCATACCGCTGCTAGAGCAACTGCGAATCGCCTTTAGCAACCGACCGTTTCTCTACGTCATTGGCATCTACTTTTGCTCCTGGCTAGCGGTGCAGATTACTGCCTCGATCATTCCCTACTTTGTGGTCAACGTGATGCAGCGGGAAGATCAGTTCATTCCGGTGCTGTTAGCTGTGCAGGGAACGGCTTTGGTCATGCTGTTTGTCTGGACGGAAGTCAGCAAGCGTGTGGGCAAAAAAGCGGTTTATTTTATGGGGATGGGGGTCTGGATTATTGCTCAGGCAGGGCTGTACTTTCTCAAGCCGGGACAAATTGGCTTGATGTATGTGCTGGCAGTCATGGCGGGGTTTGGTGTGGCGACCGCGTACCTCATTCCCTGGTCAATGGTGCCTGATGTGGTCGAGTTGGATGAACTGCAAACGGGGCAGCGGCGCGAGGGCGTTTTTTACTCGTTTATGGTGCTGCTACAAAAGGTGGGGCTGGCTTTTGGGTTGTTTGTGCTGGGTCAGGGCTTGGCGATCGCTGGCTTTAAGGAAACGGTGCCATGTCAACCTGCGCCTGTGCAACCGCCCGCCGCGATCGCTGCCATTCAACTGGCGATCGGTCCATTGCCAACGCTGGTGCTACTGATGGGGCTGGTGCTAGCTTACTTCTACCCCATTACGAAGGAAGTCCATGCTGAGATTTTGCTAAAGCTGCACGAACGGAAGCGGCTGCAAGCGCAGGGCGAGGAGCCTTAACCGACTGTAGGGACGTTACAGATCGCGTTCCTACAGTCGGCGGTGCTGCAAACCGAGTTCATTCATACCCACCAAAACCATCCTCACCGTCCGGTGTCTTCTTCATTTCAATCACCAGATTTGGCAGCCCTTCGAGCTTTTCGGTTGGTGCCGTCTCTTCCACCAGAGGGTAAAAGAGCGTCAGCCCATGGGGAACGCATTCCACGTCGATCGGCGTGTTGCCAATCATTTCGCCATCCAAAACCACTTTTTGCTCAGGATCGGTTGTAATTTTGACTCGTCTGGCACGGAGATAGCCAATATCACTGCGATCGACAGCATCGCCACTCAGCGCCGTTTGCAAGAGATGGTAGGTTGCCGCGATCGCCCCTGCTTTGTTCGCTGGAGACACCAACGTCACATCTAGCAACCCATCATCAACCACCACACCAGACGGACCCTGCGCCAAAACAGAAGTCGGTGGAGCCGCATTGGCTACTGTAATCGCGGCGGCTGACACCTTAATCACTTTATCTTCAGTTTCAATTTCGGCATCAAACGTTTTCATCTGTCGCAACGCCTGAAACCCTGCCAGCACGTAAGCAAACATCCCAAAGCGATTCTTTGCCTCGCGATCGGCTAACTCCACCGCCTCTGCTTCAAACCCAATGCCTGCCAGCAGCACCATCGGATAGCCATTGCAATACGCCGCATCAACCGTTTTGGTTGCGCCGCCTAAGATCATGTGGCAGGCTGCCTCGATCGTGTCAGGAATATCCAGCGCATTGGCAAAGGCATTGGCAGTCCCGCGTGAAATAATGCCAAAGGGAATGGTTGTGCCAACTAAGGCTGCTGCTGCTGCCGAGAGTGTGCCATCGCCACCGGAGGCAATAATGGCATCGACACCGCTCTTGACCGCTGCGATCGCGAGTGCATCGGCACCGACTGCTTCCGTCGTTACCTGAATATCCAGATCAATCTCAGGCTCTAGCAACGCTCTAATCGTTGCCAGATCTTGCTCTGGATCACCGTTACCCGCCACTGGATTGAAGATCAGACAGGCAGAACGCTTCATAGACGTTAAAATTTTTTAGGATGAATGTCTGGATGGACTTTTAAAGCTAGCTTCTTTGAACTAGCGGCTCGCTCAACAGCCCGTACCACGCTACTTCCAGTACAAATAATTATACTGTGCAAATCAGGAACAGAGGCTCGGTGCCTCCAGGAGACTGCACAATAGGATTAGCCCTCAGTGATCACCCCCGAAGCCGTGCAGGAGAAGAGTGAGCCATGCCCGACCCACGTATGTATGAAAGCGATACCTTTGTTTTGCTGGAATCTGGGCGATCGGAGTCGTTTCTCACTACTGCCGAACTGCTCGACAAACTCAAAGGCGTGTTAGCAGAACGACAAGATGACTTGCCTAGAGATCTGCAAAAGTTTGCCTCTGTGCATGATCAGGCGCAGTATTTGCTCGAAACGTCTTGCGAACTGGATGTCGGTCCCGACGAATTTCTGCAATGGTATGCCGTCCGTCTAGAAAAATAGCCTTACAGATTTCCTTTACAGCCGTATGGCATTTAATAAGTGAATCTGGATCTGCTTTTGCGTGGCAACGGCATTCGCAATCTGGTCTTAAACCTTGAAACGTCCTTTGAGCAAGGGCTTCGATTTATCCCTCATCCTTCATCCTTTTGCGTCTCCCCGCTCTCAAATCTGTGGATGAAAGCGTGGATGGAGGAGGGCGGTGACGGGTTTGCCTTGCTTCAGGTGTTGCTCAACGATCGTCCTTACATCGTCGGGCTTCACACGGCTATACCAGGTATCGTCGGGCAGCACGCGGACGGTGGCACCCATATTGCACTGACCCTGACAACCACAGCCAATGACCATTGCACCCGGCACAGACGCTGCCTGAAACGCTGCCAACACCGCAGCAGAGCTGTTTGCAAGACAATCAGTGTACTGGCAAACGAGAATTTGACGACCAGAATCCATACAAAAGAGATGATTGAGTGATGAGCTTTGAGTTGAGAAGCGACTAAGAATTCATCACTCAAACCGACTTACTACTTGCCAAAGCCTTTACCTCGACCGGCAGAGGCAACGGTGAGACAATTTTCGACTTGCGATCGTAAGGCATCGTGATCCAGGTTTTGACCAATCAGCACAAGCTGGTTTTTGGGTTCGCCTTTCCAGTCGTCGTCATCCAGCGAAAACCGTTTACCGCTGAGGTGGAAAATGTGGCGCTTGGGGCTTTCGCTAAACCAGAGAATGCCTTTGGCTCGAAACACATTGGTTGGTAGCTGATTATCGAGGAAAAACTGGAATTTGCGGATGTCGAACGGCTTATCGCTAGCAAACGAGACGGAGGTAAAGCCGTCATTCTCCAGATGGTGAGAGTGATGGTCGTGATCGTGAGCGCAGTTCCCGTGTTCATGATCGCAGGCAGAGTGATCAGCGTGTTCTTTGTGGTCATGCTCGTAGTCATGATGCCCATGCTCGTGCGCCTGATGATCATGTGCCTGATGCTCATGCTCATGTGCGTCTTCGCTAGGAGCGAAGTATTTATCAGATTCAAACAGCCCCACGCTCAACAGCATTGCTAGCGGCACTTGCCCTTTGACGGTGCGTAAGATGCGTGCGCCCTCTTTGATGTCGCGGATTCTCACTTCCAGCGCATCTAAATTGGCTTCGTCTACCAGGTCGGCTTTGTTGAGGAGAATAATATCGCCGTAGCTAATCTGGCTGTAGGCAGCTTCGCTATTGAACAGATCCAGGCTGAAGTTTTCGGCATCCACCAGGGTGATGATGGAGTCGAGGCGCGTCAAATCCCGCAGTTCGGTGCCCAGGAAGGTGAGCGCGACGGGCAGGGGATCGGCAAGCCCTGTAGTTTCGACGACGAGATAATCGAGCGAGTCTTGGCGCTCTAGAACCTTGTAAACGGCTTCTACCAGGTCATTGTTGATGGTGCAGCAGATGCAGCCGTTGCTCAACTCCACCATATCTTCACCTGTGGTGATGATGAGTTCGTTGTCGATGCCGATCTCGCCAAACTCGTTGACCAAAACGGCTGTTTTCACACCGTGCTGATTGGTCAGAATATGGTTAAGTAGAGTTGTTTTACCGCTACCCAAAAACCCTGTAATGATGGTGACGGGTAAGCCACGCTTGGGCGCATCGATCGCAGAGGAAGAGGCAGGAGTGGTGGCTGATTGCATAGCGCAAATGTCCGAGACATTAGAAGATAAAGGTAGTCGTTACGATGAACGGCACGATCGCACCGCTGCACACTTTTTCATTATCACCGATCTAGGCTGGGTTGTTTAGTGAAAAGCACCGATCGCCGCCTCGCTCTAAATTGTCCTCGCTGTTTGAACGATATTGCTATGCCACTCACGCTTTACAACACACTCACCCGACGCAAGGAACTGTTTGACCCGATCGAACCGGGCAAGGTGCGGATGTATGTGTGTGGCATCACGGCGTACAACTACTTTCACGTGGGCAATGCGAGAGTCTTTGTAGTTTTTGACGTGGTGCGACGTTATTTGAAGTGGCGTGGTTATGACGTGCGCTATGTCCAGAATTTTACCGATATTGATGACAAGATTCTGAAACGAGCGCTGGCAGAAAACAGCACGATGGAGCAAATTGCTGAGAAATATATTGCTGCCTATTTTGAAGATGCTGATCGCCTGAATATTCTGCGTGCCGATGCTTATCCACGCGCCACTCATGCGATCGACGGCATTCAGCGCCTCATTCATGAATTGGAGCAACGCCAGTACGCCTATGCTGCTGATGGCGATGTTTATTATGCGGTGCGCCAGTTTGCCGACTATGGCAAGCTTTCTGGACGCAAGCTAGAGGAGATGCAGGCTGGAGCCAGTGGTCGCGTAGACGAAGAGGACG
>JBGTJW010000614.1:0-3632 GCA_041744955.1 Stenomitos sp. | reverse complement strand
GGTACAACCACTTTCAATTCTTAGTAAGATTTTTCTTCACTTAGAGTGATTGAAGAGCGCTAATCCATAACTCATCCAGTCTGAGGGGCTTTCTATTAGGCAATAGTGACATCCGGTGACAAGTAAACATCTTGAATGGCGTGAAATAGCTTGACTCCTTCCTCAAAAGGACGCTGAAAAGTCTTACGACCTGAAATTAAGCCAGAACCACCAGCACGTTTATTAATTACTGCGGTACGAATTGCCTCTGCAAAGTCATTTTTACCAGAAGCACCACCAGAGTTAATTAGCCCAGCTCGACCAGCGTAGCAATTTAGCACCTGATAGCGGGTAAGATCGATTGGGTGATCGGTTATTAAATCAGTATAAACTCTGTCATTGATTTTGCCGTAAGTCTTGCCAGTGGCTTTGGCAACAGCTGCATAGCCATGGTTATATTCAGGCAGCTTCTGTTTAATGATGTCGGCTTCAATCGTAACTCCCAAGTGGTTCGCCTGAGCGGTAAGATCGGCTGCTAGATGATAGTCCTTATCTTGCTTGAAAGCATTGTTGCGCAAATAGCACCAGAGAATTGTTACCATTCCGAGTTCGTGAGCGCGGGCAAAGGCGCGGCTTACTTCTTGAATTTGACGAGTTGATTGCTCTGAACCGAAGTAAATTGTTGCTCCCACGGCGACAGCCCCCAAATTCCAGGCTTGCTCAACTGAGGCAAACATCACCTGATCGGATTGATTAGGGAATGTCAGCAGTTCATTGTGATTGAGTTTGGCAATAAAGGGGATTTTGTAAGCATATTTGCGAGACACACTGCCCAATGTACCCAGAGTTGTAGCAACAGCATTGCAGCCTGCGGCGATCGCCAGTTTGATAATATTTTCTGGGTCAAAGTAGATCGGGTTAGGAGAAAAAGAAGCCCCAGCCGAGTGTTCAATTCCTTGATCTACTGGCAGGATGGAAAGATAACCAGTATTGGCTAAACGACCGAAAGAATAAAGCTGCTGAAGACTGCGTAGCACTTGGGGAGAGCGATCGGTGATTGCAAAAATTCGCTCAACCGAGTCTGGATTTGGCAAGTGCAGCAAATCTTGGGAAACTTTTGCTTTGAAGGTAAGCAAGTCTTCTGCTTCTTGGCCTAGCCAAGACTCTAGAGAATTAGGCACAGATAACGTTGTAGTCATAGCAGTAATAAGGGTTAGGGGTGAAAAGGGGTAACTAATGACTAATTATGCCGACTCTTTTCAGGAATTCCCTCCGCTTCCAATCTAAAGACGAACGATTTTTTGCTGCTTTTTCTTCTGAAATTAGCGTTTTTTTGCCTTCATCTCACCCACCTACAGGCAGGTTGAAGACTTGTACAAAGATGTTTCCTTAACTTATATCTTGCACCACGCCTAAACAATTAAAAATCGCCGCTATTGCATTCGAAGTTCACCTATGCCCCTAGTGACTGTGAGTCTGGGGCGTTGCAAACAAAACCTGCCGACTCAGGGTTTCAATAGAGTCCGCGCACGCGGACGCATGTTTGTATAGCCGCGACTTAAAAGTTGGCAACAGTAGCCAGATATTCAAACTGATAAATTAAGGTTTTAGCTCTTACTGCGTTTTAAAGAAGATCGACGAAGCTCTAAAAAGACTATTGCTTCATGTGGATGAAAACTAATTTAATATATTCTCAGTTATAAGTCAGGTAGTGCAAGAAACTCTTTGGAGTTGTGCAGAACTATCACCTGGCTTCAAGGTTAAGAGTGACCTGGAGAGCCAAATGGAAACTGGAGCACGTTCACTTAAGCCCACTAGCATTAACTTCAAGAGCGCTGCTTGCCACTGCAATTACTTGAGCATCTGTTTTTTCTTTGCGTTCGCTGTGGCGGTCCGTCAGGTAATCAACTTTGTCCCGCAACAGTAGTGTGAATTTATAAAGTTCTTCCATCACGTCAATAACCCGATCTCGATAGGGAGAATCCTTCATCGTGCCGTCTTCGTTGAACTCGTTATATGCTTTGGCAACAGAAGACTGATTTGGGATTGTAAACATCCGCATCCAGCGTCCCAGAATTCGCAGCGTATTGACTGCATTGAAAGACTGCGACCCTCCACTGACTTGCATCACGGCTAAGGTTCTACCTTGAGTTGGTCTCACTGCCCCCATAGTCAGGGGAATCCAATCAATCTGGTTTTTCATGATGCCCGTGATATTGCCGTGCATCTCTGGACTAGTCCACACCTGTCCTTCAGACCAAAGACTCAACTCTCTTAACTCCTGAACCTTTGGGTGCGTATCTGGCACGCTGCCGTGAATTGGCAACTCACGGGGGTCAAAGAATCGAGTCTCTGCACCAAGCTCAGTGATGATTCGAGCTGCTTCCTCTGCTAATAAGCGGCTATAGGAGCGTTCGCGTAAAGAGCCGTACAAAAACAAAATTCTTGGTGGATGATCAAAAGTTGTCATAGAAATCAGTAACCTTTAGCTGAAACGCAAGTACGAGTGGAATTGCTCTGTTGCCACTGCGCCTTGACGCAGGCTTGTGCAGCCATTTGTACTGGGTCCCAAGGACTACAAAATGGAGGAGTGTAGCTAAGGTCGAAGTCGTTCAACTCGTCAACCCTCATACCGTGAAATAAGGCAGTGGCAAAGATATCAATTCGCTTAGCAATCTCCCCCTGATAATGACCGAGCATTTGCGCTCCTAGTAAGCGACCACTTTGGCGATCGCCCGTGACCCGAATTTGTAACTTATGTGCTCTGGGGTAATAAACCTTATGATCCCAGGTTTCGATTTCAACAGTGACAGGCTTGAAACCTGCGCTCTTAGCTTCAGCGTCGCTTAATCCAGTCCGGGCTACTGCTAACTCAAAGATTTTGACGACTTGTGTACTTAGAGAGCCAGCAAATTTGCGCTCGCCTCCCACTGCATTTTCACCTGCCACTCGACCCTGTTTATGAGCTGTTGTCCCCAATGGCAAGTAAATATTCTGATTGAGGAGGCGATGCCAGGTTTCTACACAATCTCCAGCCGCGTAGATATTGGGAATGTTAGTTTCCATCTTGCGGCTCACTCAAATTGCACCTCGCACACCTGTCTCCACCCCAGCCGTTTGTGCCAATTTAGTCAAGGGATTCACACCAACTGACACTAAAACTACATCGGTTAGCTTGTGAAAATTGGGAGATCCAGATACTGCTAACTGAGAGCCTTCGGATTCAAACGCCTCTACTGATACACCCGTTACAACCTGAATTCCATGACGCTGAAGTTCAGCACCTACCAACTGACCCAAGTTAGTATCGACGGTTTTGAAAACAGTTTCATGATGTTCAACGACAGTGACTGCTATACCTCTTAGCGTTAGGGCATCTGCCATCTCTAGTCCAATATATCCACCACCTACGATTACGGCTGATTTTGGCTCAAACATCATCAGATAAGGGATGTCTGCCTGCTGGTACAAATCTAGATTGGACGGGTCATCCATCACGGAAACGAGCGCGCTAATGCCCACCGCCTGGAGTTCTGTGAGCTCCTCTACCATTGGCTTACGCACACCAGCCAGTTTACCTGGAATTACCCACCACAGGTTCTCCGTTATCGGTTGAATCGGTTGTTGCTCCATCAATTTAAGCCTTTGTTTAA
>JBGTJW010000613.1:0-13315 GCA_041744955.1 Stenomitos sp. | reverse complement strand
CAAGACGGCTATAAAATGCTCAACGAAACGCTGGTTGGTCAGCGCCGTAACCTGCGAGAACGCGATGGGCTGTTGAGCCAGCACCTCGCCGTGCTGTTACGTCGTCAGGGCAATGCTGATCCCGCTACACAAGAAAACGACATCGACCTGGGACCCATCCTGAGCCAAATCGAAGCCCAACGGCAGCAGCAAGTTGAAGAACTGCAAAAGCTGGAGAGCCAAATTGAACAAATGCGCGGCGCGATCGACCAGGCACAGGGCATGGTCAATACGCAGGCAACGGAACAAGAAAACAAGCGCAACGAACTCAAACAGCTAGAACAAGCTCTACTCGATCGCCGTTCCGCCGCCGCTGAAACCTGGGGTCGCGTGAACCTCTACCAGGAAATGCTTCAGCCCATTCAGGATAATGTAGACGGTCTGCGGCAACGACTGGATGGCATCGCAGGCACAGTTACTCAGTTTCAGGAAACCGGAGAGCATCAAGGGCAGGCGATCGCCGAAATGCGCCAAATCCTCGCTAGCCTCACCAGTACACCCGAACTCGCCGCCTCTTAAAAGCTTGTTGAACCTCTGTTTAATTTTGAGAATTATAAAAGGGCATCTACAAACGCGATAAAAAATATTGAGTTCTTTTAAGATTCATCTAGCCTAAAAGACTCACTATTGCGCCTAAATACAAGTCCTCATAAGCCCAGTCAGGAACAATATGACAAATCAAAATGACTCAGAAAGTTATACAAAAGGCAACGATCTTTCTAAAAATTTTCAGGGTCAACTTGCCGAGAAAATGACTAAGCTTTTTGAATTAGTGATTTCAGATCGTAGTAAACACTTCGCTCAAAATCCCGATGCAATCCCTGATAAAAAATCTGTTTCTTCCATCATTAATTCCTACTCTGTTAGCAATGCTAGCATTTCAGGCGCATCCAGTCTTGTTCCAGGTCCTCTTGGAATGCTAGCAGTGATTCCCGAACTCACAGTAGTCATTCGCAATCAGCTTGCCATGATTTATGATATTGGCAGAGCTTATGGAAAGGAGAGCGTTTTAACCAAAGAACTCCTTGCAGGCATCTTCCTTACAGCAATTGGGGGAGGTGCTGGTGCTTTACTTTTCATGCATGGCGGCAAGGTCTTAGTAAAACGTGTGACCCTACGCGTATTTCAACAGATCATTGTTTTATTGGCAGGGCGCGTAACTCAACAGGCGCTTAAGTCAGCAATTAGCAAATGGCTTCCGGGCATTGGTGCAGCAGCTATGGCGGTATGGTCAGGCTATTTGACTCGTCAGATTGGAAAGAAGGCTGAAGAGATATTTGGAAAGGAAATTGAAATTTCAGAAGACAATGTAGAAGATCTAACAGTGGTTGATGTCGCTGCTCAAACCGTTCAAAACTTAATCCCTGAACAATTAGATTCTAAAAACATTGCGAATCCAAATATGCCAAAAATTCAAACGCTAATCAACTTGATGAGAATAGATGGAACAATACAACCTGAAGAAAAAGAATATATAAAAACTATCCTTCGTAATGCTGGTTTGACAACTGATAATATAGCGGAAATACGTGAAGTATTGAGTACAGGTAAAAGATTCAATGTAGACTACTCAGCTATCTTAAATTCACCGGATGAAGCGGTTGGCTTACTGGTAGATTTAGTGGCTCTTGCTAAACGTGACGGCACTTTTCACATAGCTGAAAAAATCTATATTAAGCAAGTAGGCAAACTGCTTGGATTTTCGGATAGTGATGTTGAAGAAACAATGGCGACCGTAAGCCGATGCAACATGGATTTGTATCAGCTTCGTTCAATTACGCAACAATCTTTGCTAACGATAACTGCTATGACATTACGTGAACTGCAAGACCAAGCGTTGAGGTTGCCTGTTGAGGAGCGTTGGCAATTAATCAATGCATTGCAGCAATCGTTGCAACCAACCTCTCAGCCAACCGTTAAGCAAAAGGGTCTAGCCGCAAGTTTGATCGGCATTGCGAAGACGGCTGAAGCTTCACCGACGGATGAAGAAGTAAATGCCATGCTGGATGAGCGATTGGCACAGAAATATTTGTGATGCGAGTTTTATTTGACACTAATGTTTTGTTGGACGCTTTGCTAGCACGTGAACCTTTTGTAGCAGATGCGGCTTTTTTGATGGAATCGGTTGAATCGGGACGAGTTGAAGGGTTTATATCAGCGACAACGATTACAGATGTACATTATTTGGTGAGGCGACAAACCAAAAGTGCCGAAATTGCAATGACCGCAGTTATTCGGTTGATGGCATTGATGGAGATTTGTGCTGTGGATCGTGAGGTGTTGGATCAGGCACTTCGCTTGGTGAGAGCAAACGCCGCGCTGGGGTTCGCTGATTTTGAAGACGCGGTACAGGTAGCGTGTGCGATCGCTGTAGGAGTAGAGGCGATTACCACTCGTGATACGGTTGGGTTCGCGGGTTCTCCAGTTTCGGTTCTGTCTCCTAAAGATTTGAGAGATCGGCTCAGTCGTATTGGTTAATTTAATCAGAGTTTGAGCCAGATCCAGTTAGCTTCGATGTAGGCGATCGCACCACCAGGAAAGGGATCGGTTTGCGATCGATTGGACGCTGTGATGAGGCTGACTAACTTCTCGATGTGGTCAAAGTTGGGAGCGCAAGGTAGGGTTTGCTGGAGAAATTGACGGACAGCGCGGCGTTGGAGTGCGAGGGGAGAGCGTTGCAGGAGTGAGCGATCGAGTCCTGGGCGATCGGGATGCTGTGCCTGCTCAAGTAAGTCTGCCGCTTGTGCTTCAAGGTACTCTACGTCTGCCTGGAGTAGTTCTGCTGTTTGAGACAAGGCGTGTTCTACTTGTGGATTGAAGTGCTGCAAGTAGGGCAAGAGTTCTTGACGAATGCGGTTGCGGGCATAGGTCAGATCGTTGTTAGTTGTGTCGTCCCAAATTTGCAACTGAGCATCCTGACAAAACTGCCCCGTTGCAGCACGAGTCATGCTTAACAGGGGGCGCACTAACTGAATCGCAGGTGTAAGGCAACGTTTCCAGACAAGCGCTTGCAACCCATCTGCACCACTGCCGCGCATCAGGTTGTAGAGGAGCGTTTCGGCACGATCGCTGGCGGTATGTCCTGTCACGATGCAGGAGTAGCCGTGCTGTTGAGCGATCGTGGTCAAAGCTTCGTAGCGCCAGTGCCGTGCCGTTGCCTCGCTAGTCGTGGCGCTTTCAGCAGTCTGTTGGTAAGAGGGGATCTGCCAATTGCACGCGAGTTGATTTACATAGGCTGCGTTTGCATCAGAGTCAGTTCGCCAGCGATGATTACAGTGGGCGATCGCCAGATGCCATCTCCATTTAGGTTGGAGGTCTAAGAGCAGTTTGACCAGACAAAGCGAATCTTGACCACCCGAAACGGCAACCAGAACCCGCTGTCCTGGATTCAGCAACCGCCGTTCCTTTAGCGTGCGATGCAAATGCGCGTGGAGAGGTGTCCAGGTCTCTTGATTATGCTGCATGGCTCTAATCATCCTCACCTATGATCCCCACTGGCAATCAACCGAAGGCTAAACTGGAAGGCTGGGGCATAGGGAACAACTCTGATTTAAATCGGTCTCATGCAGACTGGTGAAGCTCAGAGCTAGATAACCGTCCTTGAAGCGGTTCATACTCATCTTCTAAAAGCCAGAGTTGCGCTTCCTCATAACTTTGAAAGGCTTTAACAAGCTCATAACGCTCCACTGGATCAAAGACGTAATAACCTTCTGCTTGATGATCACTTAGTAACAGAAGCATATAGGGAGGCGACTGCATTGGATCAATCCAGACCTCCAAAAAATTCCATCTAGACTTCACTCGGTCGGGTGCGAGGAATGACGTGGTATCGGTTATCTGCATCAATCTTTACCTCACCATAGAACAGTGGAGTACTTGAACCGCCGGGACTGATCCGGTAGCTGATCGCTTCGGCGAAAAACAAGCCATAACGCTCATAGTTTCGAGCTGTGCCTGTATATTCGCCTCGCTCTATGATAACTTGAGCCACTCGCTGCATCGTTGTCTCGTTCTTGAAAACGTGAGCCGATTGCCCTCTTGCGAGTAGTCTCTGCGACTGAGGTGTATTTGGTAGGTGTTTGGGAAGATGTTTGCGATCCAGAACAAGGTCACGATCAATGCCACTCATAACGTTCAGGCGATCGGAGGCAGCCTCTGGCATTAGTAATCGTCATCTACGTCGTTATACACATCATCAAATTTGGGGTCTGGCTTCTCAGGGCGGCGTGTTCGTTCACGAGGCACATCGAGCATTTTAGGTTTGCCCGTGTCTGGAACAAACTCTAGACGAATGCGAACCCGCCCACGCTGCCAGCCTTGAGTGCCAAAGCGGAGCGCTTCGCAGGGTAAACCTTCGCCAAACCAGCCTTCGTTATCGTCAGACCAGTCAGTTTCGCGATCGCTAATTGCCTGAGCCAGAGCATCAATAAATTCGCCCACTTTAAACGTGGGATTCACCATCAACACCCGACCCACGTTGATAAACAGCACCTCGTCGTTATTTAGCGGTTCAAATTGGTTATCCATCGTCTACTTTTAAACGTCAATTACAGGAAGTGTGGTGAGAGGAGTAAGAACGTAGTTTTGAGCTATGAGCCGTTTAGCCACTGAGCTTTTAGCCTTCATCGCTCAGCTTCCATGCCTCATCCTTCCTAACTTAAAGAAACCACCCATAGCTATGGAGTCCTTTACCCAACAAATTCACACCCAGGTAGCAAACCCAGACGACAACAAACCCAACTGCTGCTAGTAGTGCGGGACGACGACCTTGCCAGCCTTTGGTAATGCGAGAGTGCAGGTAAGCGGCAAAAACTAGCCAGGTGATGAGTGCCCAAGTTTCTTTAGGATCCCAGCTCCAGTAAGAACCCCACGCTTCATTTGCCCAAACACCACCAGCAATAATGCCGATCGTCAGTAGCGGAAAGCCTAGCCCAATAATGCGATAGCTGATGTTGTCTAGCGTATCGGCAAGACTCAGGCGTTGGGGCGAGAGCGGCATTGCAACAGTGGCTACAGTCGGAGCATTGAGTACTGCTGTAGCGGTGCTGCCATTTAGCTCTACTTGTGGAGTCGTCTGGGTGCTAGAAAGTGCTGTTGCAGGTATGACCAGTTCGCCCTCACGTCGCAGTTGATACGTGCGATCGCGATACGCTCCTGTACCCACTGAACTGCCCCGTAGCTCAATTTTTTGACCCCGTGTAACCACCAAAAAGGCGATCGACAGCAGCGATCCCACCATGAGCGTGGCGTAACTCAACATCCTCACGCTGACGTGCATCATCAGCGAATTGGATTTCAGCGCAGGCACCAGAGGCGCAGAGGCTTGCATATCCTTCGGCAGCGTCAGCGCTGCAAAGGCAGTGATGCCCATTGCGACCGGAGCCGTTACCACACCAACCAGGCGGCTATCGCTCATGTTCTCAGCAACCAAATGAATGGCGGTGATGCCCCACGTGAGAAAAAAGAGCGACTCATACAGGTTGCTGAGGGGAAAGTAGCCTGCCTCTAGCCAGCGTGCGCTCAAGAGAGCGGCAATACAGAGGTTGGCGATCGCCATACCTGTTGTGCCGAGCAGCGACAGGTATGGCACACGGGGGAAGGCTGCCCCAACCCAATACACCAGCGCTGTCGCAAACAGGATTGCAAAGGACGCATTATCAAAAATAGTTTGCAGTCTAACCAAATCCATGCCGTATTTTTCTCCAGGCTTTGAACCAGTGCCCCTTCTCTATCCTACGATTCTTGAGAATAGTTAGGAAGTTTTGTTAGGGGGATGGAACAGCACCAGGAAGCTCGATCGGTGGGCTATTGGTTGGCGGTGGCGTATTAGCAGGCACGGTGGGGCTAGGCAGAGGAGCAGGTTTGCCAGCTTTTTGCAACAGCACGGTGACATCGTAGCGTGTGGTGCGAGCGTCGCTAATGCCTGCCGTAACACCGATCGAGCGAATGGCATCCAGCAGATTTTGATTGCCAAGCGGCAATTGTGGCAGCGGCAGGTTCTTCGCTTTGTAGGCATCCACATTCACGAAGAAATTGCCGTTGTTAGGGATAGAACCAGACGGGATGCTAGTTTTGAAGGCTTGACTGTCGGCTAGCGAGGCAGACGGTTTTGGCAAGATTTCATTCACCACTGAAACAGTTGGCGAACCAAGTGCCATAAACGCCACATTGTCGGTCAGCCAACCGTGGGCGGCGGTAAACCCCAGTGCTGGCAACGACCAGTTTGTAATGGGTTGATCGCCTACCTTAGCCGCTTCAACCTTGAACTTATACTTCTCTGCCATGGTCTGGTCTAGCCGTTTGAACGTTGCTTCCGTCGCCCGTCGATCGCTTGACTGCACCATAAACAAGAGGTTGAACGGTAAACCAGCGGGACTGCCATCGGGTGTCGCTACCAGTGCCAGTGAAAATTCGCCCTGCATCCACGTCAGAAAATCCTGCTCTAGATCCAGGTTAACGGTTGACTTCAAGGCGTTTGGCAACCAGTCTGACGACGCAGGTAGCGCAAGATTAATGGCTGTTGCGCCCTGGCTGTAATTCTGCCAGAACTGTCTCAAGTTGCCGCCCGATGCCATCAACAGCGTGCTGGCAGGCAGGCGACCTGGCATACTTTTGCCCTTGTTCTCCACTTGAAAGGTTTTCTGGCTGTCGGGCTTGTACCAGGTGACACCTTTGAACTGAACGCCTTCGGTCTCCAGGCTTAACGTCGCTGCCACACCTTGCGTCTGGGTCTGCGCTAAGTTGGGCGGTGCTGCCTTGCCTGTATTAGCTGCCGTAAAGGCAGTGGCGGCTGGAAAGTTGAGGTAAAGCTTACCAAAGGTTTGTGCGGTCTGAATCTTGCCGACTGCCTGGGCATAGCCTGGAGTTGCCTTCAGCGCAGCTTGCCCTTGTTCACCCTTGTAGGTATCGATCGCTCGATCCATTGCTTTGGGATCAGTGGTAACTACCAGTAATCTGCCGTCAAACACCGTTGCCGAAATATTCTCTGCCTTACCCTGCGTCTCTTTAATCTGGAAACCCTTGTAGGTGCGCTCTACTAGCTTGCCTGCCTGGGGTCTCGGCTGCTCCAACAGTTGCTTTGCCTGTAGCGGGTTTTGAATCGGCAGCACCACGATCGCTAACGGCTTAGGAGCCGCAGGGATGGGAGTATTGGGCGCAGCGGCAACGGGCTGTGGCGATAGCAAGGCGATGCTTGCTTCTTTGCCAATCCAGGGTTGAATATCTTTGGCATAATCGTAGCCGTTGGCAGTTAACAGCCGATCGCGCAGTTGCGCCAAGTTCTTGTCAAATGCTGCCTGACTTTGAGGTGTACCAAACTCGCGCAGTTGTTGCCATTGCCCAGGGTCAGTCGAAACCGAGAACGTCATCAGCGCCTCTTGCGGAATCACTTCAGCACCGATCGGCAGTTCGCCTGAGCCGCCCCCCCGCTGATTGAGAAACCAGTAGGCAGTCGCACCTCCACCCACTAACAGTACAGCAGCACCTACGGGCAACAATAGGGACGGCTTTTTTTTCTTAGTCATGGGGGAGGGCTTTCCTATCTAGACAGCGCGAACAATGCCCCTGTCACTTTAGCAAACCTGACGCGCAACCGGTGAAGAAGATGACATGAAAATTAGAGCGGCAACGGTAAAGAAGTAAGGGACTAAATTCTGGAGAAGTGAAAGACGCTCAAAGGGGTATTTGCTTAACGCTTTCTTTTACTCATCGCGACGCAAGATCAAACCACCCTCAACGGGAGTAATGTCCGCTCCTTCAAACGTATCGGTGCCGCCCGTCCAGTTAAAGTCGCTAATCCGCAAGCCTATAGAACCAATGGACAGAATTGGGTTGTAGCGTACAGTAATCGCGTAGGTACGGCGGCTGTATTCCAGAAAGTAGTCGGTGCTGATCTGAGTGTTTGTCTCTAAACTAATGGCAGTTTGAAAGCCAACTCGAAACGGACCGTAGATTTGTTGGGTGATGCCGAGACTAAGAATGCGATTATCAACTGTGCGATCAAAGAGAAACGGCGATTGCCCGCTGCCAATGTATTGAATGTAGGCAATATTGAAGGCAGTATAGTCAAAGAATTTGCGGGAAAAATGTCCAAACTGACCGCTTAGACCCACAACAGCAATCAGGTTCTGCTGCGTATCACCGCTTGTATAGGCACTGGCAACCCCCCTTAGCGTCACCCCCAACCCAACGTAGGGCGTGAGGGGAACCGGGCTATAGCGTAAACCTTCTGTTGGGGTTGGCGGTAGTGCAGTGCCCTGCCAGAGGGTAAAACCACGCGCTAGCTGCACCGTTCCTTCAAACCGACCGAGGCTAATCCGGTTATTGGTGCGATCGGGGCTTAAAAGGTCAAGGCGATCAGTATCCGCATTCACGTACTGAGCACCGACCTGATACGTTAGCTCAATGCCCGACTTGCCCAAAATGATTCTGGGTGAGATTAAGACGGCTCCCAGGCTACTTTGCACCGTTTGGAACCCTAACGACCCGTTGAACAGGCGATCGCGGTAGCTATATTCAAACGCTAACGTATGATCGCCGACCAGTTGCTGTGCCCGCAGGCTGGCTCTGACATTGTTTTCAAGATCGTCCAGATCCAGGCTCGTAAAAGAGACCCTGCCGCGAATACTGGTCAATGGACCTGGGTTAGCCTCCAAAACCCCTCGGATGCCAAAGTTTTCTGCTTTGAAGGGGCTACCACCGTTAAGGAGGGCTTGCTGCACGAAAAACTGCGGTGACAGAGTAAACCGCACGGTATCAGACGACAGCACCCTGAACGGACGTTCGATAAACAAGCCGCCCCGATCTTCGTCATCGTAGCCAAACTGAAAGAGAGCCGGCGATCGCTGCCGACGGTCTAAGGCAATCACAGGTAAGAAGAATGGCAGAGTCAGACGCTGATCAAACACCAGCCGAGGGCGTTTCGTCCGCACTTCATCCCGTAACGGCGAAATGCGGGTAAACGTCGCCTGTTCTGCTTTTAGGACTAGCTCTGGAGGCGAAAAGGGGTCGTTGGTAATCTGAATGTTTTGGGCAACCCAGCCATCTGGGGTGAACTCAATTTGATCGGCTTCAAAGCGCAACCGTCGGACTTGCCCCCCTTGAGGCACACCACCAGGAATCCGGGCTGCATCCCGTCCAAAACCAATGCCAGCACCGAGTCCGCCGGGGCTGTTAACGTTTTGCGTCGGTTGGGCAGATGTGACCCGATCGCTCACAGAACGTGCGATCGTCACACCTTCATTGCGCGACCCTAACGCCAGATCGGTACCTGTATTGGGGAGAAAAATTTCGCCTCTGGCATTCAACAGTGTGCCAGCACCTTGAACAAAGTTATAGTCCAGCCGTTGCCCACGCAAAACCTGGTTGCCACGGGTCAACGCCACGTTGCCCTCTGCGACTGCCAGCCGATTGTCCAAATTGACCTGGATACGATCGGCATCCAGCAACGCACCCTGAAACCGCATCAGCACGTTACCTTCAGCCGTAAAAATCTTGCGTTGCTCATCATACTCCTGGCGGTCTGCGGTCAGCTCAATCACCGAGCCAACATCGGGAGTTGTCCCAGTGGTCGGTGCATCACCAGTGGTCGGTAAACCAGGGGTTGGTGACCCACCAGTCGTTGGTGAAGCAGTGGTCGGTGGAGCTTGCGTCGGTTCTGGTTGCGTTGGCGGCTGAGTTGGAATCTCTAGTTGAACGGGTGGTTGCTCAGTTGTTGGGGCTGTCACTGGATTGCCTGCTGGTTGATCCAACGTTGGCAGCGGTAGGAGCAACGGCGTTTGATCAGGCGCTTGAGCACGGATCACCAGTCCTGGCTTACCAGACGTGCCCGTTTCTTTCTGTGCCAGCGTTTCTTGGGCAAAGTCGTCCAGAATAATCGCGTCGCTCAGCCCTGAGATGACAGCCGCTTCACGGGTTAACTGTTTTGGCTGCGTTGTCCCTGAGAGAGAGTACACCACAGACTGCGATGAGTCTGTGGCATCGGAAACAGGCAACGATCGCTCTACAGCAGTACGTTCATCGCGAGTGACCGGAGCACTAACTGGTGGCACGGCGATCGGCGGTATCTGTCTGGGCAACGGGACTCCATTGGCTAAACGCTGCCTTCCGACGGGCTGTTGCTTCTCTTCCGTGACCGTATCAGCCATGTCACTGGGCGTTTCTTTGGGCTTGACCGCCTTTGATTGAGGGTGAGAAACGCCTGCTTGTTGGTCATCTTTACGTGGGGCATCCTTCAACAAATAACCAGTTGTTGCTGTGCCAAGCAGTGACGCTTGCGACACCCCCGACCGCTCGATAAAAGCCGTTGCTGTCGGCAGGCTTTCTGTTTCAGGAGCCGCTGGGATGGGGGCTAAAGCACTCTCTCGGCGGGGTTGCGTCGGTGGTACTGTCTGTTGCATCGCTGCCGGTGCAGAAGCAACCAGTGAAGCGTGTGGTGAGTGACTAACGTCTTGAGACGGAGTAGCGATGAGGGCAGGGGGAGTCGGTGGCGAAACCGGATAGGGCATATAGCGGCAGTCTCAAACGAATAAGCAACCCTTGGGGGTTGCTTTACTGTCAAATGGCGGGTAGCCCACGCCACCCCCACCATCAAATGTTGCAATGCAGGCTCAGTCTACTCTAAATCGCGCTGCTTCGGGTTACGGGCAGGGTCATTAGACAAAAAGCCAAAGATAAACAGCGCAACAAAGAAAGCAACAACAATATAGACGGCAATTTTGAGAGTGACCATACCACTAGCTCCAGAAAAATCAAAGATACACGATCGACCCGCATGGCGCGATCGCTCTCCTATCATACAGAAATGCCGTTCCGTTTTCGCTTTAGCGGTTACGTCTACTGTTTGCGCGACACAGCCTTGTGCCTCCATGATGATGTAAAGATTCAGTGAAGTGTATGGCTCCAACCTTTTACCCAGCAAATTTCAAACGAGTAAGCTACAGTTCTTGTGAAGAAGTATGGCTTGCTCTCCGAACTGGGTAGGAGTAGTTAAGTGAAGGAGTACAGGTGGAAATAGTGCTTACGTTTAGCGATGTGCCAGCTAAGTAACGATTCTCAGGGATCGATTCACTCCGACGATCGTGCCTGCCACCACCGATACGGCATGAATTTTACGAGCTACGACTAATGCATCGCCAATCAAACAGTTTTATCGCTTCGACCAGTAACACCCAAAAACTGTATCGCTTTGGAGCAATCCTGAGCGTTGGTATGGGCAACATGACCCGCTATCTCAACTTTCGTAAGTACGCCGAGCGTGATTCTGAAGTAGACTTCATCTGGGCACCCATCAAACATTTCATTGCGCCAGACGAGCCAAACCCCTTTCGCTATCTACCCGAACCGTTTTACACGCGGGCAGTGATTCTTTACCAATCTTTTCCCGTGATGCAACAAATGCATCAGTTCGATGCCGTTTTGTTTCATATGTTTGAGGCATACACTGTTGCCTGTTGCCGCAGCGTACTTTGGAAACAGCCCCTCCTCATCTGGAACAACGATGCCCCGCCTGTGGTTAACCCCTTTACGCATCCGTTGTATCCTAAAGATTTTAACAAAGCCTTGTGGCGGCATCGGTTTCGTCTGGGGTTAGATTTGTGGTGTGCCAAACAAACAGAAGCCTTCATTCCCTGGTCTCAGTGGGGCAACGACATTTTGGTCAATGAGTGTGGCATTGCTTCTAAAAAAGTACAGCCCATTCACCCAGGTTTAGATTTAGAACTCTGGTCTACCGTTGACGCGTCTCGCACGGATAAAGCCGCAAAGCCAAAAATTTTGTTTGTAGGCGGCGATTTTGTCCGCAAAGGCGGCGATGTGCTGCTGCAAGTTTTTAGTCAACAGTTTGCAGAAAGTGCGGAACTCCATCTGGTCACTAAAGAGCCGCCAACGGTAGCGGTGCCAAATGTTTATGTCTACACAGATCTTGCTCCAAATGATGGTCGTCTTGCCAAGCTTTATGCTCAAGCGAGTCTCTTCGTCCTGCCAACAACGGCGGATCTTTCGCCTTGGGCGTGCTTAGAAGCAATGGCATCTGGTTGCGCAGTGATCAGCACCAATGTCGGCGGTGTTCGCGATATTGTGCGTCACGGTGAAACGGGATTCACGGTGCCTGTAGGGGATGCGTCAGCCCTTGCAGCAGCCATGCGATCGCTCTTAGAAAATCCAACGTTGTGTCACCAAATGAGTGTGCAGGGACGCAGCGTTGTAGAGCGCGACTTCAACGCTGCCATTAATGTGCCACGCATCCTTACGGTGATGAAAGAGGCGGTCGATCGCAAGCGTGCGTCGAGCAAGAGTCCCTAAGAAAAAACTAAATGAAACGCTGAAAACGCAAAATTTTCGCCAGTAAGGGCTGCTCACCTTGAAGAGCGCTTCCTACGCTGCTAGGTGAGAACCTGCCATCGGTCTGACAGACATTAACAGAGCGTGAACGTCTGGGTAGTGCCTTTTCGTAAAGGGTAGATCAAATAGGTGATGACTGTTATTTTCATCGCCTATGTCCAGCATTCCTCCCTTTCGGCGTTGTCCCAACTGTGGCTCCGAAGACAGCATGAGAAATGGCACCACCCGACGCGGCAAACAAAACGATAAGTGCTGCGATTGTGGTCGCCACTTTGTGGCCCCCCCAGTGGAAACGCCGGGAAGCGGACAGCACTGTGCTCTTGACCGCTTGCGGTGCGAAAAGCTGCCGCTGGCGATCGTGTGCGTGCTGAAGTTGTCAGCGTCCTGGTTACAAGGGTACGTCAACCAAGGCTACAAGGGGGTGCCGCGCCCAGTCCAGGTGACACCGAAACCCAAAGGAGCCTTGAGGGTGCAGCGGGAGGCATGGTGGTCGTTCGTCGAGGCCAAAGGCAACCAGCAGTGGGTCTGGCTAGCGCTCGATGTCAGCACGCGTGAGCGTGTGGGTGGTTACCTGGGTGAGCGTTCCCAAGACTCGGCTGTTGCCCTCTGGCCAGCCATGCCAGCCGTGTATCGACAATGCGCTATGGTGGACACCGACCCTGGGGCGGCAGACAAGGCAGTCTGACCGAGCCAGCGGCACCGTGCGGTGGGGCAAGAAACGGGCTTGACCAGTGACATTGAACGCTTCAACCAGACCTTGCGACAACGCGTGTCTCGCTTCGTGCACAAGACGCTGTCATGTTCGAAGAAACTCGCTAATCACATGAGTGCCATTTGACCTTGCATCCCTTACGCCAACGAACTAATGCGTTTAGAGCAAGCAAGTTGTGAAGAGCATCCTGCTTTTCCCCATCCTTTACTAAAAAAGACTACCAAC
>JBGTJW010000612.1:0-5360 GCA_041744955.1 Stenomitos sp. | reverse complement strand
TGGGTTGAGCGCTGTTTCAATCGCTTAAAACAATTCCGCCGGGTTGCCACCCGTTATGAGAAAAAGGCTGAAAACTACCTCGCCATGCTGACTCTAGCCTCTATCATGATGTGGTTATAGTTTTAAAACAGTCCCTAGAATAGAATTTGGCTCAAAGTCGTGGCGGTACCGCGTTTTTTAGCGGCGATCGCTCACTCGTTAACCACCCAGTGACCGCTAGACACGTTCCACTGAGCCAGTATATTGGTTATGGATTATCCCTCACTAGCAACCAACCACTACACGCTATTCTCTTGAACGCTTTATTGATTACTGGAACCGACACAGACGCAGGCAAGACTGTTCTAACAACAGCACTGGCAGCCTATTGGCAAACCTATTGCACGACTCAGACCTTAGGCATTCTAAAGCCCATTCAAACAGGCGATGGCGGTTTAGACGGGTTGGCTGAGAGCGATCGCGCACTTTACAGCCGTTTGTTTAAGCGCGACCCCAACGAAGTAACACCTCTACCGTTTGTAGCGCCACTGGCACCCCCGATCGCCGCTGCGCAAGAAGGTCGCCGGATTGAGCTAGATAAAGTGTGGCAGGCATTTGAAGCTATGCGCCAGAAATATGACTGGGTGCTGGTGGAAGGCTTGGGAGGACTTGGTTCACCCGTGACCAATGAAACAACCGTGGCGGATCTGGCGTGGGATTGGCACATACCAGCCGTGTTAGTGGTGCCTGTGAAACTGGGCGCGATCGGGCAAGCGGTCGCTAACGTTGCCCTTGCCCGCCAAACTCGCGTTCATCTCAAAGGCATTGTGCTCAACTGTGTGCAGCCATGTACAGAAGAAGAAATCGCTAATTGGGCACCGACTGACCTGATACGATCGCTAACTAGTACCCCAGTGTTGGGGCTGATGCCTCACTTACCAGACCCGACGAATCTCAGCGCACTGGCTCAAGCTGCCTCAGACCTTGATTTAGAAACCCTGCTGCCGTTGGCAAGTCTGCTTTCTGGTATCACTTAACCGTTTGCGAGGGCTGAAGGCTGAGGGCTGAGGGCTGAGGGCTGAAGGCTGCGATCGCCTGTCTGAGCTAGACGGATGCAACATTGAGGTGTTTCAGAAAAAGGCTGAGTCATAGAAAAACGCTGGTAAAAACCAAAGCACCTGCTTAAAGTCGTTAAAGTAGGAGGATTGAATTGGTAATCCCTTTCAGGGTGCCCAAGGTTTTATTGAGAGGCACAGCAAGCACTATGGTTGCAACTTCATTATCCCCACACCCGGTTGATACATCCCGTATTCGTGCTGCCATTCAAGCGTTGCAGCCAGAGCTTGTTGAGTGGCGCAGACAGCTACACCAAAAGCCTGAGCTAGGGTTTCGTGAGCAATTGACCGCTGCCTTTATTGCTCAAAAATTGGACGAATGGGGTATTGAGCACCAGACAGGGATCGCGCAAACGGGCATTGTCGCTATCATTCAAGGCGATCGTCCTGGTAGTGTGCTGGGTATTCGGGCGGATATGGATGCGCTGCCGATCCAGGAAGAAAACGATGTGCCTTACAAATCTCAGCATGATGGTGTCATGCACGCTTGCGGTCACGATGGGCACGTGACGATCGCTCTTGGCACTGCTTATTACCTGTCGCAACACCGGGACTTTGCTGGCACGGTCAAAATCATTTTCCAGCCTGCTGAAGAAGGACCCGGCGGCGCGAAACCAATGATTGAAGCAGGTGTTCTTAAAAAGCCAGATGTGGATGCCATCATTGGCTTGCACTTGTGGAATAACCTACCGCTGGGCACGATCGGCGTTCGTAGTGGTGCGCTGATGGCAGCCGTCGAGCTATTTAATTGCACCATTATTGGTAAAGGCGGACATGGTGCCATTCCCCAACAAACGATCGACTCGATCGTAGTGGCATCGCAAGTTGTCACCGCGCTACAAACAATCGTGGCACGTAATGTAGACCCGACTGAATCAGCGGTGGTGACAGTGGGTAAACTCAACGCTGGTACGGCTCATAATGTTATTGCAGCCACCGCCAAGATGAGTGGCACCGTACGGTACTTCAAGCCTCAGTTTGACGGCTTCTTCAAGCAGCGAATCGAACAAGTTGTCAGCGGCATCTGCCAGAGCCACGGTGCTAGCTATGAGTTGGAGTACTACAGCCTGTATCCACCTGTGATCAACGATGAGCGCATTGCCAACCTGGTACGATCGATTGCTGAAACGGTCATCGAATCGCCGCTTGGTATTGTGCCCGAATGCCAAACAATGGGCGGCGAAGATATGTCGTTTTTCCTTCAAGAAGTTCCCGGCTGCTATTTCTTCCTCGGTTCTGCAAACGCCGATCGGGATTTGGCATATCCGCATCACCATCCCCGGTTCAACTTCGACGAAACGGCTTTGGGTATGGGCGTTGAAATGTTTGTTCGCTGCGTCGAACAGTATTGCTGCTAAAGTTGGTTGTGATCTAGCTAAGCACGTCGAAGGAGCCACTGCCTGGTTAGCCTGTCAGTCGGTTGCTGGCTTGTCATAGCTTCCCGTTTTTTCGCAATCAAGGAGCGCATTCGTGCCACAGGAAGCGGAGGATAGGCAACGGGAACTAGAGTCAGTCGCTTATGCCACGTTACCGACTCAGCAACAGCGACAACGCTTAACAGAACTGGTAACGGTGTTTTTGCGCCTGGGCACGATCGCCTTTGGGGGTCCAGCGGCTCATATTGCCATGATGGATGAGGCGGTGGTGAAGCAGCGGCAGTGGATGAGCCGAGAAACGCTCCTGGATTTAATTGGAGTCACGAACCTACTTCCGGGTCCCAACTCGACTGAACTCGCCATTCATATTGGTTATGAACGAGCCGGATGGCGTGGCTTATTTGTGGCAGGAAGCTGTTTTATTTTGCCTGCGATGCTGATTGTCTGGCTGCTGGCAGCGCTCTACGTCCGTTACCAAACCGTGCCCCAACTCCAATGGCTGTTGTATGGCATCAAGCCTGTCATCATTGCGATCGTGCTTCAGGCACTCTGGAAGTTGGGTCGAAAAGCAGCTAAAGATGTGCCAACCATCATTGCCGGACTGGCAGCAGTGGTCGGTTATTTTGCTGGCTGGAATGAAGTGCTACTGCTTCTGCTGTTGGGGCTTGCAGTCATGCTGACAAAGTGGCAGCGACACGGTACGACCACTGGCGCGTTCTTACTGCCATTTTCTGGGGTGTTGTCACAGGCTGGGGGCACCGCGATCGCCACTGCCTCAGTCGGTTGGGTCAGTGTGTTTTTGTTTTTTCTCAAAATTGGGTGTGTGCTGTATGGCAGTGGTTACGTCTTGTTGGCGTTTCTACAACGAGATTTAGTGGAGCGCCATCAATGGTTAACGTCTCAGCAACTTTTAGATGCCGTGGCGATCGGACAATTGACACCGGGACCCGTGTTTACCACTGCTACTTTTGTGGGCTATTTGCTGGCTGGCAATGCCGGAGCGATCGCTGCCACCGTTGGCATTTTTTTGCCAGCTTTTTTGCTGGTTTGGTTTGTGAATCCGTTTGTGCCAAAGCTGCGTCAATCACGCTGGGCAAGTAGCTTTCTGGATGGGGTGAATGCTGCCTCTTTAGGTCTCATGACAGGGGTTACGTATACCCTGGGACAAACTGCCTTAATCGATGGGCTGACGGTTGGTTTGGCAAGCTTGAGCGCGATCGCGGTTTTTCGCTTTCAGGTTAATTCTGCCTGGTTAGTGCTGGCAGGTGGAGCGATCGGTCTTGCTTCTCACCTGTGGGGCGCTGGCTGAAACTTCGGGAATTGCCAACGCCTTCACCCAAAATGCCCATTTATCGGCGCTTTCTTCGATGATTTTGAAAGTGGATTGGCTGCTCACAGCTTTAACCTTCTGGTAGCCAGTCTTCTGACAGTACCATCTCTACAGCATAGGGGCAAGTATTGGGAAACAGCGAAAGGTTGATACTGGTTTGCTTCGCTGCTTGACGACGGGCACGTTGGTAACTTGCTTCAAATTGTTCGGCAGGGTAGTCGTTCAAACTAGGGCTATCTTCGATCGCCAATGTAATTTGAGTCCGAGCATCCGTAATGGAATCTAGCCAACTATCGGAGCGACGTTGCGGTTGATATTGCCACTTGAGCAGATGGAGTAAAAGACGAGTGAGTTGGCTGGTAATTGCCCGTCGTTCACTCTTGCCCAAGTCTTCAACCGCCTCAATAAGATGCACTACGTCAATGTCATGCCAGCGACGTTCTCGTAGCGACTGAGTGGTTTGAGCAATCCACGCATTAAAATCAGCCAGATATGATTCACTCACAATTTAATGCCTGCGATGGGTACAGCATGACGAAACGTAATCTCAGCACCTTTATATCGTTACGGCGATCGTACTCCAATGTTTAGTCTGCCTTAAGAAGGCATTATAGCGATTGAAAAATTAGCTTTCAGAAATTGTCAACGCCTTTACCCCAAATGCCCATTTATTGGCGCTTTCTTCGATGGTTTTGGCGGTTGGCTTGCCTGCACCGTGTTCTGCTTTCGATTACAAGCCAAGTCATAAACAAACTACGTCTTCCCTCTGTGACAATTGCTTGAATGATCAGACTCCAAGTTTCTTGATTCGCTTCACGTAGGGAATTGTGACCAGATTTTGAGCATTAAAAACACTGGAACGCAGAAACTTGACTCCTGCCTCAACTTCAAATCCTGATTCCCTTACTCGCGTTGTGTGAGGCACCAGCGTGAAAAGTGCTCGATCGCTGACTAATACCGTCTTGGCACTGGTGTCTTAAAAGGATTCAGCTAAAATCTTGACCGTCCAAGGGTTATAAGCCGATGAATTGTCCACATTGCCAAAGCCAGAAGGTGATCAAACGAGGATTAGACACGCGCAAAGACGGAACGCCTTGGCAACGGTATCGTTGCCAAGACTGTGGGAAACGTTTCAACGACCGTACCGGGACACCGATGAGCCGATTACGTACCCCAAGCAGTCTGGTTTCGTTTGCGCTCAATGCTCGCACAGAAGGGGTGGGTGTCCGGGCAACGGGTCGAACCTTTGGCAAAGCCCATACGACGATCATGGACTGAGAGCAGCGTTTGGCGAGCAAAATTGATGAATGGTCACCGCCTGCCCCTCAAGGCGCTGCTGTGACGCTTGAGGGCGATGAAGGTTACACTCGCGTGGGCGAGAACCTTCCCCCCTCTGAGTCAGCATGTGGGACAGTTCAGTGTCCCAGCACGCTAGTCGAAACTACCCACTTTAGTGGGAGGCTTTAGCTGCTACACACCTTCTGATCGCGAGGTTGTTAGCCGTGAAAGATCTTGTCGGCAGAACGATAGCACGAGAGCTTCTGAGGCAACAGATCTTTT
>JBGTJW010000611.1:0-5326 GCA_041744955.1 Stenomitos sp. | reverse complement strand
CTGGCAATGACCGCGCCAACGGTCGGACAAACGCTATCAAACGCCCGTCCGCCATTTAGTTGCCATGCGATCGGTGATGCCGTCCCCATCGCATCCACCAACAGCCGCCCACTGACCGATCGCACCTCGCCCGTTGGTAAGTGCTTGGCTTGCACCGTTACCTGAGCGCGATCGACCTCAGCACGGCTAAATTCGGTTTCATCCCAAATCTCGCCGCCATAGCTCCGTAGTTTTTCGCCACAGGTACGCAGCAGCTTTTCAGCATCTAACCCTACATTCAGCACCGTTGGCGTATGGAGCACAGGCGCTTTTGCTGCCGCTGGATTGTTGGCATCAAAAAACTTGTGGAAGCCATCCACATATTCTCTAGCAATAACACTCTCAAACTCACTGGGCGTAAATAAACCCAGGTCAATCAGGCTTTGAAACTCACTGCGTGAAATGTTCCATTCTCGGTTCATCTTGCCAAAAGGCAACCGCTCCAGCAGCAGCACCCGGTAGCCCAACTTTGCCATCACTGCCGCGTGAATGACACCCAATGCACCGCCAATGTAGATCAGGTCGTAGGAGGGTGAGGGGTGTAGCTTGCTTCCGCCTTGCGGTGGGGTGAGGGGTAAGGGGTGAGGGGTGAGGGGTGAGGGGGCAGAGATTAAGCTTTGAGTTTTTCCTCCCTCCTCTCTTCTCTCTTCTCTCCTCTCTCCTCTCTCTTCTCTCCTCTCTCCTCTCTCCTCTCTCCTCTCTTTTTTCTCCTCTCCTCTAAACACTACCTGTCTGGGCTGCTGCGGATTTTGCACGCCTTCGCGCCAGCGCTGCTCCCACCAGTAGACGCGGGTCAGGTCATACTCACCGTTGGGCATCTTTTGAAAATACTTGACAGTGAGAGGATATTGCTCCGCTAGCGCCGCGAAAATGGTTTGACAAGACAGGTCGATCGCAGGTGGTTGGGGATACTGATTGGGAAAACGATCGCGCAACGATCGCGTCAGTTGCGTCAGCAAAGACGTTTCTTGAGGCGCTGGCTGCTCTGTCCAGCGAAAGACCTTAAGATAAGTTGTTCGTTGCAGCGACCAGACAAAAATTGCCAGTTCAGCCGCGACTGTCTGAGTTGCTACTTGTATGTCTGGAGTGCGTGTATCCTGATGTGTAGCCTGAGAGAACAGCAGACGAACGCCACTAGGGGTAATGACTTTGACTCCTGATTGAGGCTCAAAGCTCCGCTGTAGCCAGACTTTAACAGCCTCTACCTCTGGGGTAGGGACTTCAATGTAAAGAACTTCCTTCATTTAGGGGAGCCAAGCTTCAATGAACTACTAAAAAAGACAGGTTAAACACTGGTAAAAGTGCGCTAAACTTCAGGTCACATCATTGACTTAAGAAACTTTACAAGTCTCTCATAAATTATCCAGGGTTCTTGCATCAATCGCTTTACTCAACCTGCCATGAACTATCCTATTCCAGCAAACACCCCAGAAGTTGGTACTTTTCGACAGAAGTTTGTTGATGAAGACTTGATTGCCACTGCGATCGTAGGAGTCGTTGATGTAGCGCGTTCTAAAGGGCAGTCGCTAGAAGACCTGATCACAGAGGTTTTAGCCGATGATGCGTTGCTTGATTATCAGCAACGGCAACGGTTGAGCGAGATCATTGCTGTCGCCTGGGAAAGTCTGGCTTGATGAAGGAGTTGATTAAAAGCAACTGCAAGGAATCGCTATAAAAAACTCCTTGTGGTTTTTCTAAGTCCATTTCTAAGTCCAAAAGAGATTGGCAGCCGCTGCCGCCGATGTTTTTTGCTGCAAAGTCATGATTATGACCATTTGCCGATAATTCAGGCATTGCAGACTTTAGCTCGGTAGACTGAGAGGAGTGTTCGCACCTGCAAAAATGTTTAGCTGTCTTTTGCAATCCTCATGCATGAGCTAAGTCAGAGGATTCTCCGTCTCTGGCGTGAGTTGGTTGGAACGCGAATGCTTCCGTTGCCAACAACGGTTGGTCTGATCGGTTTACTGATTGCTCTGTTTGCCCTGTGGGGCTTTTATGAAATTGCGGCAACGGTCTTTGGGCAGCAAACCCCGTCGATCGACGTGCGTCTTTTACGGGCGCTTCAGCAATGGCACACACCCTTTTTAGACCCTGTGATGGGTATGCTGACTAATGTCGGCAGTGTCTCTGTTGTGCTAGCGGCAAGCTTGCTCGTAGCAACGGTTCTACTTTGCCGTAAGCGATGGGCAGAAACGGTAACGCTGGCGATCGCCATGAGCGGTGCGTTTGGGCTTAACGCTCTACTCAAAGTCCTGTTTGCACCTGCGCGTCCAGCCTTCTGGCAGCAAGCCGTTGAAGTGAACGTCTTCAGTTTCCCCAGCGGTCATGCCATGATGTCTCTTGTGGTTTTTGGCATCATTGGCTATTTGCTGGCAGTCCAAGTACCGTGCTGGAGAGCCACGATCGCCACCATTACGGTTTTGCTCGTCGGCGCGATCGGCGTGAGTCGGCTTTACTTTGGTATGCATTGGCTCACCGATCTGGTTGTTGGCTATGTCGCTGGCACCGTTTGGCTCGTTGCCTGCATCCTCAGCCTCAAAAGCTGGAAACGCCGCCATCGATCGCGTCCTCAAACCAGCAAGCGCCCCTTACCCTCCATATCAAGCCGAAAGTAGGAATCAAGCCCGAAGCAGAACGAAGCCAAAAGACCGAAGGTAACGCTCAAAACTCAAAACTCAAAACTCAAAACTTTTCTAATCAAGTTCGAAGTAGAACGAAGCCAAAAGGCTAAAGGTAACGCTCGAAACTCGTCACTCAAAACTCAAAACTTCTCTATGCCTCCTGCTGTTTCACTGCAAAATGTTTACAAAACCTTTGACAAAGCCCCTGTTGTCAACAATCTCTCCTTTGAGCTACAAGCGGGTGAGATGTTTGGCTTGCTTGGTCCCAATGGTGCTGGTAAATCAACCACCATTCGGATGCTGACAACGCTGACAAAACCCTCAGAAGGGCAGATTCAAGTGGCAGGCTACGATGTGGTACGCCAACGATCGCAGGTCAAGCAGCAGATTGGCGTTGTCCTCCAGCAGATCAGCGTGGATAGCGATTTGTCTGTCTGGGAGAACATGGAATTTCACGGGCGGCTGCACCATATTCCCAACCCGCAGCGCCAGAAGGATATCGATCGCTGGCTGGAGTATGTGGAATTGAGCGATCGACGGGATGACCTTGCCAAAACCCTCTCTGGTGGCATGAAGCGCCGTTTGCAAATTGCCCGCGCCCTCCTGCACCAACCCGATATTTTGTTTCTCGACGAACCGACTGTTGGACTCGATCCGCAAACTCGTCGTCGTCTTTGGGAAATTATCCGCGACCTGAACAAGCAAGGCATGACGATTCTACTCACCACTCACTACATGGACGAGGTGGAATACCTGTGCGATCGCATTGGCATCATGGATGCAGGCAAACTGATTGAACTGGGCACCCTGCAAGACTTCCGACAAAAGCACGGTGAAGGGCTGGTCATGAAGCAAACCAACGATCGCTGGGATTACAAATTCTTCCCCACCGTGGATGAAGCCAATGTTTACCTTAACCAGCAACCCGACAAAACTGGCATGATGGTAAGACCGTCCAATCTGGAAGATATTTTTGTCGAACTGACAGGGCGGAATCTGGATTGAAGGCTAAGGGCTAAAGTATGAAGGCTAAAAATGGACTACAGCATTGACATCAACAAACTAACGATCTCATCGTAGAAATTCATCTTTTATCCTTTATCCTTTCCTCCATGCCTCGCCTTGCTCATAAAATCGAAGCCATTTTGTACTTAAAAGCGCAACCATTGACTGTGGCAGAAATTGCCGAATTTGCTGCGTGCGATCGCGAGACAGCCGAGGAAGGCTTGATGGAACTCATGGCAGACTATGCCCATCGCGAAGGTGCGCTCGAAGTTGCCGAAACGCCCAACGGCTATACCTTACAGCTACGCGAAACGTATCATCACCTTGTCCAGACCTTAGTGCCTGCGGATCTAGGAGTGGGTGCCCTGCGAACCCTGGCGGCGATCGCCCTGAGAGGTCCCATTTCGCAAACGGAGCTAGTCGAACTGCGCGGTTCTGGCACCTATCAGCACGTCCCGGAACTCGTTGAGCTTGGCTTCGTCCGTAAACGCAGGCAATCGGATGGTCGCTCTTATTGGCTACAGGTGACGAACAAGTTTCATCAATACTTTCAAATGCACCAACTGCCACAAGAGTTTGACCAACACGTTAAAGCAAAACCCTGACAGGGAAGCACATCATACGTTATGTGCCGATCTCGACCCGTCAGACTTCTGAGGGACGATCACTGATGTCATCACCTCACCACAAATGTACGGGTTGCAGTTAGGGCGAGAAATGTCAAAATAGTTGAAACGGATACCTACCCAGCACATGGTCTTTAACCCTAACAGCGCGAATTTTCTTGGTGCCGACGTTGAAGAAAACGAGTCGAACGAGCTGCTGAATTACCTTCAGCATCAGCCCCCTGAAATACTCGCTCAGGTGGCGAAGCTAGTAACCCTGGACGTAAAGCAAATTATTTCGCATAACGTGCAGGGGCTAGTGGGAATGTTGCCATCCGAAGCGTTTAATGTCAAAATCACGACCGATCGCGACAATTTGGCGGGTCTGTTAGCCTCTGCTATGATGACAGGCTACTTTCTCCGCCAGATGGAGCAGCGCATGGAAATGGAAGATTTGCTGGCAGGCTCCCTGTCGATTTCATCAGAAAAACCCGATTGCCCTTAGTGTCCTATTTTGTTTTCTGCCGCCCCACCTCCAACTCATTCCAGCCGCTTACAAACCCCTCATAGCGGCTACCACTGGGATGGCAGCGATCGCCGCTTTTTTGAAGGCTGGTACTACCGCGTCACACTGCCCGATAGTGGACAGACGTTTGCGTTTATGTACTCGATCGAAGATGCGATCGGCGGCAAAGCCCACAGCGGTGGAGCCGCCCAAATCCTCGGTCCTAACGACGAATACCTCTGCCGCACCTTTCCGAATGTGCATACGTTCTGGGCATGGCAGCACACGCTCGGACTGGGGCATTGGGGCAAGGTGAGAGAGGAGAGAGGAGAGAGGGGAGAGGAGAGAGGAGTTGGCGGTCAGCAGTCAGCAGTTAGCGGACAGCAGCTCGACACTCAAAATTTTCCCTTTTCCCCTAATTCCCCATCCCCCCATTCCCTCACCCCTTGCTATCTCCCACCAGAACAGTTCACGCAACAGATCCACGAAGGCTACCAGGCAACGGCTACCTGGCATCAGGGCAGCTTGCAGGAACCATCAGGCACTTCGGC
>JBGTJW010000610.1:0-10790 GCA_041744955.1 Stenomitos sp. | reverse complement strand
GCAAGGGCTTTTATTCATCCCTTATCCTTCATCCTTTTGCTATATTCACTTACTTTAGAAATCGAAGTAAATGTAAGGCAATGAATCTTTGGGAGCTAAAACCCAGACCGCAAACAGGCAGAGCGGCACGAGCATCAGCTTCACGTGCCAGTTTAGCTGTAGCTTAAACGCACGATCGCACAGATACGCAGCCCCCATTGCAACGCCCAAAACCCACAGCAGCAGCACGATTTGAAACGGTGTGAGACCGATCGCGTCCAGGTACACTTTTTGAGCAAACTGCGCGTCAGCAGTATGTCCCCACAGGCGCTGCACCACTAACCAGGACTCTTTCAAGTCTGGCAATCGAAAGAAAATCCAGGTGCTAAACACCATCGTTTGGGTGAGGAACCACGCCAGCACAACGCCTGGTAAGCTTTGCCAAGCGCTTTTGAGCCAGGGTAGCCGCTGTGATAAGGCTTCTGTCAGTCGATGCACGACAAGCGCGACCCCGTGCAGCAAACCCCAGACAACAAAGCCCCAGGTAGCTCCGTGCCAGATACCCGCGATCGCCATAATAATGACCAGATTCAAGCAGGTACGCAGCAAGCCTTGCCGTGAGCCGCCGAGTGGAAAGTACAGGTAATTGCGTAACCAGTCGCCCAACGTCATGTGCCAGCGTCGCCAAAAGTCTGCAATGCTAGTGCTGAAATAGGGAAAGTCAAAGTTCTGTGGCAGGTCAAACCCCAACAGCACAGCACTTCCTCGTGCCATATCCACATAGCCGCTAAAGTCTAGATAAAGCTGTAGCCCATACGTCACGGTCGCCAACCACAGATCGCCGCTGCCTGCCCGTTGCAGATTTTGAAAACTGAGATCAACTAAAACGCCAAGATTGTCTGCCAGTAACCCTTTTTTTACTGCGCCGCAGGCAATCAGCCATACGCCTTCAACCAGGCGATCGACCGTTGGAAACGTCTGCGTTTCGACTTGCGCTGCCAGCGGATGATAGCGAGTAATGGGACCACTAATCAGCTTGGCAAAAAAAAGTTTATAGGCAGAAAACTTGAGAAATTGTTGCGCTGCTGGTGCCCCGCGATACACATCCACCAGATAAGCAATGCACTCGAAGCAAAAAAAGCTGAGTCCCAATGGCACAATCAGGTTCGATCGCGTCCAGTTCGCACTGTTTTGTAGGTCTGGGTTGCCCAGCACTGCCCCAATCGTTGAAAGCAAAAAGGGTATGTACTTAAAGCCGACCAGCAGCAAGACATTCACCCCAATCCCCAACCACAAGAGCCTCAGTCGTCGCCGATTCCAGTCTTGTTGGGCAAACTGCCAGTCATCAATGCGCCAGTCAGGGGGAAGGGCGATCGCCTGCCCAAGCTGAAACGTCACCCATGTACCCGCCACCAGCAACGGCAGATACTGCACTTGAAAAGACGAATAGAAGACAACGCTAGCCGCCAGCAGCGCCCACATACGAAGCCATTGCTGCTGAACCGACCAGTAAATGCCAATCACGCTTAACAGAAACAGTCCGTAGGCGATAGAGATAAAAGTCATGCGGTGAGAAGGAGTGACGACAGATTTGGCTTGGAGACAGCCGATTCAGCTTGCAGACAAGCGGTGACTCAGAGAAAGGCAGATGGCGTTGATTATAGTGAAGGTTGAGCCATTCGGACAGATTCTTGAAGCAGTCGGGCGATCGAAACACATAATGGCTTTTAACGTAACGGGCGATCGCGACTGGCAGCACTACTTTTATTGAGGATTATTTAGGATCAAAATTCACTGATGATGATTCTGGTGCATCTGGTTGTGCTAGGATCAATTTCCGTGGACTGAAGTGGGTCGATGCCCGAGTGGTTAATGGGGGCGGACTGTAAATCCGCTGGCTACGCCTACGCTGGTTCAAATCCAGCTCGGCCCATCCACAAGAGAAGGAAAAAGGTAAAAGACAAAAGGTAAAAGACAATTAATTGCTTTTTCCTTCTAACTTTTTCTTTTTTCCTTCATATACCTGCCCGTGTGGCTCAGTGGTAGAGCACACCCTTGGTAAGGGTGAGGTCACGAGTTCAATCCTCGTCACGGGCTCTTTCTTTTAGGGGCTTTTAGCCCCTAAGAATAACTTTACCGACCTAAGCCTGACATAGAGCTTCGGTCAGCTTGTGGCGGTGAAACAAGCAAAACTGTCCCAAGTTATTGCAACCAGCAGTCTTACAGTTTGCCCTCACTGACCCACAGCGTAGAGGTGCTAAAGGTTACGGGTGAGGACAGTATGGTAGTACTAAGCTTTCTCTGAAATGAGAATGCCCGGTGCCAGCGACCGGGCATTGTAAGCCTTACTACAGGAGTTCATTGATGGCGAATGCTGGCTTGGCTTAGTGTGCCCATGCAGTTAGGTGAATAAACGCAGCTAAATAAAACCCCGATCGTTAAATCGGGGTGAAGCATCAAGTTTTAACTGCTTTAACACCTATTAATCAGCATTAGTTACTTTCTCAAGCGCTTTCTTCGCACCTTCTAGCAAGCCCCCCTGTTCTTGCTTATGAGCCTTTTGGTCTCTGTCGTACTCTTCATCAAGAGCCTGCGGATTGTTGATGGCATCTCTAGCGTCTTTTACGACTTGCTCATAGGCTTGCTCTGGGGTTTGATCCGTCTTGCTGCTGTCGCTTAGGCGCTCTTGAGACGATGAGGCTGCTGCATAGCTGGGTTGCACTGTGAAGAAAAATGCGCCTAACAGACTGATTAAACTGACTAGACTAAAAACTAATAGATTCTTACCTAAAAAGGAAATGATGCGTTGCATGATAAGCTCTCCGTATCTTTTGTTAAGTTTTACTTCCCTGAGATCGAAAAAATCTCAAGTGCATCTTAGAGGTTTGCTGAGTGCTACGCCTTCTACCTCTGGGCGCATTGAATTTCTTTGCTGGTAGCTAATTGAAAGGATGCCTCGAATTGGATGCAAGGCTTAAAATCAGGCTTTCACTGTAGAGACTTCTGATGGCTCAATAAGGCGTACCGCAGCGTGCCTGTAAATCGGCTTCAGTCAACCCAAAGCTTTGCTGTCGGCAGAGTAAAACTTGGGCAGTGCGTTGTTGAGCATACATACGATGGGTAAACCAACCGATCGGTGTACCAGCGATCGTACCCAGCATAAATCCAATGAGCAGACTGGAAAACAGATTTTTTCGCGTAATCTGCCGTTCTATCGGTCGATGAGTAACAGGAGTTTCTTGCATTGGAGGAGCCAGATGAATTAAATCTAGGGTCTTGCCTCTATTGAAGAAAAGAACGGAGCGCAAAGCCTCCTTCTAGCTACAGACATTTGTTAAGAGGAGCCGAGAGACCGTTCAGTCAAAAGCACAAGCGCCTACACCATAAAGCACCTGTGATGGCAGTCGAAGCGAACATGAGGACAGATATCAACCTTAAAACGTCCGTTGAGCAAAGGCTTCGATTCATCCCTCAGCCTTTTACCGTTTTCCTTTTACCGTTTTCCTTTTACCTTTTACCTTTTAGGGGCAATCGGACGCACCCTGCCCTGCATCCGTGGAACTTACGGTAGCACCCGCACTGGAGTGCCTAAGCTGACGTGTGAAAAAAGGTCTTTCAAGTCGCTGTCGTACATATGAATACAACCGTGGGAGGCTGCTTTGCCTACACTGCTGGCATCTAACGTGCCGTGAAAGCCAATCCAGTTCCTGCCATTTGTCCAGAAGCCAATCCAATAACCGCGCAAGGGGTTTCGGGGATCGTTGGCAGTGATGCGCTCATCTGTGAAGGGATTGATCCAGGTAGGGTTGCGCTTCTTTTGCATCACGCGAAAGTTGCCGATCGGTGTTTTCCACCCTTCCCGTCCGATCCCGATCGGGTAGCGTTTGATTGGGGTGCTGCCCTGATAGAGCACAGCCTGATGTCGATTGAGGTGAATTTCGAGGTGCGTAACCGTTGTGTTTGAGCCGGCTGCGTGCAGCATGGAATGATGAACGCCCATTTGAATGCTGTTTGCTCTTAAGGGTAAGGCAGCGATCGACCAACTTGCTAGCAAGCCTGTACAACCAGCGATCGTCGCAATCTGTTTAGCTTGTTTGGTTAACGCACTGAACTTGGCTTGACGGTACATTCGATGTTGCTCCAGATTGAAGGCGCTGCAACCGTTCGTTTAACGTAAACGGGTGGATGAGCAGCATGGGTCTACAATATGCCCCTTTCTACGCCAAGCTCTACACCAAGATAGATGACCATTTACAAATATTTAATCAAGTTCCTAAACAAGAGTACGTGGCGTGCTGGCACTCAGCAATTCTTCATCTCCACTCATCCATCAAAGGACAGTTGTACAATAGAGCCGTTGTGCTGTGCGACACGAACCTTGATTGAGCGTTATACTCTGCCCGAAATGGGCAACTTGTGGACGGATACCTACAAGCTGAAGACCTGGCTACAAGTCGAAATTGCCGTGTGCGAAGCGCAGGCAGAGCTTGGCTACATTCCCACGGCGGCGGTGGCAGACATTAAGGCAAAGGCAAACTTTGACCCGAAGCGCGTACTGGAAATTGAGGCGGAAGTCCGCCATGACATGATCGCTTTCCTCACGAATGTCAACGAGTATGTGGGCGATGCGGGACGTTATATTCACCTTGGCTTGACCAGTTCGGATGTACTGGATACGGCTCTCGCGCTCCAGCTTGTTGCCAGTCTGGATGTCTTGATGGCACAGCTAGAATCGCTCATTCAGGCAATTCGCTATCAGGCACAGCAGCACCGCCACACGGTCATGATTGGTCGATCGCACGGCATCCACGCCGAACCGATCACCTTCGGCTTTAAGCTGGCTGGCTGGTTAGCGGAAGTTTTACGTCATCGCGATCGCCTTTGCCGTCAACAGCGCAGTATTGCGGTTGGCAAGATTTCTGGCGCAGTGGGCACCTATGCCAACATTGACCCGCAAGTAGAAGCGATCGCCTGTCAGCATCTGGGGTTAGAGCCTGATACGGCTTCGACGCAGGTAATTTCGCGCGATCGACACGCCGAGTTTGTGCAAACACTGGCGCTCTTAGCAGCATCGATCGAGCGCTTTGCAGTCGAAATCCGTAACCTTCAGCGTACCGATGTGCTGGAGGTTGAAGAGTACTTTGCCAAAGGGCAGAAAGGCTCCTCTGCGATGCCCCACAAGCGAAACCCCATCCGATCGGAACGTCTCACCGGGATGGCACGAGTCGTGCGTAACCATGCAGCAACGGCGCTAGAAAATGTGGCGCTCTGGCACGAACGCGATATTTCCCACAGTGCAGCGGAGCGGGTGATTCTACCGGATGCCTGCATATTGACCCACTTCATGCTCGTCGAAGCCACCGATTTGGTCAAAAATCTGCTGGTCTACCCCGAAAACATGACGCGCAATATGAACCTCTACGGTGGTGTTGTCTTTAGTCAACGGGTGCTGCTGACGCTGGTCGAGAAAGGCATGAGCCGAGAAGATGCGTATGCTGTAGTACAAGCCTGTGCGCATCAAGCCTGGAATAAACCCGATGGCGATTTTCGTCATCTCATTAGCCAGGATGCTCGTGTTACCCAGTACCTTTCTGCCGAGGCGATCGCAGCGTGTTTTGATCCGCAGCACCACTTGAAGCACCTTGACCCCATCTATCAGCGTTTGGGTATTTAGCGGTCAGCTTTTGGTCTGCTAGTTGGTACGAGGAGACTTCTCACCATTCAAAGACAGCGTTCAGGCATAAACTGCAACGTGTAGGGTGGGCACTGGCTACTCTACAGACAAGCTGATAGCTGACCGCTGATAGCCCATAACTATCACCTTGTCTGCTTAAAGCGCTCTTTCGCCGTAGCAAAGGATTCATTCATTACCTGTTGAATCCGCTTCGGATCAGGTTTTTTGCCACCCATCAGGTCGCCAAAGTAAACGCAGGCAGCCTCACCCAGTGCCCAGGTATAGGCGGCTGCCCACGATGCTGCAATGACGCTCCCGAAGCCAGGGATGAATTTGATTAGTTCGCGCCCGATCGCCTGTGCCAAAAAACCACCCCCGATCGCGCTGACGACTCCGCCTGCCTGCGATGGCGACAGTGGTTGCCCGTACAGTTGCCCCAGCAACCCCACTAATGAACCTTGTAGCGCGGTCAAAACAGGCATCGTTGCGAAGGGCAACGGTACAGCGGCAAGGGTAGCAGCCATAATCGCAAAGGGCAGAATATAGCGGCGACCTGCGTCTCTGTAAAGGTTGCCAAGCTGTTGTCCAGCCTCATCATTGAGAAGTTGATGGATGGCGCGGGCTTCTGCTTCTGGCAACAAATCGGCTAAGGCGTTGACCAATGCCTCCACGCCGTAAAACGTTGGCGTAAACTCGTCTTCTTCTAAGGTGAAGTCGATCATGACTGCGCGATCGTACAATCCCTTAAACGATGCTTGTACCGCCGCAAACGATCGGTTCACTGCCTCTAGATCGGGGGGATAAGCGGGATGATCGGTGCGATCGGCTGGGTAGAGTTCGTGAAGGGACGTAACCGCTAGCAAGCAGGGCACGTCTGGATGCTGCTTGCGGATTGTGCTGGCGATCTGATGTAGCGTATCCGTCGCAAAATCATTAATTTTGACGGTAAGAATGAGGACTCTGGCGCGGCGGTTCTCATTTGGCTGAAGTTCGCTAATAAGTTCTTGCGCGATCGCCCCTGTCTCCTGAGAAACATCGCCCAAACCAACCGTATCGGTAAAAACGAGCAAGGGCAGATCGCTGGTGGGATAGTTGTAGCGCTGCGTGTTCTGAGTATGCGGTCGAAAGCCTTGCCCAACAATCGCGGCAGAAACTCCAGTCAGCCCTCGCACAAGCGAACTTTTGCCTGCCTGCGGCTTACCGACTAGCAGTGCTTCCGTTGTAGGCAATTGTCCCCGCACCTGCTCCAAAATCTCGGCAATCTCGGCTTCACTCACACTAAACCAGGACGTTAAAGTAACGGCAAACCACTGCACAGGCACAAAGCGCTGCCATCCTTTGAGGGAGCCTAGAATGTCATACCAGGGAGCCGCTGTCTCTGCTACTGGGGTAGAAACAATCGCAGTATCCTCGTTCGGCTTTTCGGTTACATCTGAAGGCTGCACTTCAGATCGTTCAGAGTTTGACTTTTCGGTTACGTCTGAAGGCTGCACTTCGGGTCGTTCAGACATGAGCTACCTAGTCTTGAGCAATGGCACTTCTATAGTAGTCAGAATTGCGCTTCTGGCTCAGTTAAGCATCATCACGAAGATCGCTTGATCCAAACGAGCTAGCACCCGGAGACGATTCGTAGATTGCGTCCAACTGCTCGCGCGCATCTTCCATGCTCATCGATCGCATGACCAGCAGTGGCTCGTTGATCACTTTGCCAGCGTCATCTAAAAACTCTGGATGGGGCACGGCTTGTACGCGCGATCGTCCGGCTACTTGAGGTTCGCCCATCGTCCAACCTTTAGGCGCTGGGGGGCGCTGAGATTCCATACCCAGCGTCATCATGTTCCGAATCAGATTGCCAACTGCAAAAAAGGCAAGCGTGGTAAAAGCAATGACATAGAGCAAATGTAACAGCATAGGTTTTTCCTCAAAAGCCGCAGTCTCAGTTGGAGCCGCAATAGTGTTTTTTATGAATGCTTACTAAAAATGGGTGTCTCAAAGTCGCTTGCAGTGATGGGTCTAAATTGAGCCATCCATTAAGGTTAAAAAGTGACGCTTATCACTCCTTCATCATGCTACGCAACCACCCCAATTTTATTCAAATGCTACAGTCCGTTACAGTCTTTTTCGTCTGATTGCTGTGCCCCCGCTTCCTGCATCCGTCGGCGTACTGCCACTTGCCAGCATTCTGCGACCAGATCATGCCAGGGTTTCATGACTGACACTTCAATCCCAACCTGACCACCCGTTGCCCTAAAGAGCATCTGTGCCGTAGAGACTTCCTGCTGCGCTACGACAATCCGCTCTAGCAAAGAAGCTCGTTGCTCAGTACCCAAAAAGGGGAGTGCTTCTGTTTCTAATAAAAGCCGCGATCGCTGAAACCAGTATTGGAAATCTTCAAGGAGTGGCTCCAGGATCGAGCGAAGCAGGTCTGCGTTGGGTGAAGGAGAATCAAACATTAGTAAAGCTGATTGGTTAGATCCATATTATTATCTTAGCGCTTTCTCAGCTTCGCAAACCTTCTTTACATAGATTTAAGTAACGCAAGGTCGATCGCGCCGAAAGGGGGGCAAAAAGATTCAGTAAGATAGAGACGACGGTCTTAGTCGGTAACGATCTTAACCGTAAAGGTTGGACGTGCCACAGCAAACTTTAGACTGGAATCACCTGGCATTGGGATAGAGCCAATGTCAGAGTTTGATGGTCTGCTGCGATCGTGCGTTGTCCTCTGTTTGCCCTCTAGTGTCTGTTGTATTGATGCCATCTCCTATGCCTGTTTCTGCCTCCCCCGACGACGATCAACCAGAGAAAATTCACTTGCCTCGCACCAGCGAATCGGCACTGTTGCAGAAGATTCGCCACACCACGTCTCATGTGATGGCGATGGCGGTGCAAAAGCTGTTTCCCAAAGCACAGGTGACGATCGGACCCTCGATCGAAACTGGTTTTTATTACGACTTTGATAGCCCAGAGCCGTTTACTGAGAAGGATCTGAAGGCGATCAAGAAGGAGATGATGAAGATCATCAACCGCAAACTGCCAGTGGTTCGGGAAGAGGTGAGTCGCGAAGAGGCACGGCAGCGTATTCAGGCAATTAACGAACCCTACAAGCTGGAAATTTTGGAGGGCTTGCAAGAACCAATTACGCTCTATCACCTGGGCGACCAGTGGTGGGATTTGTGCGCGGGTCCGCACGTCGAGAGTACGGCTGAGCTAAACCCCGAAGCCTTTGAACTGGAAAGCGTTGCTGGAGCCTATTGGCGAGGCGATGAAACCAAAGCCCAACTCCAGCGCATTTACGGCACTGCCTGGGAAACTCCGGCACAGTTGGCAGAATACAAGCGGCGCAAAGAAGAAGCCCTGAAGCGCGACCACCGCAAGCTGGGCAAAGAACTGGGTCTCTTCATTTTTTCGGATTCGGTGGGTCCTGGTTTGCCGCTGTGGACACCCAAGGGAACGGTGCTGCGATCGATTCTCGAAGATTTTCTGAAGCGGGAACAGCTAAAACGGGGCTACTTGTCTGTTGTCACTCCCCACATTGCCAGAGTGGATTTGTTTAAAACCTCTGGGCACTGGCAAAAGTATAAAGAAGATATGTTTCCGCTGATGGCAGAGGATGAGGCGGCAGCGGCACTGGAGCAGGGCTTTGTCATGAAGCCGATGAACTGTCCCTTTCACATCCAAATCTACAAAAACGAACTGCGCTCTTACCGTGAGCTACCGCTGCGGCTGGCAGAATTTGGCACGGTCTACCGTTATGAGCAATCGGGTGAGCTAGGCGGTTTAACCAGAGTGCGCGGCTTTACGGTCGATGACTCGCATCTATTTGTCACGCCGGAACAGTTGGATGCTGAGTTTTTGAGCGTGGTGGATTTGATTCTGTCTGTGTTCAAGAGCTTGCAATTGAAGAACTTCAAAGCACGCTTGAGCTTCCGCGATCCTGATTCTGATAAGTACATTGGCTCGGATGAGGCATGGGATAAGGCTCAAGGAGCAATCCGTCGTGCGGTCGAGACCCTGGGTATGGATCACTTTGAAGGCATTGGGGAAGCAGCATTCTATGGTCCCAAACTAGACTTTATTTTTCAGGATGTGCTCGATCGCGAATGGCAGCTTGGGACAGTTCAGGTGGATTACAACCTGCCTGAGCGCTTTGACCTGGAATACGTTGCCGAAGATGGCACTCGCAAGCGTCCTGTGATGATTCACCGTGCGCCGTTTGGTTCCCTGGAACGACTGATCGGCATTTTGATTGAAGAGTATGCAGGCGATTTTCCGGTCTGGTTAGCGCCGATTCAAGTGCGCCTGCTGGCGGTTAGCGAAGACCAGCTACCGTTTGCCAAAAAGGTGGTAAGCCAACTCCTGGCGATCGGTATTCGGGCAGAAGTGGATACCAGCGGCGATCGTCTCGGCAAGCTCATCCGTAACGCTGAAAAGGACAAGATTCCCGTGATGGCAGTGGTTGGTGCTAAAGAGGTGGAAGCCAATTCCCTGAGCATCCGTACCCGTGCCGCTGGCGAATTGGGCGCAATTCCGGTGGCAGAAGTGCTAGAGCGACTGAAAGCGGCAAATGAGAACCATGCCAACTTTTAAGGCTATCCTTCAGTTGTTAGGATCAACCGAAAGCAAACCTTGCAGCGTTTACAGATGACTGACCTCATTGAGTCACCCCTTCAACAAACTGATCAACAGGTCGTTTTGTTTGGCGTAAGCTGGCAACAATATGAAAATCTTCTGGCAACGCTAGGTGATTTTCCAGGGTTACGCATGACTTACCTTGAAGGTGGATTAGAGCTATTAATGCCTTCCTCTGAACACGAAATGCTCAAAAAAGTCATTGCTCGATTGCTAGAGCGCTATGCCGAAGAACTTGATATTCCTCTGCATGGTTATGGCTCTACAACATTTCGTAAAGAGGCAAAAGCTAGAGGGCTAGAACCCGATGAATGCTACTGCATTGGTACGTTGAAGGATCTTCCTGATCTTGCGATCGAAGTCATTTTGACTAGGGACTGTTTTAAAACTATAACCACATCATGATAGAGGCTAGAGTCAGCATGGCGAGGTAGTTTTCAGCCTTTTTCTCATAACGGGTGGCAACCCGGCGGAATTGTTTTAAGCGATTGAAACAGCGCTCAACCCA
>JBGTJW010000609.1:0-3983 GCA_041744955.1 Stenomitos sp. | reverse complement strand
GGAGATAGTCATCTTGACTGCGCTTAGTGGTTTAACGTCAGTTCGGGTTAAGAACGCTGATGCGGTGCTGGTCGGCTGAAACGGCGCAAATACGTTAGCGAAGACTTGACATCGGCAACGATGGCATAAGGGTTTCAGCTTATCCCGAACTCAGGTTGGTTTAAGTCCACGTTGTTTCAAGCACGTTGAAGCTGCTTTGGACTATGAGGCTGAAGGCAGAAAGTGTAGTTGCCGCCCAGTTTACGTGGATTCTTGAAGCAGTTGTGAAATTGCAGTTAGCAGAAACTCAGGCAGCACGCCAGTTTCAGCAAGCGACCTTAATCCTAAGCTGAACTCTAGTGGAGGGGACTGCGAAAGAAGCGCCGATCCACCATCAGGTTCGCTATGAATGATTGCAAGGCAAGGCAGGGTAGGAGTGCATAGTGAGTGCCAGGATGCGATCGCCTCTGGCTCACGACTGATCACAATATAGTGAGAACAGGCTTGTACAACGGGATGTTTTTCGGGTTGAGGGACACCGCCAACATCGACTAAAACGAGATCCCGTACTCTGCGAAGATTTTGCACTGCTGCTGCCTGCTCTTGAAAATATTTGGGTACTAACGTTGCGGCTTCTGGATGCCAGTGCAGTTTCGCGTCAAACCCCAACACCAGTTTGTCAGTCAAGGCAGAATCATGAGATTCATACGTCCAGTTGCCTTGACCATCCCAGTTGGCTCGGTTTAGAAAGAGCCGACACTGTGGGTGCGACTGAGCTACTGCACGCCGGAGAGCTGTCGCTAATAGGCTCTTGCCACTATCAGGGGGACCGCCAACCAAAAGGGCGATCCCTGGTTGATGATTAAAGGCAGGGGCGATTTCATCACCAATTCTAAATTGTGGTGATTGACTGTGGATGACAACCACCTTTCCCATAGGAGCGTTGTAGCACCCGATCCAGGGAGCCTGACGACACTGTTCAATTAAGTAGCAGTAGAGCCAAGTGGGTGCTTGCCCAAACAGAACCACTTCATGGGATAAATCTAAGTCTGCAGGTAATTTGAGGTGAGACAGTACACTAGGCGGGATTAAGATGCCGGGTTGAGGCATGTTAATCACCAATGTTTGATAAGTACAACCTGCGAAGTCTAAGGCAATAACATCTAAAGCAACAGCAGGACGTTCTATAAATGAGGAGGGCATGGGTTTGACAAATGGGCGAGCAAACAGACAGTTGCTCCAGGGCTGAAAGCAGAAAGAATTAATTACCCATTACCCAGAGGTACTTTGGCAATTGGTAGTGCTTCGGGCGGTAGATCGATCGCCAGTACTTGTCCGACAGCGACTTGTTGGGTGTGGGTCGAAACGACCACAACGCCCAGGCGAGTGTCGTAGCAGCCTACCCAAGCGGCTGGATGGCATTCGTGTACTAAATACCCATAGAGCCAGATGGGTCCTCGCCCTTCGATCGCGACACCCTGCTGCCACTGCACCGCAACCGGAAACTCAATGGCTCGGAGATCCTCTGGCTGGATCAAGCGATCGGGAGTCGTCAAATCAAAATGTAGATGTTGATAAGGCAGACCCTCTTGAGTTTGATGGGAAATAAGGGTGAGTTTAATCGGGGACATTGGAACACCCATAAGCATGGTTACTGAGCACTATAGCAAGCCTTAAGCAAGCCTTCAGAAGATGCGTCTTCCAGGGTCATGGACAATACGGCAACACGACCTGTTTCTAAATCGCCCCTCCCAGCAGGCTGTACCGATTAATTTATCCTTTCTGGAAATGTTTGTATGCCGATGTGTTCGATTTCCTTAACTGAAAAGTTTGAAGCAGCTTTGCTCTATGCTTATCGTCTCCATGCCAATCAGCTTAGAGCCGATGGCAAAACGCCTTACATTGCCCACTTAATGAGCGTTGCTGCGCTCCTCCTTGAAAGTGGCGGAGACGAAGATGAAACCATCGCTGCCCTGTTACATGATGCCATTGAAGACCAGGGGGGAGAGCACATCCGTCAGGCAATTCAACACCAGTTTGGCGATCGCGTCACTCAGATCGTTTCGGGTTGCACTGAGCCAATGCTATCTCTACCTCTTACCTGGCGCGATTGTAAAAGGCAATACCTTGAGCAATTGCGCTATGCGCCTTTGTCAGTAAAGCGCGTGGTTGTGGCAGATAAACTCCATAATGTGCGATCGCTGCTGACATCGTTGCATCAAGAAGGCCCAGGTGTATGGGAGTGGTTTCATGGGGGGCAAGCGGAGACGCTCTGGTTTTACCAGTCGCTGTGGGACCTTTTTCAAGACTGGGAGGTCAGTTGGGAGGGGAATTACTGGATCAAAGCCTATCGTCAAGCTTTGGCAGAGTTAGAGCTACTCTCAACATCTGCGTAAAGCTGCCCTTCTTGCCTTACTTCGCTGGCGATTGTCTGGCGCAAGTCCCAGGGCAACAGCACCTCCAGATGGGGTCGCCATGCCCGTAAACGCAGCAAGATATTGGGGTCGTGACGGCGGTATTGTGCCGTGTAATAGGCATCATGGGGCGATCGCGACTGTAACAGTGCTAACAACGTCTGCTGGCGACGCAGATCTGTTAGCGTTGCTTTCACTAATGCTTTTGCCTGTGCATAGCTCACTGTGATAAAGGTTTCATGCCTCAGGCTGTTGTCGATATACCGTTTCGCAAAATCTCGGTCAAACCGGAGTAAAAGGGTAGCAACGGGTTGATAAAAGTCGAACCCCCAGGCTTCATCCATCTGTTCTTGAATCGCATCGGGAGTCGGTAAGTTTTTTCGCTGATAGGCTTGATGCATGGCTTTGGGAATGTTTGTTGCATCCCAGGTAAGCAGTTGGACGTTCTGAATGCGATCGAGCCGATAGTGTCGCCAATCCATCTCATTATCTTTAGGCAAAGTCTCACCACTGGCTGGGAGCTGCCCCCATGCGCAGAGGTAAGTTGCACGCTGGGCATAATAGACACAAACGGGATGGACGATCGTGGTGCAAAGAGCATCCAACTTCGCACTATAAAAAGTGAGTTGGATCGGTGGCACGGGTGTTTGCTCCCAGATCTGCCGCAATAGGTTCTGCCAGTCATCCACCCGATCGGTGGCATCTTTAGGCACCACATATTCCACATGCAGGAAAAAGCGCTGATGACCGTTGATCGGATGGGCAAGCGTCGTGGCGATCGCTACCAGGTCGGGATGCAGCAAGGGATGCACATGACTGGTTTGAGCACTCGTGTGAGGGTAATCTGGGAACGCTTCTACTCGACGATACTGAAAGCTTTGACGATGCATCCAGCCTAAATTGGTCAGTATTCGCAGGTCTTCGTCCAGGCTTCGCCGTGTCACCCCGAAGAGCCGTTGTTTCAACCAGGTGTCTAACTGAGAAGGCAGACTGTCATGATGAAGCAACGAGTTTTTCCAGGCAGACAGATTAAGCTCTGGAGCGAGCAGCAACAGCCAATCATGAGTGGTTCTGGCACAGGCACAGGTAGGGTCATGTAAGGGCGGGCTTTTCTCACCCGCAGGATGAGACTTAGAAAAGAAGGCTGTTCGCCATGCTGCAAACGTAAAGGGATCAGGTGGACATTCCATTGCTTCATCAGGCTCAGCGTAGACCATCCGCAGCCAGACCCATAGCCGCAGGGCACGCAGCAAGTTTTGCTTGAGAGAACCCCGTGTGAGCGATCGTAGCAAGGGGATATCGGGTTCTTCAGAAAAATAAAGCATGGGGTCTAGCAGGGAAGGGAGATGGCTTGGGTTCATTCTACTAGAGCGGCTGGAAGAAGCGGCTTCCAGCACTGGCGATAGTGACAGTAGAAGCGTTAAGGGGGCTAATGGAACCATCATTGTTACGGGTGTGACCAAAATCTGATGTTATAGTTCTGCGAGATTGAAGCCATATTGATTGATTTTTGACCAGAACTGCTGCCAGCGACCGTGGGAATAACTCAGCGTCCGCAAACTCAGAATAATGGCAGCCCCCTGTTCTTTC
>JBGTJW010000608.1:0-4614 GCA_041744955.1 Stenomitos sp. | reverse complement strand
GCACTGGCGCACCGTCTTCCATCAAAGCAGCGGCGCTGATATTGGGAACTTTACCTAAGCGCTGATTTAAAGGTCTCACAACCAGGCTCCGCTCACCCAAAAAGCGATCAACCACTAACCCATAACGACTCACGTCATTCGCGGACGTAGAACCGCTGCTCACATTACTAATCACAATGGTGGGTAAAACGTCTGGTCTGACCGATGAGGGTGGCAACTCCAGCACTTGATGGGCGAGGACTAGCCCGATCGGCTGCTGGTTGAGGGTGAAGTAGGGGCGATTTTCTGAGACAGAAACAGCGGTCTGCGGCAGCATCACCACTTGCTCAATGCGGGTGAGGGGCACAGCATAGGGTTCACCAGAGATTTCGACGAGCAGCGTCCGAATTACAGATAACGTGAGGGGCAGTTGCAGGTGGAAGGCAGTGCCCTTGCCGGGTTGGGAGGCAACTCGGATGGTGCCTCCTACTCTACGTACCATGCTGTGAGCGACATCCAGCCCTACACCCCGTCCCGATACTTCAGTCACCATCTCTGCGGTCGAGAAACCGGGTAAGAAGAGAAAGTCCAGCAACTCAGTTTCGGTGAGCTGCGTTGCCATTTCGGGAGTGGTCAGTTGTTTAGCGACAATTTCCTGGCGCAAAACGTCTAAATCAATCCCCCGACCATCATCAGACACAGTAATGGAGAGCATTCCGGCGCGATGGACTGCTTCGATCCGAATCGTTCCTTGAGCGGGCTTTCCAGCCGCTAACCGTTCGGCAGGTGATTCAATGCCGTGATCGATCGCGTTTTGCAGAATGTGCGTGAGTGGAGTTTCTAAGCGCTCTAGAATATCTCGATCGACCGCTGTCGCTTTGCCGACAATCTCAAATTTGATTTGCTTCCCTAATTGTCTGGCTAAGTCTCGCACCATCCGGGGAAAGCCCTGTCCACCGTCGCCAAAGGGGCGCATATGGCTGGCAATCACTTCCCGGTAAAGGCGATCGGCAAGATTAGCAGAACGACGAGAAAAGAGTTCCAGATCGGTTTGGCGATCGCCGAGAATCTGGCGACATTCGCTCGCTTTTTGGCGGGCTGTTCTCAATTGCTCCTCAGTTTGCTGGCTCACGGAGGAGTCGGCAAATGATTCTTGCAGCTTTTCCAGGACACCTGCCAGTTCTGCCTGACGCGCCTTTAACTTCAGCAGAGAATCGGCAAACGGCTGCAACCAGTTGGCTTCTACCAAAGATTCTCCCGCCAGTCCCATTAAGCGATTGAGATTATCCACACTGACCCGGACGACGCGATCGGAGGTTGGCTCTGATCCCGGCTGTACGATGAGGTCAGTCTTTACACTCAGGGGCGGCTGGAGCGGAGGCAGATCAGCTGTAGTCTCCACCAGAACGGTGGTTGGAATGATCACCGCCTCTGTAGTGGGTTCTAAGCTGGAAACGTCTAAGTCAGACAGTTGCAGCTCTGGTTGAGCGACGACGGCTCCCCCACTGTTGACTAAGCTGAGCGGGTGAGCAGACGCACCCTGATCACTGGCTGAGTTCAGAATGGCAGAGAGCGCTGTGAGAGTTGCTTGGACGCGATCGTCGTGTTTTGAGATCGGCGCGTGTGGATTAGCAATCAAAGTGTCGGCGATGTAGAGCAGCAGATCCGATCCTTGCAACAGCACATCAATATGGTTGGCAGTCAGGCTCAGGTCGCCTGCTTGAGCGGCAACAAAGCAATCTTCCATGACGTGGGCAAGGGCGATCGCCGCATCAATCTCGACAATCCGGGCAGCTCCCTTAATGGAATGAGCGGCTCGCATGAGCGCGGTAAGCTCTTCACTAGTGTTAGGGTTGTTTTCTAGCGCCAGCAGACAGGTATTCAGCGTGGCCACTTGATTTTTCACCTCCATGTAAAACAGATCCAGCATGGAGAGATGGCTAAAGTCTTGCTGTCCACTCATTACAGCACTCTCCGGGTTAAGGTATAAAACAACAGCTCATCATCGAGAAAGCTAACGTGGGTATCGTGCCAACTCATCAAGCCTTTCGTGTAGGTGTTCGTAGACTTGGCGACATTAGTGGGCGTACTCCTCAATTCGTCTGGATGCACTTGCTCTACGCCATAAATCTCGTCAACCGGAAAAACCCAGCACTCTCCTTCTCGCTCTGTAACCATCATGCGCTCGTAGACCACTGGGCTAGCCGTTTGGATCGTTGTCTGGGCTGTTTCTAAATTCAGCAAATTTGCTAGAGAGGCGCACATTTGCAGCTCTCCCCGAATGTTGACTAAGCCCAAAAGGATTTGGTTGCTGCGATGAGGCAGCGTGTGAATGATGGTAGGTGGTGTCATTTCTTTGAACAGGTGAGCCGGAAGTGCCAGCCACTCACTTTGCAGGCGAAACACTAAAATGGCGATCGGCGTGAGGCTTGGCAGTGCTTTGGCTTTGAGCGCATCCCCTGAAGACAGCGTGGCGGTTGACTTAGCGGTCGCGGTTGCTAATAAATTTGTCCACTCTTGCAAATAGCTGGTTGGGACATCCCGTTCTAGTAATCGGCGGCCTTCGGCTGAATAGACTGGACAGTTGCGACAATGGGTGAACGTTTGCAGTTCTGGACAGGAGCGATCGCCGCTAATCCCAATTTGATTCCAACAATTTTTCATCTTAAGTTTGCCACCTTAAAGCCAGAAACCTCTTGACGTAAGCCTTGAGCTGCCTCATCAAGTTGTTCAACCGCACAATTGGCTTCTTGTAAAGAAGAGAGGGTCTGACTAGAAGTGGCGCTGAGCTGAATCATCGCTTCACTAATTTGTTGCGCTCCCTCTGCTTGAGCATTCATGCCCTGTCCTAGCGTTTCCAACTGAGGTGTAAGATCTTGAACTTGCTCAATCACTTGTGTCATCCGCGAACCTACACTACGAACGTTTGCAACGCTACGATCAACATCTTGGGTAAACTTATCCATTTCCATCACTCCAGTTGAAACTGCCGACTGCATTTCCTTCACTATTTGCTCAATGTCTATTGTGGCGATCGCAGTTTGGTCAGCCAAGCGACGAATTTCTCTAGCCACCACTGCAAACCCTAACCCGTGTTCTCCCGCTTTCTCTGCTTCGATCGCGGCATTGAGAGAGAGTAGATTAGTTTGATCGGCAACTTTATTAATCGTCACGATTACAGTATTGATGTTATTTACTTTTTCACTAATCATTCCCAATCGGGTAGACATAGAGCCTGTTCCTTGAGCAAGTTGCTGCATGGTAAATTCCATGTGTCCTAGATCCTTTTGACCCTCACTCGCTGTCGTTGCAGTAGATTGTGCCTTGATCTCAATGGCTTCCGTCACGCTAGCAAGGTTTTCTGCCATGGCGGCAATTTCTCTGGTCGTTGCCATAACTTGATTGGTTGAGGCAGCTTGTTCAGTCATTGCAGCTTCCACCTGTTTGCTAGAGGCTGAGATTTCAGTGGCTGAGGTGGTGATCTGAATGCCAGATCGCTGTACCTGAACAATTAGAGAATTCAGATTGCGACTCATTGATTGAAACGCAATCAGTAGCTGCTTAATTTCCTGGCTATCCTGTGCCGAAATCATAACTGGTGCAGTCAAATCTCCGGTTGAAATTTGCTCTGCTGTTTTAATCAGTTGATTGATTTTGGTTCCCAAAGGTGCCGCGATCGCATTGCTAACCCAAAGCCCTACAATAATGACAAAAACCGTTGATAATGCCGTACCTCCTAATACGAGTTGAATGAGTAATCTTTGAGCCTCTGCTCCTTCTTTATCTTTTTGAGCCAGAATTGCCACCTGTTGCCCAATAATGGTTTTACGCCTTGCCTCAGCCTCTACCATTTGCAGCGATCGCAGCAAGCGCTTGGTCTCAGCGATTTTGCCGCTGTCAACCAGGCGAAAAATCTCTTCAGTCGATTGCTTCTTTTGATTGTAATCTGTCAAAAAACCTGCAAGCTGTTCACGAACTTGTGGATTGGTTACCTGTTGGTCAAGTTCTGCGTATCCTTCACGAAAAACTTCAGTACCAATCTCATAGCTTTGCAAAGAACTTTTGTCTCCAGGAAAAAGAACATAGCCTCTGGCATTTCGTACCATTGTGCCAAGACCAAACGTCATTTGGTTAACGCCGTTGATTGTAATTTGTGAGGTTTTAATTGCCGTCTGGCGCTCAAACGTACCCTGTGCACCAGAGTAGACGATCGCACCTAGCCCAATCAAACAAAAAAGTGGCAGGGAATAGCCAAACAAGATCTGAATTTTTAAGTTTGAACTGCTAAACATGACAAGACCTTTAGGTACGCAAATTCAATGGCTAAAATTTCACAGCTTGTTTTATCCATCGACTTTGAAATTAGAAATTTCTCGACGCAAGTTTTGGGACACTTTACTGAGTTGTTCAATCACTCCGTTCGTTTCTTGTAGGGAATTCTGCGTCTGCCGGGATGCCTCACTCAACTGCATCATCACCTCACTAATCTGCTGCGCCCCCTGCGACTGCATCTCCATCCCCTCATTCACCTGCGTAAACTGAGGCGTTAACGCCTGCACCTGCTCAATCACCTCTGCTACCTGAGTGCCGATATTGCCTACATCCTCTACGCCTCTGTCCATCTCACGGGTGAAC
>JBGTJW010000607.1:0-6147 GCA_041744955.1 Stenomitos sp. | reverse complement strand
CACTTTTGAGTACTCGTGAAACTGTCGAGATCCGCAATGCCAAACGTTGGGATTCTTGCAGCGATTGGAAGTACCCCGTTTGCACAACATTAAAGAAGCGATCAATTGCCGCATCACTGAGCCGGATCAAGACATAGACGCTCAAACCAATGCCAATTAGTTTGAGGGGAGCCGACAGCACCACCACTTGCAGTGAGCGTGTGTAAGGAAATAAGCCTAAAAGTAAAAAAATGCTACCACCCCAAAGCCCAACCTGGGTGAGCCGCAAGACCCTTTGCTTCAGATTGTTGACGGTATGTTGCTGTTGTTGTTGTAGTTGTGAGACGGTTGGCATGTGCGATCCAGGCGGCGCATCCTCAGCCTCCACTAGCCCCAACGCGGTCTGCTCTTTCTGCTGGCTTGCTGATGGTAGCTGTGCTTGCTGTTTACTCAGCTTGCGCTGCATGTAGGCGATCGCGGCACTCGTCAACCCTACAGATAACAGGATGATGCCACCAATAACCCCCTGGCGCACCAGGAAAGCTGGTTGCCGTTCTTGGTTAGCTCGCAATAAGGCGTTTTTGATGATATCACGCAGTTCCTTTGCCCAAGTTTCTGGATCGCTACCGCGAAGTTGAGCATCCAAAGTGGTCACAGTCATCAGATACTGACCGTTCACCGAAATGACGGGTAAGGCAGCTTTCTGATCAACGGCAGACTCTACAGTCAGTTGGTCAGGGTTAAAGTCACTGTTGGCAACTCGCTTTAGGGTTTGTTCAATACCAAGCACCCGTCGAGTCAGAGGCGCGGGACTAGGACTTGTTTTGTTGACAGGGTTACTAGCTGTTATGGGAGCGGCGATCGCAAAGAGTGAATAGCCATCCAACCGGACTTGAGCCGTACTCAGATTATCAGTTTGCACTGACCATAAGGTTGGGTCAGTTTGCAACAGTTTGAATCCTGGTAAGTCTGGCGATTGGCTATTGGCAGGCAGAATAGAGATCAGAGTGAGCATAAGCGCGATCGCCCCCATGCCAACTCCAATTTTGGCAAACCAGGTTACTAACCGTGTACGTCGCCTGTGGGTTCGTTTTATCAGCAGCCATTTCATCATCGTTCATGATCCCAAATTGCATCAGTACTAGAAACCCGTTTACGGGAATGAGATTTTGACGAAACACCGCTAGGTGGTCGTAATTATGGGCGCAGCAATTTAAGACCTTTTCTGATCACATTTGATATCAGATGGGTAGTTTGATGGTTTTTAGACAGCACTTTTGATCGGGCTATACGGAGAAACACATTGATAAAGCTGATGAATTTGAGCGGCAATGGCTGAAACACTAAAGTGAGATTGCACTCGTTGTTGTCCGGCTTCTGCCAGCAATTGCCACCGTTCTGGATCGGCAAACACAGCGGTGATCGCCGCTGCTAAACTCTCGTCATTGCAGGGGGGAACCAGCACCCCAGTTTCATTGTGAATAATACTATGGCGTAAGCCTCCGACATCACTGGCAATCACTGGAGTTCCCGCTGCCATCGCTTCGATCGCTACTAGCCCAAAAGGCTCATAGTAGCTAGGAACGACACAAACATCAGCCGCCGCATAGTAGGTCGGTAGCTGTTCCTGGGAAATGGGTCCGATAAACACGGTCACGGCTCCCAGTCCAAGTGCCTGGACGATCGCCTTGATACGCTCTTGCTCGTGAGCATCACTGCCATGACTGCGACTGCCACCAACCAGATACAGTTGGAATGGATACGGTAGTTTGGCACAGGCTTCGACTAGCGTTTCAATGCCCTTACGGCGATCGAACCGTCCCACATACAAAATCATGCGGGTGTCAGGTGTCAGCTTTAGCTGTTGACGCGCTGATGCTTTAGAGACGGATGCAAAATGCTGTACATTAATGCCACAGGGAATCACACGAATCTGACCGTTTCTTGAAACTAACTGTCGTAACGTAATGGCTTCTTGAGGACTGGTCGCAATGACACAATCTGCTTGCTCTAGACACCACTGCTCAACTTCTAGGCGGGTTTGAGCGATCAACGGCACTCGATCGATTGTCTCGTATTTTACAGCCCCAATTGAATGGAACGTATGTACCTGAGGCAAACCTAAGTGAGCTTTAAGCTGTAACCCAACCCAGCCAGAAAGCCAGTAGTTAGTATGTAACAATTCATACGATTGACCAGAGTTCTGTACGAATGCTAACCATGCTTCAACAAACTCTGGCAAGTAGCCAAATAATTCAGTTCTTGGAATAAAGTGGGCGGGTCCTGCATCCAGGCGAATGGTTCTGCATCCAGGAGCCAACTCGACAATGGCTGCTTGCTCAGGGTCTTCCCGTCGGGTAAACAGATCAACCTGGCACCCCCGTTTTGCCAGTGCGATACCCAGCGATCGCACATACAAATTTTGTCCACCTGCCCCTTCCTTCCCCAGTTCAGTGGCAGGGTCGCCATGAACGGATATCAGGGCATAAGCTGGTTTATCTTGTATCAGCGGTCGTGGGGTTGTTGAATGAGCGGATAGGACTGAATGGAGTCGATCCATCGGTGATCTCTACCTCTAACGTTGAACATTGATTGCTGTCAGCCAAAAGGTATTGATAGCAGCTTGTGTTCAATCCTATTGAGTGAAGGTTGAGAACCTGGGGAAAACTCAGGTAGATTTCGGGTAGAGGCGGCTTTTTATAATCAGTTCATAAAAGCATTGTCTGATTCCAGTTGCTTTAAGCGATAGCCCAAGCCATAGACCGTTTCAATGAAATCTTCAGCGGCTCCAGCCTCTCTCAGCTTGTGCCGTAAGGTCTTAATATGAGATTTAACGGTTTCCTCTGTCGGTGGATCGTCCAATGACCAAATTCGCTCAATAATGCCAGGTTTACTCAACACTCGCCGACCACTAGATACCAGCAGTTCCAGAAGGGCATACTCCTTGCGGGTTAAATTCAAGGGCTGCTCATCAAAGACAACTTCATAGGTAGAAGGGTCGAGATGCAAATTACCCCAACTGAGCGTTGGGGTGGAGGCATTACTGCCCCGACGCAGCAACGCTCGGATACGAGCCAGCAACTCTCTCAAATTGAAGGGTTTGACCATGTAATCATCGGCTCCGGCATCCAGACCGATAATTTTATCGTCGATCGTATCGCGTGCTGTGAGCATAAGCACAGGTAAGGAAAAGTGGCGATCGCGCAACTGCTGGCATAGCCGAATCCCGTTTAGCCTCGGCAAGGTAATATCAAGTAAAACGAGATCGTACTCCAGGGTTTGAGCATAATTCCACGCCTCCTCGCCGTCCTGTGCCACATCCACAACATACTGGCAGTTCGTCAGTGCCTCTGCCAGCATATCGGCGATTTGAACATCATCTTCGACAACCAAGATTCGCATTGAGCGTTGAGCTTTTAGACCTTAAGCGTTAATCCTAGTGTAGAACGAGAAACCAGCCTGGTTCTATTGGTTAAGCTAAAAGGGCAGAAAGCTCCAATTTTCTTTCGTGAGCCGCACCGAAGATTACTATGAAATGGTCGCTTGAGGGGAAGTGGATTGCTACGGGCTTTGGTCTCGTGATGACCCTGATGGGCGGCATTAGCTTTATCTCTTACCAGAACGCCACCCGGTTAGCCGAAAGCGCCAGTCAGGTGAGACAAACCCACGAAGTGCTGGAAACGCTGCTGGGCATTCTCTCTGTGCTGAATGAGTCTGAGGCTGGAAGACGGGGCTATATTCTCTTTAATGATCAATCAGAACTGGAACGGTATAAGCGCACCATTCAGCTCCTTGATCCTAAGTTAACGCGCTTGCAAGCATCGATTACTCAAGATAAGGAGCAACAGCAACAACTGGAAGCACTCAAAAAGCTCATTGCTCAACGGCTAGATCTAGCACAACAGTCCATTCGACTTCATCAAAAAGATGCGACGGTGCGATCGACCCAAACAGCCTTAATGATTGCCAGTACACGCAATCGGCAATCGATTCAAAGGCTGGTTGACGCGATGCAACAACAAGAACAACAAGCATTGGAGCGATCGGTAAGCCAATCTCAAGCCAACATTAAATTAAGAATGCTGCTTGAGTTTCTTGGAACCTTCCTCACGTTTTTAATTCTCTCTAGTATTTTTGCCTTGCTGTATCGGCAGATGCTGAAGCGCCAGCAGGCAGAGGTCTTGCAGCAAAAAACGGCGCAGGAGAAGGAGTTAAGCGAACTCAAATTGCAATTTTTCTCAATGGTTTCTCATGAGTTTCGTACCCCGTTGAGTAGCATTGTGGGTTCGGCTCAGATCCTGGATGAGACGCTTTACCCACTGGTTGGGAAACAGAAACTTAAGAGTCTCTATCGCATTCGGTCTGCCGCTCAGGTCATGACTCAACTCCTTTCAGACATTCTCACTCTGGCAAGGGCAGATGCAGGGAAGCTAGAGTGCAATCCAACCCTGGTCGAGATACAATCATTCTGCCTCAACTTGCTGGATGATATGCAACCCTTAAGTAAATCTCAGCATGTTATGCAATTCAAGATGCAGGGTGAGTGTACCTATGCCCATGTGGATGAGAAATTGTTATATTCCATTTTTAGTAACTTGATTTCAAATGCCATTAAGTATTCGCCGAACGGAGGCACGGTTGCTTTCACCCTCACTTGTGAACCAACGCTCTTAACGTTCCAGGTGAACGACGAAGGGATTGGCATTCCGACAGAAACCCAAAAAAATCTGTATGAACCGTTTCGCCGAGGGAGGAACGTTGGCGGCATCTTGGGCACTGGTTTAGGATTGGCAGTAGTGAAAAAGTGCCTCGATTTGCATCAGGGAGAAATTTCTGTTGAAAGTGAGGTCGATCTAGGAACAATATTTACCGTTAAAATTCCTCAGGAAACTGATTGAATCTACTGGCATGGCGATCGCCACCTCAAGGGCAAACACAGCGCGATCGGCAGGTGAAATTTACTATGTCATTGATGGTCAATAGCCATACTCCTATTTTAGATTAAGGATGAAGCTTTTAGCATTCAAGCTTATACCCTTATGCAGTCTGTGGTTACTCGATACTTCTTATCCAGAAAACTCAGACTTTTGATAGAGAGTAAGTTCTATCGCGAGTTAGGATCTACCACAGAAGCTAATTATAGAGGTCAATTACCCGATTTCTGCCCGTCTTTTGCCCTACTTATCCCTGGGTGGTGCATAGCCTTAGAGTAAGACTTTCTAATGAATCTTAAATGATGCAATTGCTTCATTCGATCTACTTATTGAGTTCAATCAAGGCTTATGTCTTCCCAAACCCAAACAAACTCTACCCATACTCCAGAAATTGTCCATCGTCCAGTTCGGCGAAGACAGGGAAATCATCTTTTGGCAATATTACTGTTGGTCGCCTTCATTGATCTCGTCCTGGAATACTTCGGGGCACTTAACCTGATCCCAAATTTTGGGCGCAGAGGTAAGCCTGATCTTACACTCGGTCTGTGGAAGCCCGCTCAACTAACAGATGTCTCTCAAGGTAAATGGGCAAGTCCCTACGTCAAAGACCTAGCACAGAAAGGTATTGTCAAAGGCTACCCTAATCGTGAATTTCGACCCAATCAGCCTGTTACCCGTGCAGAGTTTGCCACGATGCTGCAAGTGGCATTCAATCTTGCACCAACACTATCATTAGTGCGATCGGTGCAAGCATTTTTTGATCCTCAAGCAGTGCCAGCCGATGGCGGGTTTAGAGATGTTTCATCTGAGTATTGGGCAGCAGCGTTCGGCTACGCCAGTCACAGCCGCCCTTGCTTCGACCCAATCAAGCCTTGACGCGTGCGAAGCTGCCACCTTGCTTGATCAAGCGATAAGGCAGGCTCAGTAGACACCCTTAAGTACAAGTTCAGTAAACCATCTTACGTGTTGATGAGAGCGGCTTTATTGCATCGACTAACCCTTGAGAACCCCATCCATGACTCGAAAAATGACGTTTTTTAGGAGAATTTTATGACTCAGCATCAACCTTTAAGCAGACAAGCATTTGGACGCTTAAGCCTACTAGCCGGATGTTCACTGGTCGGCTTGGCAGTTTTCCCTCTGGCTGCTGGGGCACAGACAGGAAAGCAACTCAATCCCTGCCCCGGTATTTATTACGAAAAACCATACGACTATAGCCGTATAGTGCCACAGG
>JBGTJW010000606.1:0-12476 GCA_041744955.1 Stenomitos sp. | reverse complement strand
GATACTAGAGGAATCGCTGATCTATTTCGCAAAGCTATTTCCAGAACACCTTTCAGAAGGGGTTTTGACTCTATTTAGACTGACGGGACTGGCGGGATTCGAACCCTCGACCTACCGCTTAGGAGGCGGTCGCTCTATCCTGCTGAGCTACAGCCCCAGATAAGAAGGATTATAGCAGGCAGCGATTAGCCACGGTGAGGGTGCGGTGAGCCAGGTGAGCATGAAAAGGGGCTACAACGGTTTGAGTTGCGTTACCTTGAGCTTGAAATTGCCGCCAGCCAATTCGCCAAACGCGCGAACGCGAATGAAGTAGGTACCTGTTTTGGTGATGCGGGTAAAGAGCAGTGAGTTGGTGCTGCCATCAGGACCGTCATCATTCTCGGCAACGGTGGAGCCATCGTTACTAATGAGGGTTACGATCGTGTCAAAGTTTTCGGAGGTCAGGTCGATCGACACTTGATCGCCCTCTTTCAGCGACAGCACATAGTCACGGGCAAACCCGCCTTGTCCCGTAGGAAGGTCTTTGTTCGTCAGCTTATCGGTAAGGGTCTTGCCAGCAACGATCGGCATTGGCTTGTAAAAGGACGTTTGGGCATTCGCCATAGCCGTATTTATGCTGACTGCAAGCAGCGTGAGGGGAACGAAGAGCGCAAGACGAACGCTGGCGATCGGACAATAATTCATGAAGGCAGTGGGTGAGATGGCAGGATTGAAACCCGTCAACATTATGGCTTAGTGCTGCATAAACGATTTACCGCAGCACCGCTTCTTTTTGCGTCTGCTGGCGATCGCTCGATCGCGACGCACATCAAGCGATCGAGCACTTAGGCTTACAAGCATCAGTTTTCAAACCGTCAAAATTCCAGTCAACGTAAGGACGAATCCAGGCAAGATGTTTTCTCCAGAAAGCTTGACGGGCTTTTCCAACAACTCTACCGCTTGGTTCGATCGATAGATTTCCACCGTTTCTGTTTCTGGATCAAGCAGCCAACCCAATTGCAGCCCATTCTCCAAATACTCCCGCATCTTTGCCTGGAGATCCATCAGTTCGTCGCTAGCAGACCGTAACTCAACCACAAAATCAGGACAGAGTGGTACATATTTTTTGCGCTGTTCTGGGGTCAAGGTTTGCCAGCGCTCTAACCGTACCCATGCTGCATCGGGAGAACGAATGGCTCCATCTGGCAACCGAAAGCCAGTAGAAGAGTCAAAGGCAACTCCCAACCCTGCTTGATCGCTCCAAGTCTCTAAGCGAGCACTCAACTTGATATTGCGTCGCCCTGTCTCTCCCCCAGTTAAAGCCACAATGACCAGTTCTCCCTTGGCTGTGCGCTCAAATTTCAAATCCCGGTTGGCTTGGCAGATCTGCTCAAACTGCTCATCAGTTAGTTCTAACGTGGGGCGTAGGGCTAGAGTAAACACAATGTTTGCCTCTAAAGCAAGAATGGTTAACTTCACTATAAGAGATAGGGCGATCGAAGAGCTGACCTTCTTGCGATAGCGATCAGCTATCAGCGATTTTGATCACTGTACTGAGCAGGACGTGATCCCTGCCAAGGCTCTACTGGCGCGTTCCGTTAACGGCTGACGGCTGACGGCTGACAGCTAACCGCTAGATACGCGATCGCGTTTGCGCTGAACCGTATACTGTAGTTTGCACATAGAGTCAGAACGAGGTTAAGGCATGGCATCCATTCGCAGGTTTTCGATCCGCGAATTGCACCAGCAACTCATCAGCAAAGAGCGATCGGCGGTTGAAATGGCTCAACAGGCGCTCGATCAGATTCAGGCATTGGAGCCAACGCTGCATAGCTTCTTGCATGTCACAGCGGATCATGCGTTAGCACAGGCGCGACAGGTCGATGCCAGGATTGCCGCCGGTGAAGAGATTGGGCTGCTGGCAGGGATTCCGATCGGCATGAAAGACAACCTCTGCACCAAAGGCATTCCGACGACGTGTGCCTCACGCATTCTCGAAAACTTTGTGCCGCCCTATGAATCGACTGTGACGCAAAAGCTGGCGGATGCTGGAGCCGTGACGGTTGGCAAAACAAACATGGATGAGTTTGCGATGGGCGGCTCGACGGAAACGTCGGCGTTTCAACTAACGGCAAACCCGTGGGATACCACACGAGTGCCCGGTGGCTCGTCGGGTGGCTCGGCAGCCGCAGTCGCAGCAGGAGAATGTGTCGTTTCGCTTGGTTCTGATACAGGCGGTTCCATTCGTCAGCCTGCGTCATTTTGCGGCATTGTGGGCATGAAGCCGACCTATGGGTTGGTGTCGCGCTATGGCTTGGTGGCGTTCGCCTCGTCGCTGGATCAGATTGGTCCCTTTGCTCGATCGGTCGAAGATGCTGCCATTTTGCTGGGCGCGATCGCAGGCTACGATCCCCAAGATTCCACGAGCCTCAAGGTTGAAATCCCTGACTATACGCAATACCTCACGCCTGACCTCAAGGGTAAGAAAGTGGGCGTAATCAAAGAAACGTTCGGCGAGGGGCTTGATCCAGATGTGGAGAAAGCGGTGAATGGGGCGATCGACCAGCTTAAAAGCCTGGGCGCTGAGGTTAAAGAAATCTCCTGTCCCCGTTTTCGCTACGGCATTGCCGCCTACTACATCATTGCGCCTTCCGAAGCGTCGGCAAACCTTGCCCGTTACGATGGTGTCAAGTACGGTAGCCGCGTTTCTGATGCTGAAGACTTGATGGAGATGTACACTCGCACCCGTGCCGAAGGGTTTGGTGCAGAGGTCAAACGCCGCATCATGATTGGCACCTACGCGCTGTCGGCTGGCTACTATGATGCGTACTATCTCAAAGCGCAAAAAGTGCGAACGCTCATCAAGCAAGACTTTGAAGAGGCGTTTGGTCAGGTTGATGTGTTGGTCAGTCCGACTGCACCATCGACTGCGTTTAAAGCAGGCGACAAAACAACTGATCCGCTCAGTATGTATCTGATTGACTTGATGACCATTCCGGTCAATTTGGCAGGGCTTCCCGGCATCAGTGTGCCCTGTGGCTTTGACAGCCAGGGTTTGCCGATCGGTCTGCAAATTGTCGGTAACGTCCTGCGGGAAGATCAGGTCTTGCAAGTTGCCTATGCCTACGAACAAGCAACTGAGTGGCACAAGCGAATGCCAACGATGGAGTGAGCGATCGCCAACAGCAACCGTGAAACATCAGCATCCAGTTTGCTGATCTGAAACAGAAAGGTTCCACCATAAAGGTGAAACGCTCTAAGAAAAACTTAGAGCGTTTCAGTTTAAAGTCGCAATTTTCTTATCTCAAACGCGATCGTTGCGGTTTTCAGTGAGACGATTCCTACTTTGAACAAGAACGTTCTCATCCAGAGATAAGTTTTTCTCATTTTAAAGAGGAATCGTCTGCCTCAAAACAGGAATGTTCTCATTTCAAAGAGGAATGTTCTCATTTCAGAGAGTAATCGCCTGCTTCAAACCAGGAACGTTCTCGTTTCCAGCCGGAATTATCTAGTTTTGAACAGAAATTGTCCCGCTCAAATCAGGAATTTTCTGGTTGCGAGCAGAGACAGCCCACCTTTAAAGCGCAAGCGTGAGGCTGCAAGCCAAACCATGCTCCTTCTGGGTGAGAGTGTTCACCATTGCTTCAGCTTCACAGCCTCACACTGCATCCCAAATGATCAACTGAATCGGGGTGGGATTGTAACCATTGCAGGGGTTGTTCATCTGCGGACAGTTGGAAATTGCCACCAGCGTATTCATCTCCGCCCGTAGCTCAACTGTGCTGCCGGGATCAGAAATACCATCCACAATTTCGAGGGTGCCGTCTTCGCTGATGGGCACATTCATAAAAAAGTTGATGTTACTCGTCATATCCCGTTTGCCCAAGCCGTAATCTTTGATGGCGTAAAGAAAGTTTTCGACACAAGCGTGCTGCCATTTCTTATCCAAGCCAAAGCGCACCGAATTACTCTCGCAGCTACAGGCACCACCGGATGTATCGTGCCGTCCACAGGTATCGTTGAGCACTGTCATCAGCACATTGCCATCATTGGAATATAGCTTTGTACCTGTGGTAATGAAAATATTGCCCTGTGCCCGAATCGTATCTGGGGCGCTGTACCGCTCACTCGGATCATCCGCGTTGTAAACCAAAAAATCGACTGCCTGATTGCCGCCCAAATCCACAATCCGCAGCACCTGTCCTTTCGTTAGTACCTTCGCCCAGGGTCTACGGGCAGGCAATACCTGATCGTAAATCGCAGTTTTTGGGTCGAGTTCAACCGTTGCCGCAACCATCGTTTAATCCTCCAAATGAATAGCTACCGTTTGAGTTTTGAGTTTTGAGTTTTGAGTTGATTGAGCGATTAGCCGACAGCGGTCAGCTTTTTCTAACAACTAACAACTAACAACCAACAACTTTTTCTGCCCTAAACCAACTGCCCCAAATACGCATCGGTATTTTGGAACCCACGTACTGCTTCTGGGTTGCTTGTCCGTATGGGATCATCGGCAGTGGAGGCGGGAGGGTTCCAGACGATCGCCCGAATTGGTTTTGCGTCATAGGTGGGGCTGGGATCAAGGGGATGCGGGCAGTTTGACAGCACCACCAACACATTCATCTCTGCTCGCAAATCAATAAAAGCTCCTGGTTGCGCGGTTTTCTCTGCCCAGGCGAGATTGCCGTTTGGATCAACCGCGATGCGGGTAAACAAGTTCAGGTTCGGCATGATGTCTTTCTTGCCCAGGTTGCGTTTGATGAGCGCCAGCAAGAAGTTATCCCGCGAATTTTTGTAATCCCCTTCGCCATACCGAAGATTCGTTGCTAGGTTGCTACATCCGCCCAGCGTATCGTGCAAACCACAGGTATCTTCTGTGATGGAAAACAAGACGCGACCCATGTCGGAGTAGAGCAACATTCCTTTTTTCAAAAAGGCGTTGAACTGAATCTTGGCAGTATCGGCAGCGTTGTACCGTTCGATCGCATTGTCGGCGTTGTAGCAGAGAAACGCAACGCCCCTGGAACCTTCTGGTGCAGCCAGGCGAAGCGTCGTGCCACGCTTGATGATGCGCGACCAATAGGCACCACCGGGAATGACTTCATCCCAGGTCATTAAGGCTGGATCGATCGAGTGTGGTTCGGTAGACATGATGTACTCCTTGTGAAAACGACTGAAACGACAAAGCCCAGGAAGCCGCCAACAGTGATCTCTGTTGCTTGGCTCTCCCGGGCTTTTTTCCCGCCGTGTGACCGCTTTACCTGATTGCAGGTCTACGCGGCTGCTTCTCTCGAACCAGCCATCTCACTCGCGCAAGACCGGAACCCTAGAAGCGAATAGTTTGTTGGAGGCGATCGCCTTAAGCGTTCATCGCTTTCGATCGCAATCGCTCAAATCTTAGCACCTCTAACCCAGGCTTTCTCGCCAAAGTCATTAAATCCAGATAACGCTGCTTGCTCTCCTTGAAGGTAATCGTCCTAAGCGGGTAGTGATTGATAGGGATGACGTTTAGTGTGAATGTTGCGAATGTGGGTTTTGACGGTGTTGAGGCTGATGTGGAGCGTTGTAGCGATCGCCTGGTAGCTATATTCGCGTTTGAGCAAGAGCCATACTTCCGCTTCTCGATTGGTGAGGTGAAACTTTTTTTGCTCTGCCTGTATGTCTTGCTGCAATACCTCATCCCGGTCTTCTAGCGTGACAAGAATGTATGTTTGATTGCTAAAGCCTGCGATCAGGTGATCGCTTGCGCCTGTCGTGAGCCAACACGCTGTCAGACGAAACGAGCGATCGTCCGGTGTCTCATACTCCAGCACCACTGCTTCCGTAGCCGAATCCGCCTCTACAACCTGTTTCCACAACTCAGCTACAACGGTGGGTAACGTCGTTTGATACCTTTGGCTGCTGGGCAGCATTTGACAGAGCCGCTTCGCAGTTTGGTTCCAGTAGACAATGGTGCGATCGATGGAGAGTACGAGCAATCCTTTGGGGATGGTATCTACAAGTACGCTCAACAACATTGAAGACGGCAGATCAGTAAAGTCGATCGTCGGTGCAGTGATGAAACCTGTAGCTGGGTTAACGTCTCTGGCGTAGGCGGGAAGGCTATAGGGTCGGCGATCGGATTTGCAATTACGGGTCAGCATCGCTTCTCCAGACAACAAGGTAGGTGGGTTCAATTGCATTGTGGCTGATGCACCGCTGCTCGTCGATCGTCCCTGCTAGTGGCGCTTAAGCTCTCGATGGACTCAGGCATCTCATCTCGCGAGACTCTTGCTTGACGCGCCCTGTCATTGCTGCCTGTTGCAGTTTCATAAAGGCACAAAAATCTTCCCGACCATATTCTCTGGTCAAAAGCTGCCGTAGCTGGTCTTCAACACTGACGGTTAAATAACCCGTGGTCAGCACCTGCTGCACAATTTCATGAATGGAATTCATGTTAGACACCTCCAGGAAGACAGTTGCACAAGTAGCAATGGGTAAAATAGCGTTGACGAACAGCTTCATCTGATGTTGCAGATGGCGGGGGGATGCTTTGTTGTCATTACTCTTCTAAATAGAAAGGATAAGCGAAAGGCTACGTTACATTGAACTAACGACCGTTAGGAATCATTAGTCAGATCGTTAGGCATTACGTTAGAAGTCTTACAGGCCCTCATGACACCTGCCTCAAGCCAGACCGGAGAAACCTTTGCACGCGCTGAGACCCTTTGGGATCTGGGGCGGCTTTATGCGGATCTGGCATCGGCGAAGCGAGAAAAGCTCACTCCAACGGAAAAAGAGCATCTGCGTGGGTTGCTGTTGGGTCTGGGTCCTAAAGAGATTGCCAAGGAGCTATGCAAAGGGGTGGGTGGTGTGCGGGTGGCGCTATGCAGCCTCTATCGCTATCTAGAAGCGCTCGGAGACTTGCCAGAAGGCAAAATTAATTCCAGAACGGTGATTCATACCCTGGAGGAAGCGGGCTACAAACTAGCGCGTTCTGGTAGCCCTGCTGCCCCGCCGCTACTGCCTGTGCGGACGCAGCCTTCTGACGCTCAGACTAATGACACTCAAACAGTTGGGATGCAGCAAGCTGTCACTCAGCAATCTGCCACTCAACAAGCTGGTGGTTCTAAGCAGTCTCCTGCTTTGCGTGAGCGTTCCAGAGTGGTAATCAGTCACGGCAACCAGGACGGAAATCTGGGGTTTGCTCAACAGTTGCACGGCAGGCTGCAAGCGGTGGGGCATCACGTCTCGATGTTGGAGGAGAGCCATCGATCGCCCGACTGGTTGCCTCATCTGGATGCGGTACTGGAGCAATGCGACTACTTTGTGCTGTTGCTAGCTCCCCAGTCTGCTGCCAGTGAGATGGTGACAGAAGCAGTACGACGGGCGCGCGAAGCGTATGATGCTCACCCCAGCCACAAGCCCATGCTGTTGCCTGTGCGGGTTGGCTTTTCGCTGGCGTTGCCGTTAAACCACAACCTGCGCGGTTATTTGCATGGGTTTCAACAGTGGGAATGGCGATCGCCCCTTGACACACCCATGCTGGTGCAAACGCTGCTCACGCTGCTGGCAGAGGCACAACCCCTGTCCGCAGAGACGACGACCCAGGCACTACCCACATCTTTTACGGCGATAGAGGATCCCGATGCGCCACCGTTGCCTGTGGCAGAGCCAGAGCTACCCTGGGGGCAGGTCAATCTGGTGTCAGCGTTTTATGTGGAGAGATCGCCGATCGAGGCACGCTGCTATGAAACGATCGTCAAACCGGGAGCCTTAATTCGCATCAAAGCGCCCCGGCAAATGGGCAAAACCTCCCTGATGTCGCGCATTCTCTATCATGGTGAGCAGCAAAACTATGTGACGCTGCCGCTAAGTTTTCAGCTTGCCGATCGCGCTGTTTTTGCCGATCTAGACAAGTTTCTGCGCTGGTTTTGTGCCAGCGTGGGACTGGGGCTACAGTTGCCCAACAAGCTGAAAGACTACTGGGATGACATCTTTGGCAGCAAGGTCAATTGCAAAGCCTACTTTGAGCAATATCTGTTGCGCGAAATGGATTGCCCTCTGGTGCTGGGGCTGGACGAGGTCGATCGTGTGTTTGAGCATCGCCATATTGCCGAAGACTTTTTTGGCTTACTGCGGGCATGGCACGAAGAGGCAAAAAACCGCGCTGTCTGGCAAAAGCTGCGTCTGGTAGTGGTCCATTCCACCGAAGTCTACGTACCGCTAGACAACAATCAATCGCCGTTTAACGTCGGGTTGCCGATCGAACTGCCAGAGTTTAGCCCTGAACACGTGTATGACCTGGCAACACGCCACGGGTTGTCCTGGCAATCGTCCCACATTCAACAGTTGATGACGCTGGTGGGCGGGCATCCCTACCTAGTGCGGGTTGCTCTCTACCACATTGCCAAGCAGGATCTGACGCTAGATCAGTTGCTCCACACTGCGCCGACGGAAGCGGGACCCTACAGCGACCATCTGCGGCGACACCTGTGGAACCTGGAGCAGTACCCGGCGTTAGCCACTGCTCTGGCAAAGGCGGTTGCCACTATAGAGCCAGTCCGTCTGGAAGCCTCTCAGGCATTTAAGCTCCACAGCATGGGACTGGTACACCTCAATGGGAATAACGTGACCCTGCGCTACGAGCTGTATCGTCAATATTTTCGCGATCGCCTGCTAGCTGCCTAGAGCTTGTTTGAAAAGGGTCTGGCGGTTAAAACCGCGACTGCATCAACCAAGTCCGCCGACGGGGACTACCGCAAGGCAAGGGTTTTAGAACCTGCGGCGGCAGGTTTCGTCTCTGTAGCTGCGACTTTAGTCGCCAAGGTCACAAGAATCTTTTAAAACATCCCTAATATTCTGCAACTTCTAACGCCTGCTTATGGAGGTGCAGAACATTAGGGATACCGTTAGTTTTCTTTCCTCGATCGTCAGGTGAAGATGGCATAAAGCCCGGTGGTGTTGGCAAGGGTTGTTTGTTGCTTGAGTTCCCTGGCGGCTGAGTGAGCGGTTGAGTGAAAGCTACAGCAGCGGGGCGATCGCGGCTAAGGTTGCCGCTTATCAAGCCGTTTTGATAGCTGGCTTAAACCAGGCTGGCTCCGTACAAATCAGTACAAAATGGTTAAAGTTTGTGTGAACCTGGCTTGAGGCGCTGCCAGTCCAGACGTTAGCGTTGGTAGTCTAGAGCAAGAGCATCTACATCAAGGTTAGCTAGAGGCGATCGACGTTCAGATAGTGTTGCTTCTAGATGCTATGGGATGTAAGTTCTACGAGATGAGAGCATGAGACCAATCGCTAGAAAAATTACAACACTGCTGGCAACCGTTGCCATTGGTAGCACGATCGACGTTGAGCCTCTGCACGCGCAGATTGTGCCGAATCCGGGTGATGCAGGCACGATCGTGATCCCCGTTGACAACCGCTTTGATATCAGTGGCGGCACTCTTTCGGGAGATGGCGCAAACTTGTTTCACAGCCTGTCTCAGTTCGGTCTGACCCAGGCTCAAGTAGCAAACTTTCTTGCCAATCCCGCCAATCGCAACATTCTGGTGCGGGTGACGGGTGGCGATGCCTCGCGTCTGGATGGGTTAATTCAGGTCAGTGGCAGCAGTGCCAATCTTTTTTTGATGAATCCAGCAGGCATTGTGTTTGGTACGAATGCCTCCCTGAATGTTGCTGGCTCCTTTGCGGCGACAACAGCGACTGGCATTGGTTTCGGTGCCAACTGGTTTAACGCCTCTGGCAGCAATAATTATGAGGCGCTAAACGGCAATCCCAGCAGCTACGCTTTTGCTGTGGCGCAACCGGGTTCCATTATTAATGCTGGCAGTCTGGCAGTTGGCGTAGGGCAACAGTTAACCTTGCTTGGCGGCACCGTTGTCAGCACTGGCAGCTTGGTTGCTCCACAGGGAGAAATTATTGTGGCAGCAGTGCCGGGGCAAAGTGTGGTGCGCCTTAGCCAGCCCGGAGCCATGCTGAGTTTAGATGTGCAGCGCCCAACGCCTACTGAGCGTGCCGAAGCCTGGACGCTGCCAGTGCTTTCCTTGCCTCAATTGCTGACAGGCGGGAGTGCTACCAACGCGACTGGTCTCACCGTTAATGCGTCAGGGCAGGTTGTGTTGACGGGATCAGGTGTACAAATTGCGCCCAGAGATGTGGCGGTACGATCGACAACTGCTGCTCCTGGTGGGACGCTGCTCAGTGGCAACGTGCTAACTAATGCGTTCCCGCCTCCCCCCCCACCGCCATCCTCTGCCGATCGCGTTCGATCGCTTGCTCCCCCCGATCGAGCATTGCCTCCCACTGTGAGTCCAGTGCCACAAGATGACACGTTGTCTGCGCCTACGCCTGTGCTTCAGATTCCTTTTCTAAGTCCATCAGTACCTTTGGTTGCTTTGCCTTCTGTATCTGATGCGCCCGGATCTCGACCCGCTGCGCCGCCGGATGTAGCGTTGCCTCCTATGCCTGAACCGCTTCCCAGCAGTCTCACGCCTGATTGTGGGGTTGCCTGCCCGATGCCATTGCAGCGGATCGACAACAATCCTGCAACGCCGATCGTGGTCTTTCCAGCAACTGGTGATCAAACCAATCGCACAGTTATCCTGCCCGAAGCCCTGCCGAAGTATCCCACTCAAACGACGACCAGTCAGGCAAATCCTGTACCAGCCAGCTTGAATCAGGCACGTTCGACTCCGGTAAATTTGATACAGACAAGCTCCACTCAGGCAAGTTCGGCTCAAGCCAGTGCCCCTTCCTCAATGAAGCCATTCTTACCGATGAATGATCCCGAAGAGCGCCTAGCGGAGGATGCGATCGAGGACATGAACCAGGCAGCGGCACGGTCACGCCGACTGGCAGCCATTAAAAAGCAAGTGCAAAAGCGCTGGAAGCCACAGCCGCAGCTAGCTTCGCAATTGCAATATCGACTGTTGTTAGATACGAAGGGCGCGATTCAGCAAGTGGTGCCGATCGGGCAAGTCGCCGCCACATATTTAGCTGACCTCAACCTAGCGCCAGCAGATGAGCCAACTGCAAAACGCACAGTGTCAGGATTTGAAGTCACGCTTACACTCAATCCAGATGGTACGGTGGAGGTGCTCCAGAACTCGCTGACGTTGAAGGATTAGTGGAAGAGTGAGGGGTGAAGGGGTGAAGGATACAGAGTGAACGAATAAAGGCAGGGTGAGGGTATCACGATCGAGACGCGGTAATGGTTGCAACAGCAGAGTTGAGCTATGAATATCAGGTAGGTGGCAGTTTACCGCTGGATGCGCCAAGCTACGTCACACGCCAAGCCGATCGTGACCTGTATGAAGGCTTAAAAGCAGGGGAATTTTGCTATGTGCTGAATTCGCGGCAGTTAGGTAAATCAAGCCTGCGAGTGCAAACGATGCGGCGACTGCAAGCTGAAGGTGTCGTCTGTGCCGCGATCGATGTGTCTGGCATTGGCAACCGGAATGTCAGCCCAGAGCAATGGTACGCCGGAGTTGCCTACTCGCTGGAAAGCAGCCTGGATCTGGTTCATCCCGTTAATTTACGGCTGTGGTGGCGAGAACACAACTTCCTGCCGCCTGTGCAACGTCTGGGCACGTTTTTAGAAGATGTGGTGCTGGCAGACAGCGATCGCTCGATCGCCATTTTTATTGATGAAATTGACAGCGTACTCAGCCTTGACTTTTTGATTGATGATTTTTTTGCGCTGATTCGCACCTGCTATAACAAGCGTGCCGATCGTCCCGACTACCAGCGCCTGACCTTTGCCCTGCTGGGTGTAGCAACGCCTTCAGACTTAATTCAAGACAAAAGCCGTACTCCCTTCAACATTGGCAAAGCCATTCCCCTGAGCGGCTTTCAGCTTGACGAAGCACAGCCCTTGCTCGAAGGCTTGCGGTCAACTGCCAGCAACCCTCAAGCCATGCTGCAAGCTGTGCTGGCATGGACGGGTGGTCAACCGTTTTTGACCCAAAAGCTCTGCAAGTTGATCCATGCGGCTCCGACTGTCGTTGCTGCTGGGCAAGAGACACGGTGGCTAGAGCAACGGGTGCAGACCCATATCATTCACAACTGGGAATCGCAGGACGAACCGCCGCACCTGAAGACGATCCGCGATCGCCTGCTGCGAAACCCACAGCGCACCAACCGCATTCTAGGCTGCTACCAAAAAATCTTGCAGCGTCAACCCCTGTCAGCCGACGACAGTGCCGAACGCATGGAACTCAAGCTGTCTGGCATTGTCACCGAACAGCACGGTAGCCTCAGCCTTTGTAACCGTATTTATGCCTCCGTTTTCAACCAGGATTGGGTCACTGCCATCCTCTCCAGCCATCGCCCCTATGCGGATGCCCTGGATGCCTGGATGGGTTCCAACTGCCAGAATGCAGCTCACCTGCTGCGCGGACCATCCCTGCTACAGGCGCAGCGGTGGGCAGTAGACAAAAGCCTGAGCGATGGCGATTACCAGTTTCTGGTTGCGAGTCAAGCGTTAGACAAGCAGATCTCTTTAGAAGCAGAAAAAGAGG
>JBGTJW010000605.1:0-9339 GCA_041744955.1 Stenomitos sp. | reverse complement strand
ATTTGAAAAAACAGCTTGTCGCCAGCTACGCCCTGGGGCAAAAGGCTATAGACCGTCAGATAAACGACCGCGCCAACGTTGCCATAGGCTCCCACATTACCCGCGATCTGCCCGGTAATGCGAGGTTTCACCAGGGGGACGATCGCCCCCCAAACAAAGGTTGAATTCTCCAAAGTATCTGTCTCCGTTCGCCGTCCCAGATTGTTGACGGTGAGATAGAAAGGTTTAGTTTTTGCAGACATCTATCAGAGTGAAAGATTCCGAGAGGTGTCTGGGTGCGATCGCTTGGAGGTTCCTGTTTGAAGAGAGAAGGACGATCACAGCAACTAAACAACGCTACAACTCTTCTGTGGGGGCTTATGGTCTTTCATGAAGAAACCACCGATCAATTGATAATTATGAGCGCGCATGGTCACGTAAAGAAATACCAGGAGATTGAAGCGTACATGGTGCTAATGCGTACTGTTCCCATGCTAGTTCAAAGGCTGCTGTAGGAGATTTAGGAGGTTGACCTACTGTAAACTGCAACATGGTTCCGTAGTGACACATTAATTCTGCGTTATGGGACTGATGCCAACGCTTTAAAAAACTAATTGCAACTTCACTTCCAGCATTGCCAGCACCATACCAATGCAAGTATGCTAATGAGTCCCAGCCATTTATGGTCGGTAGTAGCATTAAAATCTTGGCACTACAAGGCTCAAACCAGTCCAGATAGCTAAGATTTGATGGAGTTAGCGCTTGCTTACGATTAAAGTTTTGAAGTTCCCAATGAAATAACCATTTCTCTAATTCCATCTGCGAAGTGATTATACCGTCTTGAATAAGAACACCTATTTCCGACTTTTTTGGAGAATGCCCGAAACGTTTTTCTGTCTCTTCAAGCGCATAATCAACTTCTCTGTCTAAGTCATCTTCCTCAAATGTTGGCGGATTTTCTAAAAAGTTATCTAGCTCGACTTGTAAGACTCTAGAAATGATTGTCTCTGGTGAAGTATTCTGATGCTCACTATTGCAAAGTTCTTGTCTATAAGACCAACGCGAGAAGAAATCTTCCTCGGTAACGTCCTGCTCCCAACCATTAAGGTAAGAAGACCACGGGTACACCAGAACTGGATATCTTCGTGTAAGTTCCAAATGAGAGCGCATCAAATTCCATGCTGCAATATCTTTACCAGAATCAACTTGTATAGCAAATGCGAAATTGCTTGATTCTGGAATCTCAAGCTGGAACACCTTTTGACCTTCCAGTAAGGTTCCTTCGATTAAATTCATGATGCTCTCTGAAGTATTAAGCATTTTTGCTTTCCTATTTCAATGCTCTCATCCAGAACTCGGCGATCAAACAGCTTATTAGGGTGAAAGGTTCGAGCTAATTGTCTCATTTTGATGTATCATATAGGGCTTTTCAAGCTAACTCCCCGTTTTTAAGCAATTAAGCCGAGTCTTCTGAAAACGTGTTTATACCGAATAACTGAGCGGCAAACAACAAAATAAACACCAATCAAAAACTTCCTTATGCCCCCTTTCAGCCTCTCTCAAGGCGTGCCATAATGATGCGACTGTTGTCCGAGCACGCTAATGGTACAAGCACCCCCAAGTTTAGACGCTATCCATAGCGTTTCTAGAGCCTTTGAGCCGAGTGTCGATATGCACTTTCGGTTGCCTGACCCAGAAGATGAGCTAATCCCCGAACTGGATTTTCAGGAGCAAGTGGAGCAGGCATGGCAGGTATGCGATCGCTTCGACCTGCAAACCAACATCTGGCGTGGGCGCATCTTGCGGGCAGTGCGCGATCGCGAAAAGCGGCATGGCGATGGACGCGGCACCGGCTTTCTGAACTGGCTGAAAGACCGAGAGATCAGCAAAAGTCAGGCGTACTCAATGATTGAGCTGGCAAACAGTGCCGATACGCTGCTGGATGGCGGCTACCTGGAACCGGAGGATGTCAACCAGTTTAGTAAACGCGCCTTTGTCGAAACGGCACAGGCGGCTCCTGAAGTGCAGCAAATGGTCAGCGATGCAGCGCATCGGGGCGATCGCATTACTCGTCGCGAAGTCCGTCAGCTTTCGGATGACTGGACTGCTATGACCTCCGATCTCCTGCCCACTGAAGTCAAGCAGAAAGCGGCTGATCACACGATTCCAGCAAAATATCTGGCTCCGCTGGTGAAGGAAATGCAGAAATTGCCAGAGAGCCACCAAATCTCCATTCGCGACGCGGTTGCCGAAACGCCCGATGTGGATACGCTGAAGCAAGCCACGTCCGAAGCCCGTTATCTGTGGCGCTATCTCGAAGCCGCGACGAACGTACAGGCACTCAACAACCCGTCACTAGATCTAGAATTGGCGCTCGAAGAAGCACTCCGCCTCGGTTGCCTTAGTTCTGCTGCCGATCTGGTCAACCATGCAGCCCAGCTTGAGCAGACGGTGACAAAGCTCTACCTCACCTGGAAACGCCTTAATGCCTTGTCAGAACGGCTCTATCTCGACAGTGGTGCCAGTTCGCCTCATTTGCGATCGCTCCTGAGTTGCCTTGCTCCGTTATCGGGCGACATCATCGAAACTGCCCTCACCGGGGGTGGCGATCGAACGATTCGCTTGCAGATGTTGACGGATACAGAAGCCGCTATGCCTTGATCCACGGTTACGTCCGCTATAAAATACGTTCAACCGAAGACGATACGGGCAACCGCTGTTTCTCAATCGAGAACGGTTGCCCGACTGAAGCTTCGACTAGCTCTCGTAAGCGTCCATCGGTAGGCAGGTGCAAACGAGATTACGATCGCCATACGCCTGGTCAATGCGTCCCACAGCCGCCCAGAACTTATTGTCGCGTGTCCAGGTGGTTGGGTAAGCGGCTTGCTCGCGGGTGTAGGGACGATCCCACTGAGCGGTGAGCAGCGCGGCGGCTGTATGAGGAGCCTGCTTGAGGAGATTATTTTGGCGATCGACCTTACCCTCTTCGATCGTGCGGATCTCGGCACGAATGGCAATCATGGCATCACAGAAGCGATCGATCTCCTGCTTCGATTCGCTCTCAGTTGGCTCTACCATAATGGTGCCTGCCACCGGCCACGACACGGTAGGTGGATGGAAACCATAGTCAATCAGCCGCTTGGCAATATCATCCACTTCAATTTCAGCCGTCTTTTTGAACTGGCGCAAGTCTAGAATGCATTCGTGTGCCACCAGACCATTTTTGCCCTTGTAAAGTACGGGATAGTGCCCCTCTAACCGCTTGGCGATGTAGTTTGCATTCAAAATGGCAACCTGCGTCGCTTTGGTCAGCCCCTCGGCACCCATCAGCGCAATGTACATCCAGGAAATTGGCAGAATGCTGGAACTGCCCCAGGGAGCGGCTGACACGGCACCAATACCCTGCTTGCCACCAACCTGGACGATCGGGTGTTTGGGCAAAAAGGGTAGCAGATGCGCTGCCACACCGATCGGTCCCATGCCAGGACCACCGCCGCCGTGAGGAATGCAAAAGGTTTTGTGCAAATTCAAATGGCAGACATCCGCGCCAAAATCACCGGGACGGCACAGTCCGACTTGCGCGTTCAGGTTGGCACCATCCATGTACACCTGCCCACCATTGGCGTGAATACATTCGCAGATCGCCTGAATGCCTTCCTCAAACACGCCATGCGTCGAGGGATACGTGACCATCAGCGCGGCTAGATTGTCCCGATGCTGCTCGGCTTTTGCCTTCAAATCTGCAACATCAATATTGCCATCCCGATCGCACGCTACTCCCACAACCTTCAACCCAGCCATCACAGCACTTGCAGGGTTGGTGCCATGCGCCGACTGCGGAATCAGACAAATATTGCGGTGCTCCTCACTCCGCTGTTCGTGATACTGACGAATCACCAGCAGCCCTGTGTATTCGCCCTGAGAGCCTGCATTGGGCTGGAGCGAAATGCCAGCGAAGCCCGTAATTTCTGCCAGCCAATGCTCCAGTTGCCCAAAGAGTGCCTGGTAGCCGTGGGTTTGATCCAACGGTGCAAAGGGATGGATCTGCCCAAACTCTGCCCAGGTGATGGGCAGCATTTCAGCCGTGGCGTTGAGCTTCATCGTGCAGGAGCCAAGGGGAATCATCGCCGTGGTCAGCGACAGGTCTTTGGACTCCAGCCGATGCAAATAGCGCAGCAGTTCCGTCTCGGAGTGATACGTGTTGAAGACGGGATGGGTCAGATACGGCGTAGACCGCAGGAACGATGCGGGGAGAAGGGAACGGGAGGAGGCAGCCAGCAAGTCTTCTGGAGTAAAGTGGGTGACTTCTGCGCCTGCAAAAACCTGAAAGAGCGCCAGCAAGTCATCCGATGAAACCGTTTCATCCAAAGAAATGGTGAAGGTGTGGGCATCCAGTTGCCGCAGGTTGATTTGATGAGAATGTGCCCGCCGGACGACTTCGAGTGCTTTGCCATTGGGAACAGTCACTCGCAGCGTGTCAAAGAAGGGTTCGGCACTGGGCGCATAACCCAACCGTCGCAAGCCTTCTGCCAGAATGACCGTGAGCTGATGCACCCGATCGCCAATCCGCCGCAAACCTTCGGGACCGTGGTACACCGCATACATGCTAGCCACGATCGCCAGTAGCACCTGTGCCGTACAAATATTGCTGGTGGCTTTGTCGCGTCGGATGTGCTGTTCGCGGGTTTGTAGGGCAAGACGCAGGGCAGGTGAGCCATGCACGTCTTTAGAGACTCCGACCAGGCGACCCGGCAACTGTCGCTTAAAGGCATCCTTCGTCGCGAAATAGGCAGCATGAGGACCGCCGTAGCCCAGCGGTACGCCAAACCGCTGCGTGTTGCCGATCGCAATGTCAGCCCCAAATTCTCCAGGCGGCACCAGCAGCGTCAGGCTCAGCAAATCGGCTGCAACGGTCACTAAGGCACCAGCGGCATGAGCGCGATCGCAGAAGTCTCGATAGTCGTAAATGGCTCCATCGGTTGCCGGATATTGCAGCAGCACACCAAACACAGGCTGATTAAACTGAAACGTCCGGTGATCGCCCACCATCACTTCAATGCCCAACGGTCTGGCACGAGTCTGCACGACAGCGATCGTTTGGGGATGACACGCTTCAGACACCCAAAAGGCGTTTGCCTTCGACTTGCTCACGCCATAGCTCATCGCCATTGCTTCTGCCGCTGCCGTTGCTTCATCGAGCAGCGAAGCATTCGCAATTTCTAGCCCTGTCAAGTCCGTCACCATCGTCTGGAAGTTAAGCAGTGCTTCCAGACGTCCCTGGGCAATTTCGGGCTGATAGGGCGTGTACTGAGTGTACCAACCAGGATTTTCGAGAATGTTGCGCTGAATGACGGGCGGCGTGATGCAGTTGGAGTAGCCCATGCCAATGAAAGAGCGGAACACATGATTTTCCTGCGCCAGTTCCTTCAGTTGTGCCAGCAACTCGTATTCGGCTTTGCCAGCTTCCAGACGCAGTGGTCTCCGGAGACGAATGGCACGCGGAATAGCAGCATCCATCAGCGCTTCCAGACTGTCAAAGCCGATCGCGGCTAACATCTGATCCAAATCACTGTCGCGCGGACCAATGTGGCGATCGGCAAAAGAATCTGTGTAAGCGAGTGGGGAGTGGGGAGTGGGGAGTGGGGAGTGGGGAGTGGAGGAAGGCACAGATTGGTCTAGCTGTTTGAACACGGTACCATTGGTCTCAGTAGTCTTACTTAGGCTGGATTGGGACGGTTCTAGCATAGACGGCTCTGGCGGTAGGAGTTTAGCAAAAAGAGTTGTGTTCGATCGCGGTGGTAGGAAAGATACCACACGTTACGATAGACCACCTTCATATTCTGCAATATCTGAGCAAAAAGCGCTGGGAGACAGCGTGAAAGGAAAAAAACAGCGAGTTGGAAGGGGAAATAGACAAGCGAAAGGCTAAGAGGCTAGATTCAGTCATTAAGTCATTAAAGCGAACTCAAACGCTTCTCAGCCTTCAGCCCACCGCAAAGCGGAAGCAAGCTACAGCCTTCAGCCTTTCTCCTTTCTCCCTCACTCGCCTTCTGTCAGTGCCCGATACTCATCTGCCGAGAGTGCATCATCCACATCACCTGGATCGTTTACTCTCACCTTGAGCAGCCACCCCTCGCCATAGGGATCGTCGGCTAACTGCTCTGGCGCTTCAATCAACGGTGCGTTGATGTCAATCACAGTGCCAGTCACAGGGGAGTTGAGGTCTTCTACCGCTTTGACGGATTCGACCGTGCCAAATTTTTCACCTTTTGTGATTGCGTCTCCCATCTCTGGCAGCTCTAAAAACACAATATCGCCCAGTTGATCAATGGCGAAAGCACTAATGCCGATCGTCGCAATCTCCCCTTCCAAACGGGCATATTCGTGCGAATCCAGGTACTTCAAATCACCGGGATAGTCAAAAGTCATGTCGTCTCCTTAAAGCAATTTTGCCTGACAGCTAGCGCAAGCGGCGGTAGAACGGTTTTTTGACCACCACAGCCGGATAAAGTTTACCGCGAATTTCTACGTCGATCGCCTGACCCGGTTTACTAAAGGCTGTGGGCACGTAGGCAAGCGCGATCGCAGTCCCCAATGTCGGAGACTGAGTGCCGCTCGTCACCTCACCAATCGGCTGACCATCGTAGAACACATGGTAGCCGTGACGGGCAATGTTGCGTCCCTGCATTTGTAGCCCAATGAGCCGCCGCTGTACGCCGGATTGCGTTTGCTGCTCCAGCACCGATCGCCCAATGAAGTCCCCTTTGTCCAGATGCACCAGCCAGCCTAAACCCGCTTCCAGTGGTGTCGTCGTGCCATCAATATCCTGACCGTAGAGCGCCATTGCCGCTTCTAAACGTAGAGTATCGCGAGCACCCAAGCCGCATGGAGTCACACCTGCATCCAAGAGCGATCGCCACAGCTCTACCCCGACCGACGGCTCGACCATCACTTCAAAGCCATCCTCGCCCGTGTAGCCTGTCCGCGCCAGAAAGCCGGGTTGCCCTAGTACGTTGCCCTCCAAATGACCAAACGCTGGCACTGGGGCTAGATCAGCCTGCACAAAGGGTTGCAACTGCTTCACGGCATCTGGTCCCTGCACTGCCAGCAGCACGTGCGTTGTGGAAAGATCCTGAAACGTCAGCCGACTCTGATCAAGCTGCTCTAGTATCCAGGTCTTGTCCTTCAATCTTGTCTCGGCATTGACGATCGCAAACCAGCGCTGTTGACCCGCTGTATCCAACCCGTGATAGTAAAAAATCAGGTCATCGACAATGCCCGCCTGGGAGTTAAGCAGCACCGTATATTGTGCCTGACCGGGCTGCAAACGGCTCAAGTCAGAGGGCACCAGTCGTTGGAGTTGGTCTACCAAGCGATCGCCCGTCAGCAAAAACTTGCCCATGTGCGAAATATCAAACATCCCAGCCGACGATCGCACTGCCTGATGCTCGTGGGTAATGCCGCTGTACTGCACGGGCATTTCCCAACCAGAAAACTCAGTCATGCGCGCCTTGAGGCTCATCCCAACATCAAACAGGGGAGTCCGCATCAGAGGCAGCGGTATATCCGGCACCATCGCTGCCTTGCTTTCGTGAGGTGTCACAAATTCTGTTTCCTTGCCATGAACACTTTTAATCCTAAAGGAAACCCGGCTTTTATGGCTGTGTCTGACAGAAGGGTTGCATCAGAGGGCAAATAGGGTATACTAAGCGTAGTCGTTATGAGTTTGTATAGGGCAATGACCACTTCAACCGTTGAAAATGTAGTGATTATCGGCTCCGGTCCAGCCGGATATACGGCGGCTATTTATGCAGCGCGTGCAAACCTCAAGCCATTTATGTTTGAGGGCTATCAGGCGGGCGGTTTGCCGGGTGGGCAGCTCATGACAACCACCGAAGTTGAAAACTTTCCTGGTTTCCCAGAGGGCATCACCGGACCGCAGTTGATGGATCGGATGAAAGCACAAGCGATTCGCTGGGGTGCAGAGTTAGTGACGGAAGATGTTATATCGGTTGACCTGAGCCAACGTCCCTTTGTGGTGCGATCGGATGAACGCGAAGTCCTTGCCCACAGCATTGTGATTGCAACCGGTGCAACGGCAAAGCGACTGGGGCTACCGTGCGAAAGCCAATTTTGGAGTCGTGGTATCTCTGCCTGCGCGATTTGTGATGGCGCTACCCCTATCTTTCGATCGGCAGAATTGGCGGTTGTCGGTGGCGGCGACTCGGCAGCCGAAGAATCAATTTATCTGACGAAGTACGGCTCTCACGTGCATATGCTAGTGCGAACCGAAAAGATGCGCGCCAGCAAAGCGATGCAAGATCGGGTCTTGAATAACCCAAAAATTACGATCCACTGGAATACCGATATCGTGGATGTGTTTGGTGAAGTAGACCACATGAAAGGGGTCAAGCTGAAAGATACCAAAACGGGCGAAGAGAGTGAACTGCACGTGAAGGGGCTGTTTTATGCGATCGGGCATACTCCCAACACCTCCCTCTTCAAAGGTCAGCTAGAATTGGATGACGTGGGCTACATCGTCACCAAGCACGGTTCGGTTGAGACCAGCCTCGACGGTGTGTTTACCGCAGGCGATGTGCAAGATCATGAGTTTCGTCAGGCAATTACAGCCGCAGGTACAGGCTGTCAGGCAGCGATGCTTGCAGAACGGTGGTTGTCTGTCAATAATCTGATTCAAGAGTTTCATCAGACTGAATCTGAAAAGCCAGCAGCAGAACCGACTGCCAAGAAAACTGAAGCCGAGCAAGAAACCGAATTCAGCGTAGAGCGTACCCGGCACGAAGGAGGCTTTGCACTACGTAAGCTGTATCACGCCAGCGATCGCCTGATCATGGTCAAGTATGCTTCCCCGCAATGCGGTCCCTGCCATACGCTCAAGCCGATTCTGAACAAAGTGGTCGATGAGTTTGATGGCAAGATTCACTACATCGAAATTGACATCGAGCAAGACCCCGAAATTGCTGAAGCGGCTGGCGTTGTCGGTACGCCAACGATTCAGTTCTTTAAGGATAAAGACAAGGTGGCAGAACTAAAGGGCGTGAAGCCTAAGAGCCAGTATCGCGAAACGATCGAGTCCTACGTGTAGGAAGGTGGAAGGCAGAGGGCAGAGGGCGGAAGGCGGAAGCGATTCAGTTGTCTGCTTTCCACCTTTGTTATCTGTAGTTACAGAGTTACAGCCGTTTCGGCAAGATGTCAGACTCTTGTGTTGATGAGCTGGAAGGGATGATCATCTGCGTGCATAAAGGGCGGTAAAACTGGCACGAATGGAGGATCGCTGTTCAAGCAGCAAGAAACTCACCGATCGTGCTGCCAGCAATTAAATTTTGCCCGGTCAAGAAT
>JBGTJW010000604.1:0-6710 GCA_041744955.1 Stenomitos sp. | reverse complement strand
AGGTCGGCGACCTCCGCCGTGTGACCGGACTGGACGACACCTTCGACGAAGGCATCAAGCACCGCTCCGGGGAAGTTCTTACGCTGTGGATGGCTGAAGACTGTTAAAACGTGCATGTTGGTTCTCCTGTGTTAAGCGATGAAGTCGAAAATGAGGCGGTCAGTCCAGCCAGACCGCCGCCGATGACCACCAAAATGTAATGTCTTTCGGGTGAGGAGACTATTGGTTGACCTTTCCCCCAATTCTTGAAGTAGATTTCCGTACCTTCTTTGGTCGTGATAGTGGTCATAGTCTGCCTTTGGGTTGGTGTTTTGGTGCTTCATACTGAGTTCGATTCAATCCCTGTTTGGATCAAGCAAGATCGTGCCTACCGTTCGCTCTTCGAGCCATCAATGGGACGCGATCGCGCTCCTCCTGCAAATTCATTCTGAGCACCAGCGCATCAACGTTCGTTCAATTCGAGTTGCCGTAAAAGTTGATGCGTCCATAGCCTAAGAACTGACCCCGCCCATCCTCCCCGCCTGGATAGACGGTCACACCAAAGAAATACACACCACCCCGAGTTGGATTGCTTTGGGCAGCAAGTGCGACAGTGACCGTGCTGCCAGGTTGTACAGGTTGATCAAACACGATCGTCACTTCACCTGGATTAGTAGGCTGCTCACCACCAATGCTGGCTAACCGGACTTCAGCACTGGCTGTAAGCCGCTCACCAACATAAGCTTTGCTGTGGCTGACATCAAAGTTGACGGTTTCCACATTTTTAGCCTGAGCGATCGTCACTGCTTGCAACGGTTGTCCAGCATCTTGAGGCACGGTCAGCGTTAATTCATAGGTGGAAGGCGTGTCTGCTCCAATTTGAGTAGCAGCAGTTCGCATTAACTGGGGCGGGTGACTAAAGAAAGGTTGCCCAGCTTGTTTTATGGCAGGACTTTTGGCTTGTGATGCAGGTTGGGTTGACCGAGGCTGAACAGTTTGCTGCCCTGTCTGTTTAGCAATAAAGTCATATCTGGTTGAAGCGTGAGTGGCTGCTTGCAGACCAGCAACGGCAGCGATCGCTAAAGTGACACTAATGGAAAGTTTGTGGAATTTCATGATCGATCTCCTTGTGGTTTAGATAGTTTTATTGATTGTGTTCTTAGCTTTGGGGTGCATTCAGTGTTGATGGGAGTGGAGTCAAGGCATGATGAAACACCCCGCCTGATGTCGTCCACCAATTGCTTGGTTTGATACCGATGTACAGGGGCGCATTGCAGTTGTTGCGTGAGAAATTAAAGCATGTGGCTTGCGATCGCCTCACCGCTTTTAACGCAAAAGTGTCCAGTATTGAGTCAATGAATCGCCAGATCCTTCATGTCACGTTTATAGGAATTGTGTTGATGCGCACATAGCATGTTAGTTACAGCAGAATTCATGGGTCAGAAGCCAGGAGTCAAAAGTGAAAAGAGCTTCTAATCTGAGATGATGTACCTCATTTAATTGCAAACTGCTGTAGTTCTGGAGAAAAGTGGCTTTGATCACAGTTTAAGCTGCTGCACGGTAGCTTTAGCCTTTTCTAAAACCACATCCCTTTTAAGATAAAATCCTGTAATCTCTTGTTTTTAAGCACTTCTACGAAACAAGAAGGTAAAGGGTTTTAATCGCTCTAATTAAAGCTTAACGCTTAATTGTCCAACTGTTCGTAAAACTTTAATGCATCTTGATACAAATCAATCAATTAAAACGCTTGGATAGACACAATTTCAATCGTGCTCTTGTCATCTTTAAGCTAATAGAATCAATTAAAAATAGCTGTATGCTACTCCGTCTGAAAACTACGAGTTTTTCTAACTTTACCTCCATCAATTGATAGACTTTAGATCATGTCAATTGTGTTAAGGTACTTGCTCAATTACGTTTTTCGATAGTGCGTCAATTCAATGTGGGATCAGTAAAGTAAAGAGGCACCTCGACTGGAAGCAAAGCGATGGAATGACCTCTATGCGGTCATAGCAAAGCTCATAAGCATGGCAAGATGCCCAATGGTCATCAACGCTATCTCTGTCCTGCTTGCCATCAAACCTTTTGTGAGTCGTTTGATAGCCTTTATTATCGTCGTCATATCAATCCTGAACAAATTTGCCAAGTGCTGCAAGCCCACAGCAAAGGCAGTAGCTTGCGCGGGATTAGTCGAACTACTGGACTTGCTTACAATACCGTTGTGAGTATTGTTCGTGCTGCGAGTCAGAAAGCACAACTGGTGCATAACGCTGAAGTTCAAGCCGTTCAAACAGAGGAAGTGAGTGCCGATGAGATGTGGTCATTTGTCTCAAAAAACAGAAACAGTGTTACCCCCAAGAACGAGAAGCCGGAGACTGCTGGATTGGGTTGAGTCTTGCCCAATCCAGTGGTTTAATTCTGGCAGCACGAGTCGGCAAACACACCGATGAACTGATTGAACAATTGGTCATGAGCACTGAGGGAAAGACCTCCTTGACGGCGTGACCCCAAGCGATTGTGTCGGGGGCGAGCGAGCCGAGCAGCATCTGACGAAGATCGCCACGGTCGATTTCCGGTCCGGCTTCCTCGTGGGTCCCGGCTTCGCCCGCGGGGTGCGGCTTGCCTTGCGAATCCAGCATCTTGAACGCCTCGGCGTCACTGCGCGAAAGGCGACGGAATTCCTCCATCAGCCCAGCCTGTTCGATCGCCCGTTGTCCAGCATTCTTTCGCAGATCGAGGCTACCGCCTTGTGAACGCGAGGTCGGCGAAGCGTCGCGATCGAAGACCTTCACGGAGAAACCCTGTGTCTGTAATAGCCGCGCCAAAATCGTACCAGCTGGGCCAGCTCCGATGATCGCGACCGTGCCGTCGGTCCGTAGTTCTTCACAAGATTTCATGACAGTTCCTTATCGTTCCTTTGGATTTGACCGCACGCCTGCACGGGTGCCAGGTAAGCGGGTGTGGAGCGGCTTGTCCACGTTGATTGGGTTGTAGACGAAGAGCGGTGACGTGAGTGCATAGATGGCGCTGGCTTCGGGCGCGAGATGAAGTCCCGTGCTAAAAGCCTCGGATGACGTTAATGACACGGCATCACCCAAAACGTCATGCACTTCCTGCCACCGCGTCACGGCGTAAACATGAAGAACGGGCAAGGAAGATCATGGAAGCCTCAAAGCGCATCTGCGCGAGGGCGTGAATCGGTCAGCGGTAAAGCGCGGGTGATGCGGGTCGCACTGTGCGGCGGCGGTTTGGTCTGGCATCAGGTTGGTAGCTTTACGATGGATTCTTTGCACTAACTGTTGCAAGGTTAACGAAGTTAAGCATCGAAACTTATCACGTTCTTGCTGTCTTGCCTGTATTGCCTCGGAGTCACGCAAACGAGCCGCTTGAAGTGTGTGCCAAAGTGACTTTGACTCGTAAAGCCAGTTGCAAGGGCTACTTGCTCGATCGACCGCTCAGTTCTGAGTAGCCGTTTTGCCCGCAAAATTCGCACTTGAATTTGATAAGCGTGCGGCGGCATGCCAAAGGTTTTGCGAAACGAGCGATTGAGATGAAACGAACTCAAGTTCGCAAGCTGGGCTAATTGCTCTAACGAGATTTCTTGGTTGTAGTGGTCTTCTAGATAGTCCCGGACGCGATCGACGGGCTGACGTTCTTCCCCTAACGTGGCAAGACAAGGTGGATCTTCTGCACAGCGCAGAATGAGTTGTGCTAACAAATCCAGAGTCAATGTCTGTTTTTCAAGCTGAGAGGTAGATTGTTCTAAGGCTTGACGAACTTGAACGACTTGTGTGTTGAGGTCGCGGTCATGGACTAGCGGCACCGGAAAAAAAGGCAGCGCTGTTTTGCGTCCGGCAACTTCTATTGCAACTTGTTGCAGTAAATCTGTACCGATCCGTAGCCCTCGAAACGTGCAGTCTTGAGCACTCATCCAATCAGCATGATGGGTTTCTCCAGGTTGTATAACTACCAAGGTATCTGCTGGAACGCTATGCATCACGCCTCGGTAGTTAAACCGCCAGCCGTCACCCTGCTGGATCCCAAGCTCCAGTTCTTCATGAAAATGGCGGGGCACTGAATAGCCTGGCGGAAATTTAGAAACACTATGCACCAACTCGATCGATGGCAGGTACTGCGATCGCCAAATTTTAGTGGGTGCCAGATCTGCTGTCATAGGTAAATGTCCTGGTTATGTCGCTCTTCGATTATGAGTGGATGTTTGCAAGAGGAGAGCGAACTCACGTCATTTTAGGAAGCTGTCTTAAGCTGTTCATCATTCAAACTGGTTATTTAGGAGGCTGAAACCCCTTAATGGTCTGGATAGACTCGAAAACTCAAATGCATAACAGCTTAGGAGATTTCTCGCAAAGAATTTACCCAACAGATGCCGTAGTGCAAGCGTCTCGCTTGCGACGCGGGCAAGATGCCCGCACTACGCTGGATATTTTTTTATGGAAATCGCCTTAGAAGGATCTGAAGTTGACAATTGGTATTTCACCTCCTCGCCAGTTTGCTGTTCAATTCTTTCCTGAACGAGTCAGGAGCGCAAGGCCCTCACGATTTTGGCAGTGGGGCGATCGAGAATTTCACTTGGCTCCTGCTTGGTTTTCGGCGATTCTCCAGCAGGATGAGGACTGAATCTTGCAGAGGAGTCTGAGGCGGTCTGGGTGGAAGCTTCATCCGTGTCTAGCCTTCGCAAATTGTACAACAACGAGTCTGAGTCGCTTGGTGACACACTTGTCCCTGCTTGGATCTCGTCACTTTTCACTGAGCTTGCGCCCACGATCCGCGTAGTGACAAAGCTAGTTTAGGGCAGGGCTTTAGCGAAATCTGACTGCAAAGTCATGTCAGCAACGCTCGTTTGATCGCTCGCAATGCTGCTCAGGAAGGAGAGCCTACGCTTTTTCTCAAAACTCATCTGTAATGCTTAGTTTTGAGACTTTGATTGTGAGATGAGTTTTGAGACATGCATCAGCTACTGCTACCGTTACATTAGCTGAACCGCCTTGGGGTTCTCATAGACGGAGGTTTCTGCAATTTACGATTCAAATGGTCTTGATGCTGTTGCTCACTAACTGCTGATACTGTCCAGGGGTATCTAAATCAATTGCTCCTTTGGGGAAGGCAACCTGAGCAAGTTTTTCAGCGTACTGCTTGATTAAGTTCTTTGCTCCCACATCTCCATTCATTGTCACCAGTACTCTAAAGAGAGAACGACCAAACAGGGCAGGTACACCAAGAGTGTTTGCATAGGCAGAAGCAACGATCGAACTTTGAGTGGCTTGATAAGACTCAACTAATTGATTTCACAAATCAGAGCTCACAAAAGGCTGATCGCATAGAGCAATGACGACTGCATTCAAATCCTAGGTGATCGTTGCTAGTGCTGTCATTCCAGCAGCAATTGAAGTGCCCATGCCTTTTGCCCACTGTTGATTTTCAACGACGTGCAGAGCGAGTGTGCGAACCTCTAATTGCATTTGCTCAGCTTGCGATCCCAATACAACCACAACAGGATCATAGCAAGAGGCGATTGCCTCTTCAGCGACATGGCGTAATAAACTGCGTCCTTGAAACGACAGTAGCTGCTTGGGCGTTCCCATACGGATAGATGCTCCGGCTGCCAGAATCATTAAGCCAATGGTAGACATGCGGATGCTTCGCTTGCAGCGTGAATCGGAGTTTGGCGATCGCGCAGCATGCCGCCAGCCCGGTTGGCAAACACCGCTTGAATTTCCGCCACAATCGCCAAAGCAATTGCTTCTGGAGTTTTGGCTCCAATATCTAAGCCGATCGGTGTATGAAAATGGTACGAGTGAAGAGGAACCGCTAAACCACCTGACTTCAGATCCTCCAGAAGCTGCTTTGTGCGATGTCTGGGACCTAGCAAACCTAAATAACCAATCGTAGAGGGCAGAAGGACTTTGAGTAGTTCCCGATCGTCAAAGTAGTTGTGTGTCATCAGAACAACTGCCGTGCGTGCATCAAGTGACAAGGTGTCTAAGCCATTTTCTAGACGCATGATTTTGATTTCATCAACCGTGGGAAAGCGATCGCGGTTGGCATAGGCAGCGCGACGATCAAGCACGCTTACGTGCCAACCGAGCGCTTTGGCAAATTGGGCAACAGGGATTGCATCTTGACCTGCACCAAAAATCAAAATTGGCGCTGGCGGTTGAATTACTTCCATCCACACATCAGCGGTACCTGTGGGCAAGTCATAAGACCTCCTGCATGAATAGCGAGACGGAGTGTCAGTTGGCGACCGAGATTGCACAATGAAGAGACTGGTAGGCAGCATTGAGGAGGTCTAATGACCTACAGGGAGCTAGAACATCTTTCAGATGGCGAGTTCAAACGTCTGTGTGGAGTGAGCCGTAGCACCTTTGCTCAAATGGTGGAGGTATTACAGCCCTACCTAAACCGTCAAGGACGACGGGGCGGACAAGCCAAACTGAGTGTGGAAGACCAATTGCTGGTGGCATTGGAATATTGGAGGGAGTATCGTAGCCAATTTCACATTGCGGTGAGTTGGAGGTTGCATGAGACCACAGTCGGACGAATTGTGCGAAAAGTGGAAGACCTGCTGATCGGGTGTGACCAAAATCTGATGTTATAGTTCTGCGAGATTGAAGCCATATTGATTGATTTTTGACCAGAACTGCTGCCAGCGACCGTGGGAATAACTCAGCGTCCGCAAACTCAGAATAATGGCAGCCCCCTGTTCTTTC
>JBGTJW010000603.1:0-5547 GCA_041744955.1 Stenomitos sp. | reverse complement strand
TTCCTCAAGAAACAGAGTGGCTGCAAGCCTTAACGCACTATTTAAGTACGGCTGGTTTGTCGGGTGTCATTGGGCGTTGCTGGCAAGAAGTACTACAGCAGCTTGAGTTGGGTAGTGTCGATGTGTTGGTTCTTTGCTGGACGAATGCGATCGCTCAGCCCTTTACGCTATCCATGCTCTTTGCGCTTCAGCAGTTACCCAAGCGCCCCCCCATTCTGGTTTTGGATCATCGCCATCATGGCTCAACGGTTGGTGCAGCACCGATCGCACCCCTGCCAGAGGCGCTGAAACAAATTGCTGCACATATTCTGCCTGCGTCTCTACCCATGACGGAACTGTTGCAGCACATACATCAGGCAATCACAGTCAAACGCTAAGACTAGGGAACCAACTTAGAGCCAAGCAATCTGCGATCGCTCGTGCAGCACGCGCCCATAGACTGCTTCCGTTTGCAGTGCCAGCTTGCACCAATCAAAGCGATCTTTCAAATCCGCATAAGCGTTATCCACTAGCCATTGTGCGTAGCCAGGATGCCGCAAAACTTCTAAAATGCCCCAGGCAAGCGAATCGGGATTGTTTGTCCAGGTGACAATGCCTGTTTTTGTATGGCGCACCACTTCTGGCAAGCCGCCCGTATCAGAAACAACCACCGGCACGCGAGCGGCAAAGCTCTCTAGCGCCACAATACCAAACGGTTCATACAGACTGGGAAACACGGCACAGTCAGCGACCGTTTGAAACTTGTCCAGGTTTGCATCCGACATAAAGCCTGTGAAATAGCACTGCTTCCAAATGCCTAGCTCTGATGCCTGTCGCTGGAGTTGATTCGTGTTGCCGCCACCAATCAGTACAAACTTTACCCCACCACCGATCGCCTGAAGCACTTTGGGCGCAGCATTAAGCAGCACCGAAACCCCTTTCTCATAGGTCATGCGACCCACATAATACGCAATCTTCTCATCGTCAGCCGCAAAGAGTCGGCGAAACGTCCAGTAATCAAAGTCTGGATGACGCTGCTTTTTTTCGGGGCGAATGCCGTTGTAGACGACATCAATTTTGTCCCACGGTGCTTCCAGAGTGCGCTCCACCTCGAGCCGCATATAGTTTGTACAGACAATAATCCGCCATGCGTCGTGTGCCAACAGGCGCTCTTTATGATGGATGTAGCGCTGAACATCGGTGTAGATGCCGTTGTGACGACCAAATTCGGTCGCGTGGATAGTCGCCACCAGCGGGACTTTGAACGTGTGCTTGAGCGCGATCGCGGCATCGCTCACCAGCCAATCGTGGGCATGAATTAAGTCGAAGGGTCCCTCTTCCAGCAATAGTTTGCCACCGTGCTGTCCGAGGCTGTCATTCATATTGGCAACCCACTGGAAAAAATCAGCGCTATCACCAACCCTGACACGATGGATCGATACGCCATCGACCACTTCATAGTGAGGCGCTTGCCCAAACTCAACGGTGATCAGGTGAATCTCGTGCCCCTGTTTGGCGATTTCAGGGTATAGCTCTGCTACGTGTCGAGCGATTCCACCCACAATACGAGGCGGAAATTCCCAAGCCAGTACCAGAATCTTCATCGGCGCTTGTCTCGACAGTAAGGTTAGTTTAACTTTACACAGCCCTTTCCATTAGCCTAGCTTAGGCAGCACAGCTATTTTGCGTAACTTGGTCGTAAAAGTTACCGTAATCTAGTAGGATGCATTACCGCAAGGAACTGTGATGGTGAGGAGTCGTCTTGATGCAATGATGGAGGTAAGAGACCAACGTAATGACTCAGACAACAACTCCAGTCCTTTTTCCTCCGTTCCTCCTGGCAACCGATGGTTCGCCTAGCGCCCAGCTCGCTCAAAAACTGCTGGCTGCGATCGCCCAAACCTTACAGGCACAGCAGAATGGCAATGGGCGATCGCTAGTGACGGTGCTGACAGTAGAGCCACGTCGCTCCAGTCGCTCAAGACGGTTGCCTCCTAAGCAAGCGCCTGCGGTAAGCCAAGTCACTGAGTCCACGCCAGTCGCGCCTCCTGATGACACGGCTTCAGATGCAGTGGTGGAGCTGACTCCGCCTCCTAGTGGCAATGATTTAGTAACAACCCTGCGCCCACACTTTCCAGCGGATGTGCCGATCGCGGTGCAGGTAAAGCAAGGTCGTCCTGCGATCGAAATTTTGCGCTGTGCCCGTACCATCCAGGCAGGTTTGATTGGTGTCGGATCGCGGGGTTCAGGCAACCGTCTGGGACGATTAATGGGCAGTGTTTCTGTGATTATTGCTCGCTATGCACCCTGTAGCGTTTTAGTGGCTCGTGGTGCCGCCTCTACAGCAGAGCCAAGCTTGCATCACCTTTTGCTGGTTGTTAATGACTCTCCAGCCACTCACCAGGCGATCGCTACCGCTCATCAGCTTTTGCCAGCAGGTGTACAGCAAATTACAATCCTCTACGCCCAACCGCCGCTCAATGCCGACTATTTGTTTGGTCCCTTTGCCACGCCAACCCCAAGCTGGCAGCTAAACCAGTCGCTACAAGAGGCACAGAGAGAGCAGAGCGAGCAAGTGCTGGCACGCGCAAAGGAGGCACTGAACCGCCCAGGCGTAACCGTTCAGACGCTGCGACAAACGGGCGATCCGGGACCGCTAATCTGCCAAATTGCTCAACAGCGGCAGGTAGACTTGATTGTGTTGGGCGGTAATGCGACACGACGCTGGCTCCGGTTTCCTGCTGGCGAAGCACTCTTGACCTTACAGTCGTTTCGGCGATCGAACCCAGACGAGCCAAAACCAGACCGCTTAAAGCCAGACGACAAACCCCTGGTCAAGTCACCGTCCGCGTTACCAAATACACGCCTGAGCGCTACTGAAGACTACACGCTGCACCATGCCCCCTGCCCTGTCTTGCTCTGCCGGACAACAGGAGTAGGGAGTAGGGAGTAGGGAGTAGGGAGTAGGGAGTCCTTCACCTCTCCACCCCTTCACTCTTCACCCCTTTACTCCTCACTCCTCTCCCCTACCCCCTCCCTCACCGTCGCGCTTGCAGCCAGTATTCCAGGCTTGCCAAAAGCCAGAGCTTTACGCCGTAGCGTCCCCATGTGTCGCCTTTGTAATCGAGCCAGTCGCGGATTAAGGCTTGATTGAGGTAGGGGGCGATCGCTGCCTGACGACTGAGCAAGAGCGATCGTGCTTGCCGCTGCCAGTGTTCTCGAAAGCCAAGTTGCACTGGCACCATCATGCCGCTCTTGGGACGTTGAAGGATGGTGGCTGGCAGCAAAGCGGCAACGGCTTGTTTCAGCACAGCTTTTTCATGAACGCCTGAGAGTTTGTAATCTGGTGGAATGGTCATGCTCAGGTCGATAACACGTGGGTCAAAGAGGGGCGATCGCCCGTAGATACCAGCAGCATGTGTCAGATTATGCACTTTGGTTAAAATCTGATCCGCACCCTTGAACTGGATATTGAGCGCCATCAGCCGATTCAGGTAGCGATCGTTTGAATTCAATGTTGCCTCAAAGACAGACGGTTCTGACTGCACGGCTGACCAGACATCGTGCTTAAGCAGTTGTGGTAGATCCGTCGCACATTTTTGAAACGAGGTCAAATAGGCTTGCAGTGATTCCTGTTGCGTCGTGCTGTGCGGGTTGCCATTGGGCGGCTTGCGATCGGTTTTGTACTCACTCAAAGCGTTGTTATAGAGAGCATTAATGAGCATCGGCTGATTTTTGGGACCGCCAAAGCACGGGTCGCCACCTTCTCCATTCAGCACGGTCTGTACCGAATTAGCTGCCAGCCGACCCAGCAGCAAGTTTGGCACCGTGAGCGGATCGCCGATCGGGTCATCCAGCGCTGCCATCGTTTCAGGCAAGTAAGCCCACAGTTCCTCAAAGGTAATTTCTAAAACATGGTGCTGGGTCTGGCAGTGCTGAGCAACCAGGCTAGAAAACTCCAGTTCGTTAGGGCAAGCCGCGCCAAAATGAATGGAATAGGTGTGCAGCGGTGCGTCATGAAATTTTGCTGCCAGAGCTGTAATGCAGCTAGAATCCAGCCCACCAGACAGAAAGGCACCCACAGGTTCTCCTGATGGCAGATACTCCTGCACTACTTGCTCAAGCAAGCGACGGAGACGATCGCCATGCCACTCTAACGGGCGATCGGGATCAGTAATCTGTTCCTGTAGCTGCCAATATGCCGTTACGTCGCCATTGGGCAGTTGCAGAGCGGTGCCAGGGCGCAGTTCTCGTATCTGTTGCCATAGGGTACGGGCACCCGGCACAAAGGCACAGCACAGGTAATCGCGCAACGCTACCAAATCCAGGTCACGGGAGCCGTAGGGCGCGATCGCAGCCAGTTGAGGAGCGATCCAACGGGTTACTCCGTCAGTTGTGTAATATAGCGTCTCAATGCCAGCGCGATCGCGCCCCAGGTAAAGCTGCTGCTGTTCGCGATCCCAGACCGCTAGCGCAAAGGCTCCGGTCAGTTTTTCCCAGGTAGCTGTGCCGTATTGTTCCCACAGTTGAGCCACCAGTCCGCGATCGTCACTGGGTTGTAATTGCTTCTCTCCGAAAGGGGACGTAAGACCCGATCGCTGCATCAGTGTGAGGCGATCGGGCAACCAAACATCCCCCACAATGACGAAGCGCTGGCTCTCGCTGATCGTAACGGGGGCATGGCTATCAGCAGGTGATACCAGGGCAAGCCGCTCATCACGCCAGACAATTGGCTGCGCGATCGCATCAACGACCCGATCCACTGCACCGTATGCCAGTTGCCACCGAGAAGTGGGCAATGTGACTGGCTGCGATCGATGCGACAACCAGCGCTTCCACCAGTGTTCAGAACGTTTCACAACCGCTTACAACGTGCAACAGAGCCATCTTAAGGGAGTTCGGATCACAACCGCTTAGTGGTTAACCAGTCTCTACTCATCGGCAACCAATAAAAAGGTTTGTTGATGCCAAGCACATTTAAATATTGACTCCTGGAAGCCGAGTGTGTCTAAACTGTACCCCCGTCTTTTTCGATCGCTACACACCAGCACGCTTTGATTCGGACACTTTTAAGCCTCAATCCTTGCGACTGTTGGACTTTTGGATGTCCCGCGCCATTGTCCGAAACATATCCAGGTTGGTGTCATTGCGGCGACGCTCTTTGGGGTCTTTGACCCTGGGCACACTATCAGCTTTCGGTGTTGTCCAGCCACTAACGGGTTTTGTCTGCGGCGCAAAGGTTGCCTGCTGCGATGATGTCAGACCTGCCTGAATACTTTTTGGCTCGATCGTTTGTCCTTGCTGCGCCAGCGATCGTTGCAGAGAAGATACGATCGAGGTTGTCCGTGGCACCTCACCGTTGAGGGTCTTAGGAAACGATCGCTTGATTTCCCGCGCTGCTTGCATATAGTCGAGGTCGCCTAGCGTTCTGGCATCACCAGAGTCGAGGTAAAAAGCCTGGGGTTTTGGCTTGGGCTGTTTTGGCGCAGCTTCTGGTGGTGGAGTCGATTCTGTCTCCGCCGTTTGCTTGGCTCCAAAGAGACCTCTAATGAATCCAACCATAATGGC
>JBGTJW010000602.1:0-5051 GCA_041744955.1 Stenomitos sp. | reverse complement strand
AGGGCTTTTTCCAAGACATTTTGGCACTGACTCAATACCTCTGGTTTGAAAGTTGGCAACACCTGCTGGATTTTATGCTCTCTGGCTCTCCACCTGCTCAAATGGCTAATTCCTCTTAAGTTTTGAATTTAGAATTGCTGTTGAGCCTGGTAAACGATTTACTAGAGATACAGCAGCTTGAGGCAGGAGAACATCTCATAGAGCGGGTTTCCATTCACCTCAACGAATGGATGGTGCAAGTAGTCGAAATTTTTCAGGAACGCGCCCGTAGTCGTGAACAACACTTACAAGTGCTGGTTCCGCCTGATCTTCTCGTGGTCGTCTCAGACTTGGGAATTTTGACACGCATCTTCACGGAACTATTGACGAATGCCTGTAAATATACTCCTCCCGGTGAAGCAATCACGGTGACGGTTCGTGTTCAACCAGAAAACCAAATTCAACTAGTCGTTTGCAACTCTGGAGTCGAAATCCCTGCGGATGAACTGACCCACATTTTTGATAAGTTCTACCGGATTCCAACGAGCGATCGCTGGCAGCAAGGCGGAACGGGCTTGGGCTTGGCACTGGTCAAAAAATCGGTGACTTATCTGGGTGGTTCGATCTGGGCTGAAAGCGCTGCTGGAACTACCTGCTTCATTGTTGAGTTGCCCATCTTGCCATGAGGGTTTAACCTGGCAATGTAAGGCATTGAAGTGGGAACAGTATGAGTCAAACGGCGGACTTTCCCTGGTATTTTGCGATCGACGATCGCCCTGTCAAAGTCATCGCCACTCCCGGCGGCGGTATGGATGTGCTGATTGCTAATCTCACAACGGGAAAACTTGAGCGCGATATGCAGTACCTTGCCTACTGTTTTGAACCAGGGAAAAATGTGCAGCGCCTTTCAGAAGCAGAGTTCAACGCTCGTATGGCAACACTGAAAGCCTCTTTGCGCGATCGTCAAGCTGATGTTTGAACAGTTCCTCTAGCGTTGCGGCTCAAGCACGCCCATCGCTAACGATAGAATCTGAGTAGCCTTTGAAAAACTAGCGCACTCTGCATCGTGTCTTATCCCTCTGCTTATCTGCTCCTCTCTCACGGTAGCCGCGATCCGCGTCCTCAAGCGGCAATGGACGCACTGGCTGAACGCTTTGCTCAGAAAATTCCCTACGCTGACTTGCAGTCTTTAGCCACTGGTGTCGTTGAAGGCACGATCGCCAATGATCGCGCCAGTCTCACCACCGCATCACTCGCCACGGCAACGATCGAATGTGAGCCGTTAGTCGGCACCGCTTTTTTAGAGTGTCACCCACTGCCATTGCATCAACAAATCGAGCAGTTTAGTGACAGAGTGAAATCAGCTAGCACTGCAAGCAACGGTAGCGCGAAGCCGTGTAAAATTGCGATCCTGCCGCTCTTTTTGCTGCCTGGTGTCCATGTGATGGACGATATTCCACAAGAAATGGCGCTGGCACAACAGGCTTTAGGCGACGCGATCGAGCTTGATCTCCGTCCCGCGATCGGCTCTCATCCAGGCTTGCATCGTCTGGTGACAGAGTGCATGGCAACGCAGCCCGTTGAGGCATGGATCGTGCTGGCACACGGTAGCCGTCGCTCCAATGGCAACCAGCCTGTAGAAGCTCTGGCAGAGCGTTTGGGCACCTTAACTGCGTACTGGTCTGTGCCGCCGAGTCTGGAATCGCGCTTGCAAGAACTTGCCCAGCTTGGCATCCGCCAGATCGGCATTTTGCCGTACTTCCTGTTTGCGGGTGGCATCACTGACGCGATCGCCCAGGCTGTTGAAACGCTCTCCCAGCAATTTCCCACCCTCCAACTCCACCTCGCGCCACCCCTTGCTACAAGTTCAGAATTAACAGATTTGCTTGTGGACTTGGCTCAGGATGAAGGAGAAGGTAAAAGGCAAAAGGTAAAAGGTAAAAGGCAAAAAGTCAGGAGCCAATAGCCAGATATACAACTCAAAACTCAAAACTCAAAACTCAAAACTTGTTATCTTCCCTCACTCCTCACTCCTCACTCCTCACCCCCCTCTCCCATGCAACATACAGGCAAAGTCTATTTAGTCGGCGCGGGTCCCGGTGATCCGGGGTTGATGACACTAAAGGGCAAGACCTTGCTGGAATGCGCGGATGTCGTTGTTTACGATGCGCTGGTGAGTCCGCCCGTACTGGCAATGATTAACCCGCAGGCAGAGCAAATCAATGCGGGCAAGCGGCGGGGAATGCACTCGCTGAAGCAAGAAGAGATTACACCACTATTGATTGAGAAGGCACAAACGGCAGCGATCGTCGTGCGGCTAGAGGGCGGCGATCCGTTTATGTTTGGTCGCGGCGGTGAGGAGATGGAAGACTTAATCAACGCAGGTATTGCGGTAGAAGTGGTGCCAGGTATTACATCCGGTATTGCGGCAACCGCCTATGCCGGTATTCCATTGACGCATCGTGCCCATAGTTCCTCAGTGACCTTTGTGACGGGTCATGAGGGCGCAGGCAAGTATCGTCCGGCGGTAAATTGGCAGGCGATCGCTCACGGCTCAGAAACGATCGTTGTGTACATGGGCATCCACAATCTGCCCTACATTACCGAACAGCTTCAGCTTGCCGGACTGGCTACCACGACACCCGTGGCACTGGTACGTTGGGGGACGCGACCGGAGCAAGAAGAACTCATCGGTACATTAGGAACGATCGTGCAGCAGGTAGAAGAGGCAAAATTTGAGGCACCCGCGATCGCGGTCATTGGCTCAGTCGTGAACCTGCACAACATTCTCGCTAGCTGCCGTCCTGCGGCGATCGCATCCGAACCTTACTCCGGTAAATAATCCTCATCAAGCGCCTGTTCGGGCGTGAAGGGTGAGTCGATGGGAAAGGTGGCGATCGCTAAGCCAGTTTCAATCGAAGCTTTCTTCCGAGCGCTACGATAGCAGTCCTCAAACTCAGTCGCAAGGTAAGGACGTAGGCTAGGGCTCTCACGAAACGCTTTTCTCAAACGCTCGCGATGTTCAAAGATCGTTAAACGCCAACTATTAGAACGCCGTTCGGGCTGATAGTTGTATTTCAGCAGATGCATTAAAACAACTTCAAGGTTGCTTTCAATGGCGTGTTTGTCGCTCCTGCCCATGCTCTCAATTTCTTCGACCAGATTTTCGATGTCAAGTCTGTCAAACTCGCCGTTCCGCAGCAGTTGTGCAGTTTCCTGGAGCCAAAGGTAGAAATCGCGATCGTAAAGCTGAGTGCTGGGAACAGATGTTTCGGGATGTTTTGCTGTCATGACAATTACCTGGCTCAGACGAGTCATGTTGCCCGAAGTCTAACATAGACAGTTTTGGGGTTGCTGGCTAATGCGCTAGGGTTAAGGCAACAAGCGTTATTGCATTTCAACAGATTTGACTGCTGTGCCTTTGCACAGATCTAGACATCATTGAGTTTCTTGAGCAAGGGTTAGAAATTGTCTTCACATATTGCATTACAGGTTGAAGCGTTGGGCGATTCTTCAGAAGAAAAGGCACACCAACGCCTCGATCGCTACCTTTCGGAAGCATTGCCTGATCTCTCGCGATCGCACGCCCAAAAGCTCATCGAACAAGGACAGGTCGCGGTGAATGGGCAGATTTGTACCTCGAAGAAATTGGTGGTGCAGGCAGGCGATCGTCTCCAGATCACGATTCCCGATGCCCAACCGCTCGATCTTCAGGCAGAAGCGATTCCGCTGGAGATTCTTTACGAAGATGAACATTTGCTGATCATCAATAAACCAGTGGGATTGGTCGTGCATCCGGCTCCAGGGCATGAAGGCGGTACCTTGGTTAATGCGTTGCTGGCACATTGCGACCACTTGGCAGGCATTGGTGGCGTGCAGCGTCCCGGCATTGTGCATCGGTTGGATAAAGATACCAGTGGCGCGATCGTCGTTGCTAAGACCGATCAGGCACATCAGCATTTGCAAGCGCAACTCAAAGCAAAAACGGCACGACGAGACTATCTGGCAGTGATTCACGGTGCGCCTGCTGCCGAGAGTGGCACGATCGATCTACCAATTGGTCGCCATTTAATCGATCGTAAAAAGATGGCGATTATCCCCGAAGAGAAAGGTGGTCGCCGTGCTGTCACGCATTGGCAGGTGAGAGAACGTCTCGGAAACTACACCTTGATGCAGTTTGCGCTCGAAACCGGACGCACCCACCAGATTCGAGTGCATAGCGCCAAAATGGGCTATCCGATCGTCGGTGATATGGTCTATGGTGCAGGGAAATCGGTCGGTGTAAAGCTGGCTGGGCAAGCACTCCACGCATGGCGGTTGCAACTAGAGCATCCCGTGTTAGGAACGCCTGTTATTGCGATCGCGCCCATACCCACCACCTTCTCAACCCTGGTCGAACTACTACGCCGCCGCCATGCTTCATCCCCCTCAAGAATCTGAGCCCTTGGACATCCGTTGCTGCGCAGTATCAGTCTGTTTTAGACTTAAGGAGAGTGGTAAACACCTAACCTGCATTATGAGCTATCGCGACATTATTACCATTGAGCCTGATAAACGTGGGGGTAAGCCGTGTATTCGCCGGATGCGGATTACGGTTTACGATGTTCTTGGCTGGCTACCTGCTGGAATGTCTACTGCTGAGATTATTGATGACTTCCCAGAACTGACCGAGACAGATATTAGAGCCTGTCTAGAGTTTGCGGCTGATCGCGATCATCGCTTAGTTGCTTCCGTGAGTGCCGCTTGAAACTACTTTTTGATCAAAACCTGAGCCGAACGTTAGTAACTCGCTTGGCTGATATTTTCCCTAATGCTAGCCATGTACAGTTTCATGATCTAGCAGAGAAGACAGATACAGAAATCTGGAGTTTCGCTAAGTTGAACAATTTCTGTATTGTGACTCAAGATGCAGACTTTGCAGAAAGAAGCCGACGAGTGCATCCCAGTCTTGCAAGACTCACTTTGAGAATTCTCTATTGAGATAGGCAGAGCGATGCTGAAGCACCTGCGGCACGTTGCCTTTCTCCCATTGCGCCCCCGATAGCTTAATTCGTCGTCCGATCTGTTTGACC
>JBGTJW010000601.1:0-6949 GCA_041744955.1 Stenomitos sp. | reverse complement strand
ATAGACCAGGCGATAGCTTTCGAGCAGAACACAATTTTGGTTCACTTCAGCCGCACTCAACCCATAGAAATTGGTCAGAATAACTGGTAGTTGTTCTGGCTTTGTGTCGTTCAAAATTGCCCAATCGCTGACCAAATAAAGCCCGTATTCAACAAGCACTTTGTTGAGTCTGCGGTCCTGCCGGACACAGCGAGTTGTCCACGTGGTGAGGCTACTTAAGGCGGGTTGAAAGCTCTGTAAAATCTGCGTCGCCAAGCATTCTGGATTGGCAGGCACTTTAGCATCATCATTTAAAACATAAGGCAGCAGGTCTTGTAGCGTGAACCCGTAGTACTTACCAAACTGTGCTTGGATAGACGTGCAAACCTGCACGACCTGGTGCGAGATAAAGCAGCGCAGGCAAAGCTCTATGGTCGCGCTCGTCGTGGCATCGGTCGCTTCTCGTAAGGCTAACAGTTGCACCTGAAGAGGTGCATCATTAATGTCATCCTGCTTGACGATATGGGGCAAGTGCTGCTGGAAGAGTTGATCAGCATCCGGAAGGATTACCGCTTCTACCTGCCAGGCAGGGTTCAAGTGCAGGAATGTCCAGTAACGTGAAGCTTTAGGCATAGAGGTGTTTGAGCGAGAATTGGGCACCTAGCGTGAACAAGCAAATGCGTCTCTCAGTTTAGGGGAAGTGAAACCAGGGAAGGTATCACAGTCAGCAGCTATTTCAGTGTGTGCTGCGTAAGTCTTCTTGAGTAGGTGCAGGTTGAGTCTTGTACTCTAGGCTCCGTAAGGTTGAGTTCGTGGTGTCAAACAGCAGCTTGAGTGACTGTCGATAATCACTTTCATTAGCTGAAGGTCGGCTTACCACCCAACCTTGTACCAGGCTACTTGCTGCAATTCCACTAATCAGAATTAAGGGCATCCAGAGCTTTCGTGCGATTGATGAGGGCATAACGTCTCCGTAGTGCAAAGCAATGTTTCATCACTGATTCATCACTCTCAGGCGATCAAGGTTATGCAGCTTGATACGCTGGAGTTCCAGATTGTCATTGTTGTAAGTGAGTACGTTCAATCACAAACCATTCCCAATCAAGATGAACGGTGCCCAGTAGTAGGGATGGTTGAGTTGGTTGATGACTTTGGATGGCAGTTGACCTTGCCAGCGGGTAACAAGCGTTGCAGCCCTGTCACTGCCGCTTGCTTCTGCTTTGCCAGTAATCAGCGTTACTTGCGCCTGACTCAATGCCTCAGCTTTCGTTTTGCCCGCTTGCAAATTGGCATAGAAAGCATCCATCAGTACCTGTGTGCCGCCATCGTTGACCGACCAGAGCGAGGCGATCGCAGCTTTTGCTTTATCTTTTTTGGTGAACTGATAGCCCAAGCCCAACACTTCTTCTCCATTTTTACCAAATTTGCCACCCAAACCAGTTTCACAGGCACTCAGCACAATCAGATCCACCGCATCCAACGTCCAGGCTTCAATGTCGATGAGTGAAGTTGTCGTGCCATTGCCAAAGACAATAAAGGAATTACCAGCTTCTGGTACGAGACTGGCATGGGTAGCGAGATGGACGATCGTGTATTCATTCATCTGCCTGGTTGTCGCTGTGGGTGTAAAGGCTTGTCCCAACAGTTCAACGGTTCCAGGCAAGCGTTGCGCCAGCGCTTTGACCTCTTTGACCGTGAACGCGAGTCCACGAAAGGGAACGGTTTGCCCTGCAAAGCGAACTTGCTGATCAGTGGTGCCAAACGCACCTGCCAGCACTCGCAACTTCCCTTCAGGTTTAGTCGTGAGGTCATCCACAGACTTGGAGGTGATGTTGTTGATGGCATAGCGTTGCACAAGCCATTTTTGCCCGTCATAAAGTGCAGCAAGGGGAATATAGCGGAGTGGTCCATCTGGTGCATAGATGATGGTTTTAGGTTTAGCCGCTTGTAGATCAGCTTCTAGCGGTTTGATCAACCAGGTGTAGAGTTTTTGGGCGGTCGGTCTAGCATCACGAGTCGGATCTTGCAGGGCGGCACGGAATTCTTGAATGGTCTGATTCAACTCCTGGCGCGTGACGTTGACGGTGCGACGGAGCGGTTGGGCGTTGGGTGTAGTAATGATCAGTTCCAATCGCTTCTCAAGCACTAGCGGATACACCATGACCGCATTGAGCTTCGCTAGTTTTTTGCTGAACCCTGCCAGGTCTTCCAGTGGAATCGTGACGTTGGGTTCGGCTAGGGTAAGTTGCTTCAAGAGGTCAGTAACATCTTTATCCTTAGCGAAATCAATGAACTGTTGTTTCAAGGCTTCTTGTAGCTGGCGCAATTGTTCTTTACGCTGCTCTTGAACGGGCGTGAGGGCTTTTCCAGATCGTGCAATCTCCTGCAAACTATTGAGTTCTTGCCCTAAAACGATCGTGCTTTGATTCAAAGCGTTGTATTTTTTCAAAATCGCTTGTTCTGGTGGCAATTCATACAGGTTTTGCCCACTACCGCGCACGTTACGAAGATAGCCGTCGAGTTCTTGAAGCTTCAGCAAATCAAGGACTTGCTGCGCTTCGAGGACACGATCGCGCTTCAACAACAAATCTGCTAACTGACGATAAGTATCTGCAACTGTTTCGGTGTAGCTCTGCTGCTGGTCTTTGGGTAGTGTGCGAATCCCTGTGCGGATGTCTTCGGTGAGTTTGACGGATTGTTTGTAAAAGAAGATCGCCAGCTCTGGTTGTGCTTGAAGCAGTTTGCCTAAGTCTGCCAAGATTTCTGCTTCCGTAGTGCGATCTCTGACTGATGGAGCGATCACCAATGCCTGTTGGAATGCTTCCTGAGCCCCATTCACTTTTCCCTGAGCGGCATACACTCGTCCTAAAATACTCAAGGTAATCGCTTCATTTGGACGTGCCCCAGTCTGGCGATTAAAGGCTAGGGCCTGCTGCAACAACGCCTCTGCTTCTGCCAGCTTGCCTTGTTTTTCATACGTCTGAGCAAGTCGTACTAAAATTGTATTTTCCCCTGCAATGTTCCCCATTTTTTGCAGTAGACTCAATGCCTGTTGATACCACTCAATTGCCTGGGGATACTGTGCCTGTCGGCGATAGACCGCCCCAATATTGCCAGTTGCCACAATTTCACTGTCCCGCTCTCCCAAAGCACGACTGAGAGCCAGGGCTTGTTGGTAAAGAGCTAGTGCCTGCGGGTATTGTCCTAAATCACGGTGAAAATTTCCCTGCACTAGCAAATCTGAAAGTTCGCTGGAACGACTGCCCATTGCTTGGGACAATTTTTGAGCTTGCTGATAAGACTCTAGTGCCCTGGCATAGTTTGCCTGGTTGTGAAACATTCCTCCAATGTTACGCAGCAGCGTCACTTCCATTGGACGATCGCCAGTTTTACGAGCAAGTTCCAGTGTCTGCTGGTATTGCTCTACTGCCTGGGAATAATTTCCTTGACTGGAATACACGCTGGCAATGTTATTTAAGACTGTGATGCTGCTGAGGTTTTGGCTGCGGCTGATTGCTAATGCCTGCTGATAGAACTCCAGCGCCCGGTTATACTCGGCACGATCGCTGTAGACATACCCAATATTGAGCAGCGCGGTTGCTTCTAAATCGGCGGCTTGCATGACTTTTGCTAAGGCTAAACTCTGTTGAAAGTAGTCCAACGCCTTTGCAGACTGGCCTTGAGTTATGTAGACATTTCCAATATTGTTCAACGTACTGGTTTGTTGCGGACGGGCACCTGTGGCGATCGCAATTTTCAGGGATTTCTGGAAATATTCCAGGGCGCGGGGGTAGTTGCCGATGCTGAGATAAACCGTGCCAATGTTGTTTAACACAGTGGTTTGTCGATCCGGCTCTTTATATTTCAGGGCAATTTCCAGTGCTTGCTCATAGGTTTGCCGCGCCTCGGTATAACGTCCCAGCCCGTGGTAAGCTTTCGCCAGATTATTCAGGGTGGAGGTAACTGCCATGTGAAATCTCTCAAGACAAATTCGTCGCCCTTCGGTCTTCAAACTCGCAGTGTTGGCACTGCACAATTGCTCAACTGACTGCGCTTCTCCAGCCTGCAACCGCTGAATTGCCCTCTGACGTATCGTTAGCACCTGTTGTAACGGTTCCAGTGCCTTAAAATATTCTCCTTGACGCTGATAAGCACCGCCAATGTTGTTTAGCAACGCGGCTTCATCATTCTGCTGTTTCAGGCTGCGGGCAATGGTCAGGGCTTGCTGATAGTGCTCTAACTCGGCATCGGTTTTGCCTAGATTACCAAAGGTTTGCCCAACCCGAAGCAGAGCAGCCAATTCCGCTTTGGGATCTTGTTTGAGTTTCGCGCGTGCCAGGGTCAATTGTTGTTGACTGATCTCCAGGGCACGACGGTGATCGCCCAGACGGTTATAGTTTGCTGCAATCAGTCCTAACAGTTGGTCCTGGTTTTTGACTTCATTGCGTTGTTCCGCAACTTTCAAGGCTGCTTCATAGGTGGTGACGGCTTGAGCGTACTGCCCATTGTTGGCGTAAGCACCTGCAAAAGTTGAAAGAATCGCTTGCTCCTCCTTCAAAAAAGTGGACGGGTCGAGACGATCGCGGTGCTGCTGCCAAAAGGCAAGGGTCTGCTCAAAAGCCACAACAGCTTGCGGATACTGTTGCTGAGAACTCAAAGCAAATCCTTTACCCCGGTAAGCAATTTCTATGTGTCTAATTGCAAGGCGTTCTCTCTCAACTTGCTGGAGGTTGCTGGCGAGGGTTTGTGCGTCTTTCAAAACTGGGATGGCCAGTTCAAAAGCTCTGATCGCCTGCTTATAAGCACCTGCTTGGGCTAAACTTTGCGCCTGTGAAACGTAACCAAGCCCCTCTGCCAGAATTGCTTTTAGTTCCTGATCTGGATCAGATAGTTTGCGAGCGGTTGCCCTGGCTTGTTGATAGACCGCAATTGCCTGGGGATATTGCTGTTGCTGATCGTAGGCATCACCAATATTGAGCCAAACCTGAATCGTTTCTGCTGGTCGGTCTGTTCTCTGATAAGTGCTTAATGCCTGCTGAAAGGCTGTCAGTGCTTCTGGGTATTGCTCCGCTCGATAGTACCCCACTCCGGTGCGATTTTGCACCTCGGCTACGGCTGCATCATCGATTGTTTGTGCTATCGTCAAGGCTTTCTGATAAAACTCTAGCCCTTTTGAGAGTTGCTTTTGATTGACGTAGATAAGGCCAATCTCAATCAACATATTCTTCTGAAACCAGGGATTATCACTTGCCCGGGCAATGGCTAATCCTTGTTGTCGCGCTTGCAAGACAGCTTCAGTTTGTTTCTGCTCTTGCTTGAGCACTGCAATTGTATGTAATCCATCATATTCTGCCAATCGGTAGCTAATATCCTGGCTGAGTTTCTGCTGTTGTTGAGCCGTTGTCTCTGCTTGTTTTAGCTCCTTAAGCTGAATGAATGTAATAGTCATCCAATCGTAAATGTGCGCGATCTCATCCTGATTATTGTCTGTCTGAGCCGTTTTTAATGCCTGCTGTAGAGCTTCTAAAGCTTTTGAATATTGCTCCTGCTGATAAAGCACAGTGCCCATGACTAAGCGCGATCGCGCCTCTAGTTTCTTATCTTTTGTCTGCTGGGCGATCGCCAATGACTCCTGCAACAAATTAGTTGCCTTGGCATAATCCTGTCGATTACGATAAACGACACTTAACAGTGCTAATGCAGACCCTTCACACACAGGATCTTTTATCTCTCTCGCCAGCTTCAACGCCTGCTGAAATTTCACCTCTGCTTGAGGGATATTGCTAATCCAGAAGTCAATATTGCCCAGTTGCAACAAGGCTTCAATTTGGTTGGAGCGATCGCCAGATTGTTGTGCCTGAGTCAGCGCCTGCTGGTAAAGCGCGATCGCCTGCTTAAATTCCGCTCGTCGATAATGCTGTTTCGCAGTTTCCAGGAGTTTTTTGTTTGCTGGCGTTTCGGCAAGGACGATCGTTGACGCAGACGGTTGAGCAGCAACAACTGACAGGGGCAACAGATGTAGCGACAGGAACGTGGCAATAGTTAATCCAACAGACTTTAAGCCAGTATGCATTCGACTAATTCCTGAGCATATTTGTAGAAAGACTCATCAGCATGGAACCTACTTGATCACCTGAAACACAGCCGAGAGTGCTGCCAGATTGCCCGTGTCGATTGCCCGTGTGTTGGCTCTCATACTGGGACCTCGCTTAGAGAAGCCATTCACATCATCCAGGAGAAGGCTAACGATTGTATCGGCATCATCAGCTTCTAAGCCAGCAGAACGACCACGACTCGTCCCTCCAACGCCTCGCGCCGCCACGTTCTTCAACGCTAATAGTGCCCGCCGCAGAGGTTGTCGGCTAACCAGGATCAGCAGTTCTAGGGTTCCGGGTGTGCCATAAACCTCAAACGGCACTGGAATCGTGAACTCTTTGCCTCCTGCCACCAGTGAAGCTGCATCCGGGGCTTCATAGCCAAACGGGAACAAGACTCCCATTTCACCCGAATCAGAAATCACTAATGCCGCAACATAGAGGTTGTCGCGCTCACTGTTTTTGATGCGTACCCCTACGTTAGTATTCAGCTTAATCGGCTGAGTCTTGATCGACTGAGTTTTAATCGTGGCGGATTGCAGTCCGCGACTGGTAAGCGTTCTGCCAGTCCCCAGAGGTTTGTTCTTGGCATCCACTGGAAAAATATCAGCACTGACTTTCAGCGGTGACGTATCGCCCAGAAGCGATCGCAGAATCTGCCCCGCCAGCAATGATTTCAACCGAGGACGGAGGCGATCGACGGCGGTGGCAACAGCTTCATTAGTAACACCAAAGGAGTCGGGGATCGGAGTTAAATCTGCCGTGAAGAGACTGATGGCACTGGCAGGTGGCAACGTCTGACTTCTGGTTTGCAGGCGTTTGATATTCTCGGTGGTCATGCGCCCGATAATGTAGTCGATCGGCTGCTTTGAGTC
>JBGTJW010000600.1:0-3850 GCA_041744955.1 Stenomitos sp. | reverse complement strand
GTCTCGTAAGTTCGTTCTGTTCGGTGGCTGGGCTGACCATTTTTCATGTAGAAACGACATTGGTTATCAATCAGTGAGGCAGGTACTCGCAGAGCAATGCCGCCATTGATTGACCGCCGATTGCCCGTGATTTTAGTGTCACATTGGCTCACAGAAATGTCGTATCCCAGGAACCGGGCTTTCTCCGTACTGGCATGAGTAATTAACGTCTTTTCCTCAGAGAGTTCTAATTTGAGATGATCGCCGACGAACGCTTTGAGTTTTTCTTTAATTCCCTCTGCTTCTCGCTTTGTCCCGGCAAACCGGTAGTGTTCTAGACCTGTGGATTAGCAGTTAGATCTCTAAGCCAAATTCGTAACGATTGATGAATAGTCCAATGACAGTATCATGCAGCCATTTGGACTTGGAAAAACAAATGGTTTTACGGGCTAAACGTTTTATCCGTGTCCGCAAAGTGAGATGCTTGCGCTCAATGGTTTGAGTACGACTCTTGCCAATCGTGTGGACAGCAGGATGAAGATGGCGCTGATACGCCCCCCAAGCATCCGTATAGAACTGGGTAATGCCAAAGGGTTCTAGCAAAGCTTTCAGTTGCAGGAACGCACTGTCTTGATGGGGCGATAAGACATAAGCTAGTACGACACCTGTGGTATGGTCAATCGCGTGCCACAGCCAGCGCTCTATCTTTTTACTACCCACAAAACTCCACATCTCATCGGCTTCGGCTTCGATCTCCTGCCACTGGCAAAGATTCACCACAGTTTGAGTCGGTGCAATTTCTGCTAGGTAAGCTTCATTCACCGATTGGAGATTGAGGGCTTTTTTTTAAGGTCTCAATCACAGTCGTCGGGCTAATCTTTAAGACTCTTGCTGTATCTCTGATGCCACTACCATTGAGCGCCATGTCAGCGATCTGTTGCTTCACTTCAGGCAAATAACCCCGATAGGCATAATGACGAATGAAGGTGCAGCGAGAACAATCGACGTTGCGGCAGCGGTAGCGTTGCTTGCCCTCGTCAGATTGTCCATGTTTGACCACATCTTCGCTATGGCAACTGGGGCAGATCACTGTTTCAACTGCCATGCTCCATATCTCCTACGACCCTACCTCTGGATTATCACATGGCTTCCACAGGTCTAGAACATTACCGGAATGGGGAACACCGCAAGGCTCTCCCCTCACGCCCTGTACAATGTTGCAAACAACCCTCTAGAGTTCTTTACTTCAATCCCCAGAGAAAAATTGCGCCCTGATTATGGCGATGGGTTTCACGGAGCACCCTTACATTTCACCTAAACTCGGACGGCTCAAAAATCACCTCAATGACAGGGTGCGAGATCGCTCATTGACATCCAGGCTATGAACGAGTCAATCTTTTATCGTGAATTAGATCAAAAAAGATAAATCACTTCCAATAAAACGACGACACCGTCAATTCGATTCATGAAGTCAACCTAGTGGCTTCAATGCAATATCGACACATTTCCCATAAAGTGGCGTTAATCCCTTCTTTTGACATCCAGGGAAGCCACTATGAATCAGCCCAAGCCGAAACAAAAACGGATATTGGAGGTTCGAGCTAGCTTTGAAGTTTCCCGACTTTCACCCGAGTACCTAGCCAGTGCTTATGAACAGATTTTACCACCTGTGCGTCGATTAACTTCTACAACAAAACAATCATCCGTTATCGATATCAATTTAGAAGAGCAACAAATTGGAGAAGAACATCATGAATGCTCATAACCTGCAAGTCGCGATCTATGCTCGTGTATCTTCAGAACAGCAAGTATCCGCCCATACGATTGAGAGTCAACTGGCTACGTTAGCAGAAAAGGTAAAGGCTGATGGCGGTATCTTACAACCTGATTTGCAATTTATTGACGAAGGTTACAGTGGGGCGACCCTCATGCGTCCAGCCCTAGAGCGACTACGCGACCTGGCAGCCGCAGGCGGCATCGACCGACTTTACATTCATTCCCCAGATCGCCTCGCCCGGAAGTATGCCTATCAAGTCCTGCTCCTGGATGAACTGCAAAAAGCAGGCGTTGAAATTGTATTTCTCAATCGGGCGTTAGGGGATTCCCCCGAAGATGATCTACTGCTACAAGTGCAAGGAATGGTTGCCGAATATGAGCGTGCCAAGATCTTAGAACGCAGCCGACGCGGCAAGCGCCATGCCGCTCATACAGGGTCTATCAATCCGCTTTCAGGTGCACCTTATGGCTATCATTATATTGATACGCAACAAGGCAATGGGCAAGCGCGTTATGAAGTCCATTCAGAACAGGCTCAAGTTGTTCGTCAAATTTTCGATTGGATTGGCCGAGAACGAACCTCGATTGGCGAAGCTTGTCGCCGTCTTCAGCAAACGGCTATTCCATCGCCCAAAGGTAAGCCCGTCTGGGATCGTTCCACTGTCTGGGGGTTGTTGAACAATCCAGCCTACAAGGGCACGGCTGCATTTGGAAAAACGGCTATCGGTCAAAAGCGTCCTCGGTTACGTCCAGGTCGCAGACAATCCCCTCAGCCTCGTCAAGATTATTCGATTTATGATAAAGATCCGCAGCAGTGGATTTTGATTCCCGTTCCAGCTTTAATTGATGAAGCCCTCTTTGAAGCGGTGCAACAACAGTTACAAGAGAATCGCCAACGTGCTCGGCAAAGTCAACGGGGTGCTAAATATTTACTACAAGGACTCTTGGTTTGTCAGCAGTGTGGTTATGCTTATTATGGTAAACCTGTTAGCAATAAGTCGGCTAAAGGTAAAGTTCGTGACTATGCCTACTATCGCTGTATTGGCACCGATGCCTATCGCTTTGGGGGAGAACGCATCTGTACAAATTTACAGGTACGGACTGACTTGTTAGAAATTGCGGTGTGGCAACAAGTGCAAGCGCTGTTAGAAAATCCTCAGCGATTAGAACAGGAATACGACCGACGAGGACAAGATCCCAAACAGGGACAAAACCTGACTTCCTTAGAAACTCAATTGACCAAACTGCGACGCGGGATGGGGCGGCTGATTGATAGCTATGCTGAGGGCTTTATTGACAAGACCGAGTTTGAACCTCGAATTACTCACATGCGAACCAGAATTGCTGCATTAGAAACTCAGATCGCTCAAGCGACAGCAGAAATGACACGCCAACAAGAACTCCGTCTCATCATTGGTCGCTTAGAAGACTTCGCCACTCAAGTCAAAGCTGGATTAGAACAGATGGATTGGCAGAATCAGCGGGAAATTATTCGCACTTTGGTTAAGCGGGTAGAAATTGACCAAGATCAGGTCAATGTGGTCTTCAGAGTAGAACCTCATCCTCCACTTCCTGACCCTGGTAAAGATTGTTTGCAACATTGTACAGGGCGTGATGACCCCGCCTTGTGGCGTTCCCTCAGTTGTTGGAAACATCTGCTTACCGTCCATCACTCCCGCTTTTAACCAAGCTCGAACTTGTCGGCGGATGGTGGGGAATGTATTTAGTTTTGTCAGCAGTGCTTCATGGTCGATTTGGTCAAAGCACTTGGCAATGTCAGCATCAAGGACGTATTTTCCTTTGAACTTAATCGCATTGAATATGGCTTGAACCGCATCATGACATGAGCGTCCGGGTCTGAAGCCGTATGAATTAGCTTCAAATCGTGCTTCCCATTCTGGTTCTAATGCCAGTTTGACAAGCGCTTGCAAGGCTCGGTCGTACATTGTCGGGATGCCTAACGGTCGCTTCTCTTCCTTACCAGGCTTGGGAATCCATACACGTCTGGTAGGGGCGACTTTTGAGCTTAGTTTTAGATTGACAACCAAGATGAGACGTTGCTTTGGGGTCAGCGATTTCACGCCATCCACACCTG
>JBGTJW010000599.1:0-9336 GCA_041744955.1 Stenomitos sp. | reverse complement strand
AATCCCCCCCAGGTTGAGGTACAGTCACGCTTCTGCTGCGTACAGTGAGTAGGCAGGCTTACCTCGTTCTTGTGGCAGAAATTTTGTGGATATTTACATTCTTGACTTATTAGTTATTGGGTTGCTGTTGCTGCTCATCACGTTAGGGTCAGGATGGATTGCCCGTTTGCCGATCTCCTATGCCTTGATCTATCTGTTGGTTGGCATTGCACTTAGCCCCTATGGGTTTAATTTGGTGCAACTGCGACCGGATGCCAAGTTTCTGGAGCGACTGACAGAGTTTGCTGTGCTGATTTCTCTGTTTGGCTGTGGTTTGAAGATGAACCGTCCACTCACGGCGTGGGCGTGGAACTCTACCATTCGGCTGATCGGCTTTTTGATGCCGCTTTCCATCTTTGCGGTCGCCGCGATCGCCCATTGGGTTTTGCAGCTCAACTGGGGTGCGGCTGTCCTTCTCGGTGCGATTCTGGCACCCACTGATCCAGTGCTGGCTTCAGAAGTGCAGCTTGATAATCCCTCCGATCGTGATGAGTTGCGCTTTGGTTTAACGTCCGAAGGCGGTTTAAATGACGCACTGGCGTTTCCGTTCGTTTATTTTGGGCTGCACTGGCTAGAAGACGACAACTTGCAAACGTGGTTTGGGAAGTGGGTTGCAGTGGATGTCATTTGGGCGATCGCCATTGGCATTGGCATGGGCATCGTTGTTGCTAGAGCCATACAGTGGCTTGATCACCGTCTGCAAGCGCACCGACCAGCCGATGAACTCCTTGAAGACTTCCTGTCTCTTGCAGCCATTTTGATCACCTATGCGCTGACCGAGCTAGCCAACGGCTATGGCTTTGCGGCTGTCTTTGTGGCAGGTGTAGTGATGCAAGGTCGCATTCCCCAGCGCGATAAATCTCTGTCTCAACTACGCTTTATCGAGCGTGTGGAAAAACTGGTTGAAATTGCAGCGATTCTGCTTTTAGGTGCTCTCTTGCGTATTGAGCCAATGGTACGCTTTGCTGGACCCGCACTTCTGGTTGCTGGGCTACTGCTGTTTCTCATTCGTCCACTAGGCGGTTGGTTAAGCATGATTGGGGCACCCGTTCCCCAGCCAACCCGCTGGTTGTTCGGCTGGTTTGGCATTCGTGGCGTTGGCTCTCTTTACTACCTGACCTATGCGTTTGGGCATGGGCTTAAAGGTGACACAGGAGAACTAATCGCCTGGATTACCTTCACGACGATCGTGCTTTCAGTCGTGGTACATGGTGTCACTGCAACGCCACTCATGCGCTGGTATGAGCACAATATTGAGACCAAGCCTGAGGGCGATCGATCGCTTAAACTTCCTAGCCAATGAAAATAATGACGAAGGGGACAATAATGCGCTGTGAAAAGATTGCTTGACGGGAGAAAACCGTTTGGCTAAACAAAAAATCGGTGAAGCTCCGTACTTAACCTCCTAGCACTAAGCCCAAAGTTTTTACGCCTTAATTTCAAACGTTAAAAGTACTGCTATCCCACTAATACCTACGGCTAGAAAAGAGCATTGTCTTGTTGCGGTTCGACCTCCAGCGTAGAGTCTAGAGCTGACTGCTCAAAGCTGCCTGGCAGAAAAGAGTCTGGTGGTTGAAACCGCAACTACAGAAACAAATTCCGCCGATGCGGACGACCGAACGACAAGGGTTTTACAACCTGCGGCGGCAGCTTCTCGCCCGTTGGGCATGGCTGCACTAACATCTCTATAGCTAGGAATATTTAGTCGCCAAGGCTACAAGCATCTGGACTTTTAAAATATCCCCTAAGGCTCACCCATCCAAGAGACTTGCGACACAAAGGTAGAGGTCAAATTGCATAGAATTGTCATACTGGTTTCTGTAGATTCACTGATTTGTTTTTTTAGAATCACGGGAAAATGGGTAGTGAAGCACAATCATCAATGAGATTAGCAATTAGCTGCGCGGCATTGAACGAAAAGTGGAGTGAAGGCAGCTTAGCTTTGAGTGGCAATACTGCTTAGACCTTCGCTTTGACTCACTGAGCCTTTACCTTTAGGGGATTAGTATTCTCAATGCCTCAACAGCGTCAGTTAGCGATCGCCACGATGCGATCGTTTGAAGCGATAATGTGGATGCTAAAGGCACTCGCTCGTTTTTCATCTTTCGCGATCGTAATGCGATCGCTCCAAGGGGTATATCCTGAGGGCTGATTTCAAACCTGAATGGTACTATTGCGATGACTACGATTGAGGGTACGCCGTGATCCGCTCTGCAACTCTTACTCCCAAAGCTACGCTGTCGCCCTTGAACGACCAAAATCGGCTGCGGCTGCTTTCTGGGTCAGCCAACCCGCTACTCGCTCAGGAAGTTGCGCGTTATCTGGGCATGGATCTCAGCCCTATGGTGCGGAAACGGTTTGCCGATGGTGAACTTTACATTCAAATTCAAGAGTCGATTCGGGGCTGCGATGTCTATTTGCTTCAGCCCTCATGCCGTCCGGTGAATGACAACCTGATGGAACTGCTAATCATGATCGATGCCTGTCGTCGGGCTTCCGCGCGGCAGATTACAGCAGTCATGCCCTATTACGGTTACGCCAGAGCCGATCGCAAAACCGCTGGGCGAGAGTCAATCAGCGCCAAACTGGTAGCCAACTTGATCACCCAGGCAGGTGCGAATCGGGTGCTGGCAATGGATTTGCACTCGGCGCAGATTCAGGGCTACTTTGATGTTCCGCTCGATCATGTGTACGGTTCGCCGACGCTGATGGATTATCTCTCGAGCAAGCAACTGTCGGATTTAGTGGTTGTTTCACCTGATGTCGGTGGTGTGGCACGCGCACGCGCCTTTGCCAAAAAGCTGGGTGATGCGCCGTTAGCAATCATTGACAAACGACGACAGGCGCACAACGTCGCAGAAGTCATGAACCTGATTGGCGATGTGAAGGGCAAGACTGCTGTTTTGGTCGATGACATGATCGACACGGCAGGCACCATCATTGAGGGCGCACGGTTACTGAAGCAGGAAGGTGCGCGACAAGTTTACGCTTGCGCGACCCACGCTGTCTTTTCACCACCCGCGATCGAACGGCTGTCTAGCGGTTTGTTTGAGGAAGTGATTGTGACCAATACCATTCCCATCCCAGAGAGCGATCAGTTCCCGCAGCTTACCGTTCTTTCCGTCGCGAATCTGCTGGGTGAAACGATCTGGCGCATCCACGAAGACACCTCAGTCAGCAGTATGTTTCGTTAGATAACCGTAGAGCCACGCGGCTCAAATCTCTCGATCGCCATAGGGCAATAGCACGCAAGGCAGGTATTCTAAAAGAAAGCTTCCTGTCTCTGACCATGCACACTAGCCCTTTAAAAGTTGCGCCGAACCATCCAGCCTTGCGGCGGGTTCGTACTATGAGTCGTCTTCTAGACAACGCGATCCCGATTCCTGGCACTCGTTTTCGGTTAGGGCTGGATCCTATTTTAGGACTCCTGCCCGGTGCAGGCGATTTTGTTGGAGCAGCGCTCTCTGTTTATATCGTGATCGAGGCGGCTCGCTTTGGCTTGCCGCGAAAAACGCTGGTGCAAATGGTGTCGAATCTAGTGCTGGATTCAGTAGGTGGCTCGGTGCCTATACTGGGTGATGTCTTTGATGCCACATGGAAAGCCAACAGCCGTAATCTGGCACTTTTAGAAGCGCACGTTGCCACGCCTGAGCCGACAAAAGCAGCCGATCGCCGCTTCGTCATTTTTATTGTTCTGGCGCTGCTGCTACTGCTCCTTGGCATTGGTGTCGTTGCCACGCTCTTCATTGGTTGGGTGGTGCGGACGCTTGCTGGGTAGCAACTAGAGTGACTCGCGGTGCATCGATCGGTCGGTTGTGTAACACCATTGTTGTGCTCTCATTCGGCTCAAAACCAATGCGCTGGTAGAACGATTGCTGATGGGTTGTCATCAGGTAGATGCGTTCAACACGGCTCATCTTAGGATGGCTTAAAACCGTCTCTACGAGCTTCCGACCCAACCCGGCACCCTGGTAATCGGGGTGAATGACCACATCCCAAACCGTTGCTCGATAGATGCCATCAGAGGTGGCTCTAGCAAAGCCAATCATCAAATCATGATCCCAGGCGGTCACAACTGGATCACTATTGGCGATCGCGATCGCTAAATCTTCAGCGCTACGATCCTTCGCCCAGAACGCCGCCGTCTGAAACAAGGCTTGCAGTTGCAGCAGGTCTATAGTCTTCTGGTCAGAGAACCGAATATGACGACCATCCATCCCTATATCGTCTGTAAAGGTTTGCATCCTTAAGATAATTTAACTGCATCAGGTGTCAATGGCTCTGTTCAAAAGGAACACATTGGCTTATTTTGGCTTCTCATGCTGAAAGCTGACATCCGCCAGCTAAAATACACACAGTAGCTCTTAGTGTTTGGCGTTGCCCTCGCTTCACTGCATTCAAAGCATCTGCATTCAACGCAAAACACCGATGGCTCAGACTCTCTAGTATCCTTATGTCCCATCCTGCCAGACAAAATTTGCGCCGCATCCTGATCGCAAGTGGCGATCGACATCGTTCGCGCAAGCGAGGGCGATCCGTTGTGGTCTTGCTACTGCTGTTGCTGACCTGGAGCCTTTGTTTGGGGTGGGGCTTAGCACAAGCCAAAGAGCCACGATCGATGGGCGCGATCGCTCAGATGCCGCCAGCACAAAGCCCTGCAAGTCCGGCACCTGCAAATCAACTAACTCCAGCCCCAACGGCGGTACAGCCAGCCGCGATCGGTACAGTTGATGTTGTGCCACCGGGCTTAAAACTGGGTCAAGAGCTTTACCTGGAAAACTGCGCGAGTTGCCATCTTGGTTTGCCACCACAGATTTTACCAACCGCAACCTGGCGACAGCTTATACAAGACTCCCAGCACTACGGCGCACAGCTTCAACCCCTGGTTGGACCGAACTTGCAAATTGTCTGGCAATACCTCCGCACCTATTCGCGCCCTCAGGCGGCAGAAGAAGAAATCCCGTATCGCATCTACCAGTCGCGCTACTTCAAGGTTTTGCATCCCAAAGTCAAGCTGCCAACGCGAGTAGGGCTGACCAGTTGCGTCTCCTGCCATCCTGGTGGTGATCAGTACGACTTCCGCACCCTTAGTGCCGAGTGGCAAAATGCACCCTAAGAAAGGCTGAAGGCGAAAGGCTTAAGTAGGAAGCATTGAGCCTTTCGCCCTCAGCTTTAGCCTTTTTCTCTAGCCCCCTCACCGCTAATGGCAGTGATAGGATAGGGACACCGCTATGGTTTTGTTTAGAAGTATGCCCTGGCGCTTGAGGGGCTTACTGAGGCAGTCTGAAGCGCTTAAAAGTTTTGTTCGCACCCATTTGATTAGGAACGTTTACACTCCTGCCATGTTTAAGACTCTGCTGGGCGATCCCAACGTACGCAAACTCAAAAAATATCAACCACTCATTACTGAGGTTGCTTTGCTGGAAGCAGAAGTGCAGCCTCTGACTGATCATGAATTGCAGGGTAAAACAGCAGAATTTAGGCAGCGCATTGAAAAAGGCGAGAGTTTAGACGATCTGCTGCCCGAAGCGTTTGCCGTTGTCAGAGAGGCGGCACGGCGCGTTTTAGGGATGCGTCACTTTGATGTCCAAGTTTTGGGCGGCATTCTCCTGCACGATAACGAAGGTGGACGGGTAAAAGGGCATCTCGCTGAGATGAAAACGGGAGAGGGAAAAACCTTGGTTTCGACATTGCCTGCGTATTTGAATGCGATCGCGGGTAAAGGCGTTCATGTTGTGACAGTGAATGATTACCTGGCACGACGTGATGCTGAGTGGATGGGACAGGTACACCGCTTTTTAGGCTTGAGCGTAGGGCTGATTCAGCAGAGCATGAACCCAACCGATCGTCAGCGCAACTACGCCTGCGATATCACCTACGCGACCAACAGTGAACTGGGGTTTGACTACCTGCGCGACAACATGGCAACCGCGATGGTAGACGTAGTACAGCGTCCGTTTAACTACTGCATTATCGACGAAGTGGATTCGGTGCTGATTGATGAGGCACGGACACCGCTCATCATCTCCGGTCAAGTGGAGCGTCCGAGTGAAAAATATATGCGAGCCGCCGAAGTTGCTGCATCCCTGACCCGCAAAGCGAACGAAGACGACCCTGAGAACCACTACGAAGTCGATGAAAAGCAGCGCAACGTGATTCTTGCTGACGAAGGCTTCATTGCGGCAGAGCAATTTCTGGGCGTGACCGATCTCTTTGACCCGCAAGATCCCTGGGCACATTACGTTTTTAATGCGATTAAAGCAAAGGAACTGTTCATTACCGACGTGAACTACATCGTTCGCAATGACGAAATTGTCATTGTGGATGAGTTCACCGGGCGCGTGATGCTGGGTCGCCGCTGGAGTGATGGCTTGCACCAGGCGATCGAAGCTAAAGAGCGCGTCGAAATCCAACCTGAAACGCAAACCCTGGCAACGATCACTTATCAGAACTTCTTCCTGCTGTATCCCAAACTGGCAGGCATGACGGGGACGGCAAAAACAGAAGAAGCGGAGTTTGGCAAAATCTATAACCTGGAAGTTGCCACCATTCCCACCAACCGCCCGACGGGACGGCGTGATTTATCCGATGTGGTTTACAAAACGGAAGACGCAAAATGGAACGCGATCGCTGAAGAATGCGCTCAGATGCATGAAGTCGGTCGTCCTGTCCTCGTAGGCACCACCAGCGTTGAAAAGTCTGAACTGCTGGCAAGGCTCCTACAAGACCGTAGTATTCCTTTTAATCTACTCAACGCGAAACCAGAGAACGTTGAACGGGAGTCCGAGATTATCGCGCAAGCGGGACGCAAAGGGGCAGTCACGATCGCCACTAACATGGCAGGTCGTGGGACAGACATTATTCTTGGTGGTAACGCCGATTACATGGCACGCCTGAAGGTGCGTGAGTATTTCATGCCTCGTATTGTGCAGCCAGAGGATGAAGATACCTTTGGTGTCACCGATGTCCCAGCGCTAGGCGGCGGTCGTGGCGGCGGTCAAGGCTTTGTCCCTGGTAAGAAAGTCAAATCTTGGAAAGCCTCACCCCAAATCTACCCGACTCAACTCTCTAAAGAGGCGGAGCAACTATTAAAAGCTGCCGTAGACGTTGGTGTGCAGCAATACGGTGAGCGATCGCTACCTGAACTCGAAGCGGAAGATCGGGTGGCTGTGGCATCTGAAAAAGCGCCCACTAACGACCCAGTCATCCAAAAGCTGCGTGAGGTCTACAACCTGATCCGCCAGGAATATGAAGCGTTTACTAGCCGTGAACACGATGACGTAGTGCAATTAGGCGGGTTGCACGTCATCGGGACAGAGCGACACGAATCACGTCGTATTGACAACCAGTTGAGGGGTCGGGCCGGACGGCAAGGCGACCCTGGCTCCACCAAGTTTTTCCTGAGCTTGCAAGACAACTTGCTGCGGATTTTTGGTGGCGATCGCGTAGCAGGCTTAATGAATGCCTTCCGCGTGGAAGAAGATATGCCGATCGAGTCGGGGATGCTCACGCGATCGCTCGAAGGTGCCCAGCGCAAAGTAGAAACCTACTACTACGACATTCGGAAACAGGTCTTTGAGTACGACGAAGTGATGAACAATCAGCGTCGCGCGATCTATGCCGAGCGTCGCCGTGTGTTGGAAGGGCAAGACTTGAAAGAACAGGTCGTCAAGTATGCCGAGCGAACAATGGACGATATTGTTGATGCCAAGGTAAACCCTGATTTGCCCTCAGAAGAGTGGGATTTCCAAAGCCTGGTGAGCAAAGTACAGGAATTTGTTTACCTGCTGGCTGACCTGGAGCCGGATCATCTCACTGACATGACGATCGGTGAAATTAAAACCTTCTTGCATGAGCAAGTCCGTATTGCTTACGATCTTAAAGAAGCTCAGATTGACCAAATTCAACCCGGTTTAATGCGTCAGGCTGAACGCTTTTTCATCCTCCAGCGCATTGATACACTCTGGCGCGAACACCTACAGCAGATGGATGCCCTACGTGAGTCGGTGGGGCTACGTGGCTATGGTCAGAAAGATCCACTGATTGAATATAAGAGCGAAGGCTACGAGATTTTCCTCGAAATGATGACCGAAATCCGCCGCGATGTGGTCTACTCGGTCTTCCAGTTCCAACCTCAGGCACAGCCTACTGCTGCCGTTGCTTCAGAAACAATTTAGAGCCGTTGATGAGGGCGATCGTCCGATCGCCCCCAGTGGCAGGCTATGTACTTTAACTATGCTGACTAATAGCAATGCTCAAGTACATAAGCGTCCCGTTTTTATGATGGCTGGCAGGGCGAATCGTCGTTTAGTCTAGCTGATGCCTGTAGAAAAGCCAATTATGAACTATGGCAATCGTATTTGAGTTGTGAGATTGATCGGTTCAGATCCCCGACTTCTTGAAAAAGTCGGGGATCTTATGTTCACGTATCATTTAGGACTGCTATAGATCCTTTAGTGAAGGAAGCCGTCCCTGCGATCGAGTCTCTTCTAAAGCGCTAAGTGGTAATAATTACAGAGATGTTGGTACACTTGAACCAAAGTTGCCCACAAATATTCTCTGATCCAAAAGTTTGAAATCCTCCGATCGGGCGACTTGAACAGGTGAAGCCTGCTGTATGCTCTTGCGATAATCTAGCCACATCTATACTCCACACCGACCTGGGAAAATCCGCATTCTATGCAGCCATGATCACTGCAAGGCGCTGGCTAAACCTTGAGTGCTTGACTCTAGATGGTTTGTATTTGTCTGAAGCGGCGCGTCTAAAGCATCCGGTTACGCTTTGTCAGTTCTTTAAAGTGAGTAGACGACCCCTATGAATGTCGAAGGGACAAGCAAAAATCACAAGAGCCACCTTCCAAAGGAAAGGGATGAGATCAAGCAGGGAGAAGACTTTGAGCGTGACCCTCAACCGCCACGTAAAGGGTGGCGGCGCTTCTTAATACCTGCTCTCATTGTGGTAGCAATTTTGGGGGGCATTGGCTGGATTGTGTTCAATCGGTTCATCATGCCCATCCTGATCTTCACCAGCATGAAACCACAGCTAACGGAGGTTGAGTTAACTCAGCCCAAGACTGCATCGATTGCAGATAGCTCAGACTATGCAGCGAACCTGGATTCACGGCAGTCTGTCACCTTGCAGCCACGGGTATCGGGTCAGATTGCAGCCATCTATGTCAAAGCTGGCGATCGCGTTGAGGCAGGCACACCCATTATTCAAATTGATGCGGCTCAACAGCGTGCCCAGGTGGCTGGTCGTGATGCCGCAGTAGAGTCAGCCGCGACGGACATTACTGC
>JBGTJW010000598.1:0-2948 GCA_041744955.1 Stenomitos sp. | reverse complement strand
GCGAGGAGGCAAAGGACATTAGTCGTAGCATCCGAGAGGCTGGAAAAGCCGTGGGTAACCAGTCGATCCTGGATGAGATGCGTGATCGCGAAGCGTTTTTAGACCAGAAGCAAAAGAGCCGTCGCGATCGCCAGAAGGATGAGCAAGCAAAACTGCCACGATCGTCAAAATTGACCAAGCCTGCCGAGCCTGAGGTAACTCAGCCTTCATCGGTAGCATCGCTATCGGAACAAGAGCTTGAGATTCCCCAGTTTGAGATTTGGGACTTTGATGAGAACTAAGGTGGAGTACAAAACATGGAAGACGTTTATAACTATGATGCTCAAACTCATATTGAGCGCTTGCGTAAAGAAACAGTGGTGGTGCTGGAGCAAGTGAAATTACTGCACCAGTGGCTTGATCGCAAACGCAGTTCGCGCCAATGCGGTCGCATCACAGGTGAATCAAGAACAGGCAAAACCAAAGCTTGCGAGGCTGACCGGAAGCGATGTGGACAGCCTAATTTCTCTGGCAAAACGCCAATTATTCCTGTAGGTTATATTCTCCCTAAACAGGAGTGTACGTCGAGGGAACTGTTCCGGCAGATTTTGGGGTTTTATAATTTTGACTTGCCCAAAGGCACCGTTGGCGATGCTCGTAGCCTCGTCTTGAAAGTGCTGCGGCAAAGTCAGACGGAGGTTTTATTTGTTGACGAAGCTGATCGTCTCAAAAAGAAGACCTTTGCTGACGTTCGAGATATTTTCGATGAGTTGAAGATTGCTGTTATTTTGATCGGGACGAAGAAGCGCTTAGACCCGGCAGTGCAGGAGGATGAACAGGTTTACAATCGCTTCCGCTCCAACCATCGAGTAGGCACGATCCAGAACAATCAGCTCAAGCAAATTGTCGGTGCTTGGGAGCAAAACATCATTGCCCTTCCTGTTCCCTCTCATTTAACCAATGAACCGATGTTGAAAATTATTCGTCCCGCGATCGGTGCGGCTCAACGCGGTTACTACATTGGTCTCATTGATATGGTATTACGTGAAGCAGCCATTCGCTCTTTAGAGAAAGGGATGATGCATATCGATAAAGATGTTCTTGCCGAAGTGGCGGGGGAGTATAGCTGATGGAAACCGTACCGATTCCACCCTGGGTCTTCACGGTAGAACCCCACGACGGTGAGAGCTTGAGCCACTTTTTAGGACGGTTTCGACGAGCAAATTATGCTTCATTGAACGAACTTGGACAAAAGACAGGCTTAGGAGGTACCCTTTCCCGTTGGGAAAAATTTCGCTTCATTCCACCACCAAGCCAAAAACAATTAGAAGCGCTAGCTCTGCTTGTCCAGCTAGAAGTTAAACAGTTACGACAGATGCTCCCACCTCAAGGGGTGGGCATGAAGCACGAGCCAATGCGGCTATGCGCTGCCTGTTACGCAGAAACTCCACTGCACAAGCTAGAGTGGCAGTTCAAGGAAACTAGAGGCTGCGTGCATCATCAATTACGCTTGCTTTCTGAGTGCCCAAACTGCAAACTGAGGTTTCCGATTCCTGCTATTTGGATAAAAGGGCAATGCAAGCGATGCCTGATGTCATTTTCAGAAATGGCTGCAAAGCAAAAGCCTTATTAAGCTGAATTCGTCATTTTATAGGCTTTGCCGCAGTAAGGGCAAAAGCGAAATTTGAGCGACATGATCGCCTCATTGCAACTCCCACAGCGATCGCGCAACTGGCTCCCACACGCAAAGCAATGCTTAGCACGTGGATGCGTCCACATGGGATCAGGTGGTCTTCCGGGAACCCAGCAGTGAGGGCAGAACTTGAGAGCAGCGATCGCCTCTATCGCCACTCCCTTACAGACCGCATCCAGGTACTCTACAGGGACACCGAGCGCATAAGCCAAGCCACTCTTGGGTGTTTGCTTCAACCGAGTCGTCTGCCCTCGCTCAATTTTGCCTACACTCTGAAGATGAAGCCCTGCTCTCTCTGCCAGTTCTTTCTGGCTCATCCCCAGGCTAACCCGCACTCGCCGGACGTAATTTGCCAGGGTTTCTTCAGGGTTTGGAGCCAGTTCGTGCTGTAAAAGCGGCATTGAAATATATGTAAATCTATTCCTCTTAAGACTATATTTTCTGCCAAAACTCGCTGTTATTTTGATCACCTTCATACAAGTAAATGGCTACTTCACTTGCTACAGTCGCAACCGCCTTTTTGCAGCGTCCGGGCTTAGCTTTCAGTACTCTGCGTTCCTATGAAGCTACGCTGATGCCGCTGCTGCAAGAGTATGGGCGATCGCCCATTGAAATCTTGAACCGACAGGTATTGCAGGACTATCTCAACAACCTGACCGAGATTTCCTACACCACCCATCATCGCCATCAAGCCATTATCCAGGCGTTGTTCAACTTTGCCGTAGAGCAGGGGTATTTGAAAGCCAACCCAATCGCGCAATTGAAGCGCCGTAAACCCGATCAGACAAAAGGTGAGCATCGGAGCGATACAGTGATTCGTTACCTGGCACCCGAACAACTTGCGGTCTTGTATCATATCGTTGCCTCTGATTTGCGGCTGAATGCCTTGGTATATCTTCTGCATCACACAGGCGCAAGAATTGCGGAAATCCTGGCTCTCGATCTGCAAAACCTGAATTTGGGACAGCGCAAGTTTCAGGTGCTTGGCAAAGGCAACAAGCAACGCTGGTGTTTCTACAGTGAAAATGCAGCACGGGCGTTAGAGCGCTATTGCCGTTATCAGAGGCATGTCAACAGTGCGGCTCTTTTTACCGCACAGCAACCCTTTACGCTTGCAGTCAGCCGTTTGAGTTACCGCATGGCACATCAATGTTGGACCGACCTCATTGCCCAGGAACCCACGCTGAAGGACATTCGGATTCACGACCTGCGCCATACGTTTGCCACAGAACGAGTTGGGCTGATGGGCATCGAGGAACTGAGGGCGTTAATGGGA
>JBGTJW010000597.1:0-4714 GCA_041744955.1 Stenomitos sp. | reverse complement strand
TCTCGCTAGCAAAAACTCTATCGGGTGAATTGGTTGGGCGAGGTATTCGGGTTAACGCTATTAGCCCAGGTCCTGTATCCACACCGATATACGGAAAGATGGGGGTTCCATCTGAGAATATCCAGCAGATGGCAGAAGAGAGATCCGCAATCAGATTCCGTTAAAGCGATTTGGTGAACCAATTGAAATTGCCAAGGCAGCGGTGTTCCTTGCCTCCGATGAATCGTCCTTCATGCTGGGTAGCGAGATGATCATTGATGGTGGTATGAGCACTCTGTAGTTACAAGTTTGGTAGTCAATATAAGCAAAGGCTACTCCTCATTTGAAGAGCAATTTATACTGCCGCCGTATAAGGGGTTCAGCCGGGATACACGCTAAATAGGACACGTTGTAAATAAATGTTGCACAGCGTGTTTTATTGGTTTACCAACTTGCCCATAAATGATATCGGAGCAATCAAAATTTTGCCCGACAAAATCAACTCTTCACCCCTTTCAGTGCCTACAAGCTTGCCCATAAATAATCATTTTTGGGAATATTTTAACTGAAGGAGGAAAGTAAAGTTTGGCATTGAAACAACCGCATATCAAGGGTTTGGCTTGATATGCGTTACAAAACTTTACAGCGTGTCCCGTTTTGCTGGTATCCCGGCTGAACCCCTTATACGGCAGAATGTAGGGGAACTGTAGAGAGGGAGTACTTTGCACACTCGACTTCAGACCAGATTTACTCGCGAGTACGGGGTTGAGCATCCTATTGCACAAGCAGGTATGGCGTTTGTTGGTACCTCTCCAGACCTGGCAATTGCTGTATGCAAAGCAGGAGGAGTAGGGTCTATTGCTGTTGGTCCGCTGCCTGCGGAAACCGTACGTAGTCTCATCAGAGCTGTTAGAATCGCGACTGAACGCCCTCTCAACGTTAACTTTATTACCTTCCTGGCAAACGAAGAACAGATCAAGGTCTGTATCGAGGAGAATGTACCAATTGTGTCATTCCACTGGGGACATCCACCCCAAGAATTCATTAGCCAATTGCATGATGCTGGCATCAAAATTTGGGAACAAGTCGGGTCTGCTACTGTTGCTCAACAAGCCGTTGAGCTAGGGGTAGACCTGATTATTGCTCAAGGGAGCGAGGCAGGAGGTCACAATTATGGTTCCTTACCAACTCTTGTTTTGGTGCCTACCATTATAGAAGCAGTCGCTCCTACCCCTGTATTAGCAGCAGGTGGCATTGTGACTGGGTGCCAAGTTGCAGCAGCCCTTGTCCTTGGTGCCGATGGAGTTTGGCTCGGTACAAGATTTGTTGCAAGTGAAGAAGCTTTTGCCCATGCAGAGTACAAGCGACGCCTTATTGAGGTTACTGGAACTCAAACGCGTCTCACATCTGTGTATGGTCCCAATATGCCTCACTTCAACCCTATGCGAGTTTTGGATATGGGCTTAGCTTATGAATTTGCTGATCGCGAAGACAGTGCACCAAAGGATCTCGAGTCACAGCCGATTATTGGAACAATGAAGCTGGCAGGTGAGCAAGTTCCACTCCATCGGTTTACCAGCTTTGTGCCGACACCTGAAACAACAGGGCAAATCGATGAGTTACCTTTCCTTGCAGGTCAGGGAGTTGGCTTGGTGCATGAAGTACTACCTGCAGGTCAGATCATCGATACCATCATCACAGAAGCAGTAACTGCGCTATCATCAATTTCGCTAAGCAACTCAAAATAAATTCCGTCTAACAACCGCGTGCACCGGACTGACAAACCACCGCGGTATTCCACGAAAGTGTTTTTTTTCGTAGAATGAGCGATTTTCAGTTGATAAGCTCTTAAGTATGGGTTACAGGTTCGCCTAAAGTTCAGGCTGTGTTGAACCACATAACCTTGGAGCGCTCAGATCCTCCTATCTCCTACCAATTGGTTTTGACCACACCTGAGCGCTCCTCACATCGGCAAATAAAGCGCCGAACTATCGCTCGGTCTGGCGTGAAGATACCGACTAGTGGTAGCGACGCTGGCGTGTCCCAACGTTGCCTGCACGAGATGAATTGGTGCGCCGTGTTCGAGACTATGCGAGGCGTGGGCGTGACGCAACCAGTGGGGGCTAACCTTCCCCTGGATGCCAGCACGAATAGCTGCTGCTGACACAATTCGATAAACTTGGGTGCGGTCAAGATGCTGACCTAGAGCGTCGCCTTCCCTAGATTGAAACACGGGGTTACTAGCAAGAGCGTTGTCTCGAAGAGAGCAGAGTTCGTTCCACACCAAAGCAGGCAGTAACACAGTCCTTGTTTTCTGTCCCTTGCCTAACACTGTTACCTGTCCCGACTCGCCACGCTGCTTGACATCGAGCCACGTAAGTTGACACAGTTCGCTGACCCGTAGACCAGCAGAGTAAAGCAGGAGTAGGATTAACCGATTGCGCTGGTTCGTCTCCAGATTAATCATCGCGCTTACTTCCTGTTCAGTCAGTATCCGCTCGTTCAAACAGTCTCTTGCTTTGGGCGATCGCATTGCTAAACCCACATTCTCTGGTAGCACCCCGATCTTATGCCCAAAACTTAATAAACTTTTGATGGCAGATATCGCCGTTCGCTGGCTACTGGGAGACAATGTAGCCAAAGTCTTTTGCCATCCCTGGATATCTGCCAAAGTTACCAGATGCAGTGGCTTATTTACAAACGCATTGAAGCGCCGCGCCGTGCGACGGTATTGGTCTTGAGTTTGCGGCGATAACCCGTGCAGCCACATTTCAATTAACCGCTCTGTGGCATTGCTTGGATTAACCTCACTCTTGGCAACTGGGGTGGAGTCAACTAAAATCATGCCAATATTATCGGTCTATTGGGTACAACAATCGCTTAGTTATGTTGCACTGAGCGGTTGATTGCACAGCCAATCGCAACGGAGTCACTGGGCTAGCCGTGTGTTTTTATCATCTTTTTCAAAACTCCCTCAACTTGCTTTTTGAGTCGAGCTACATCTCGTCCCACCGCTTGCATTTCTTTTTCTTGAGGTTCTGGATACAATTTCTGCCACCGTGCTAGTTCTGTTCGGAGTCGCCGCAGGGAAACTACTGTTGCCTCATGTTCAGAGAGTTCAGAAAGTCGGTCATCTGTCACACTTTCTGTTATTTCTTCATTCAGGTAACGCCGGACTGTACGGAGGCTTTTGCCCATAATTACTTCGAGTGCAGGGCGTAGAGCTTTCTCGCCCTTGGCAGGTCTGCCTTTGACATCCACATACCCGGCTCTTCGCAATCGTTCAGCCAGGGTACGAGCTTCACTAGCCGTGTAATCTCTACGTTTCTCGTTTTCAGCAACCTCCACGCTCAGCGCCCGATCAGGCTCAAGAGAGGCATCAAAGTCCATGATTCTGACTGGCACCAGCTCGTTGGGAAATAGCTGGGCATACACTAGGGGGTCGCGTTCAGAGAGTAGATGGATGGCTGCCTTACGATGACCGCCAGCTAATATTCTGCCTCGGTTGTCTACTACTAAGGGTTCTAGGAGTCCGAGCACGGCGATTGAGTCAGCAAGTTCGCTAACGTGCTGGTCTCTAAGTTCACGAGTATTACTGGTGCGCTCAAGGATTTTCCCTAAAGGCATCAGAGACTGTGTTGCTCGCTCTTGGGACGATGCCGCCTCTTTTTCACGGTCTTGATGTGAGATAGCTTCCCCTGCTGTAGTAGCGGATTCTAACATTTCTGCCGTAGTGCGTCGTTTAGCCGCCATTGTGATTTTCCTGTTCTTGATCAGATCCTATTACCCATTGGGCTAAGGCAATCAGTTCAGAAGCTGCACGTGAACGTGGTGCATAGTCCATCAAAGGTACTTGCTGCGCTCCAGCTAAAGACAAATTTGTGTCTTGATGCACTACAAACTGCCTAATCCCTGGATATTTCTGTAACAGTTGCGGGGGGAAGTGTTTATCCAAGGCTCGACGTTCATCAACTTGAGATAGAATTAATGCCCAACGTTCTGGACCTCTACGAACTTTATCTCGATAGCCTTCTAAGATGCCTATGACACGAGAAGCTCCTAGAATGGCAAACGGATGAGCATTAGTAACTACTAGGGTGACAGTAGCTGCGACCAAGCCCAAACGTTCTAAGTTCTCGTTGCCTGGAGGACAGTCAAAAACTACCGCATCATAGGGCATTGTATTAATAACATCTGCTAAATCTTCAGGATGTAGCGATTGAATTGGCTGACTCGTCAGGTTCGGACCGCCAGGGAGCACATATAACGCTGGGGAAGCTTCCATTGGTTGTGGATTGCCGCCCATTAAAAGTTCAGTAGTACCAGCAGCTGTAGGATCTACGCCCAAAGCGTAAGCTGCATTAGATTGAGGATCTAAATCAATTACTAAGACTCGCATTCCTTGATGGGACAGCACCGACGCCAAACCGCAAGCGACCGTGGTCTTGCCCACGCCGCCCTTTCTCGCTGCTACGGCAATGCGGTGATGAATCATGGGCGCATCCTACCACGTCTTCAATTCAGGTGTACGAACTCAAAAATGAAATGAAGCGGTCAATCGCTACTTTAGTTCGCTTGTACTCGGGCGACTGCTTGCCTACCTTTAGATCGGACAGAAAGCGCTCGCGGACTGCCTCTAGGTCGGATTGGGTTGAAGATGGGGTTGGGGTAGACTGAAGACTTACTATTTCCAACTGTTGCCTGAGAGATTCTTTTTCCTCTCTCAGGCGACGGC
>JBGTJW010000596.1:0-3187 GCA_041744955.1 Stenomitos sp. | reverse complement strand
CATACACCTCTCCATTCCAAGAGAGCATTACATTAACTTTCTCGATAAATGGTTGTTGTTCTTCAAATGAAATCCTTCTAATAGGTAGCTTACGGAAATCGTCTGGATGAAATCTTCCAGTACGACCGCTACTGGTAACGCTCTTTAAAAAGTCGCTAGCCCATTTGGAATTAAGAATTGCCAAAAGATAAGCAAGGTCGAATTCCTGTGAGGTGCCAGATTTAGACAAAGCTTCCTCATGATTAACGCTTCGATTCGTTACATCAACTAATCTAAACCAGGAAAGAAAAATGATGACACTATGATTACAGTAAATCCAATCTCCTTGACTTGATCCGATATCTAAAACAGCAGATGAGGTTTCACCACGTAGAATTTTAGGCTTTGTATATAGTTCTGGGAAAGTAGGTCTACGAATTCTGTCGGGTGCTCTTAAGCCTTGACCATATTCAAGGTGACGAATTCTACTGACTGCATATTGATCGATATCTTTACCTTCAATGTATTTAACAGGGTGTAATTTATCTTTTATATCAGCAACCAAATCATCTTTTGTAAATTCATTTGGATACTTTACCTCATGGCTATTAAGAACCATCCCAACGCTAATATAAGTAAGATTTTCTAACAGAACTGTGCTACTTTCATCAAATGAAATGATATTCTCTTGCCTAAACAATCTTTCACCCAGTAAAGTCTGTAAAACTTTATCTTGCTTTGAATAAGAATAGAGATCTAACACAGTGTTATGCCATCTTCTATCCGTAGTAGAGGAAGCATCTGGCAATTTATTTTCAGCAATAAAGATTATATTAAAAACAGAAGCATCCTCAAACAACCGAAGTTCTTCAAAAAAATCTACTTGTGAAACTGATAAATCATGACATAACATTTGCCGTGACAATTGGGCATAGGCATTAAAAGAATAGCCATACGAGGTAATAATCCCTAATTTTCCATCTTCATTTCTTAATAACTTTTTACCTAATTCGATAAAAGGGATATATAAATCCCACTTCTTGTGTAATGTTTCAAATCTACCCTGTGCAATAATTTGCTCTCTGTAAGCATCGACTCCTGGCTCATCGGCACGAACATAGGGAGGATTGCCGACTACAAAATCAAATCCATCAGAAAAATGACCTGTTTTTGTTTTAATCTGAGATACAGTAGAAAGTTCTAAGTCAAGAATGGGATTGAGTAAAGGAGTCCGAATTTCTTGCGATCTTGGCAGCAAAAGTGAATCCGTATTGTAAACATTAAAGCGATCGATACTGCATTCTTGCAATCTACCAGCATCTTTAGCTTGCTTCAGTAAATCAATCACCTGAATCAGCAAGTTTGTCTCTGCTAAGTAACAGGCAAAAGGATTGATATCCAAGCAAAATAGGGAATCTTTGACTTGCCGGATGATTGAAGGAACATACTCAACTGGAATCTTCTTTGTTTTGAAAGAACGATAGGAATCAACTAAACGACGCGCAGCATGAACCAGGAAACTACCCGATCCACCTGCTAAGTCTAATAGCTTCTTATCTCGAATATCAGGATTATCCGATTTGTAGCCAATGCAATCCAAAATGTATTCAACGACATTTTTTGGCGTGAAATATCTTCCCTGTTCATGCTTACCTTCCTCCACATATCGCCCATACACCATTCCAATAATGTCACTATCAATTTGTTGAAGATTGAAGCGATTGAGAATGTGTAATACTTTGATCAACGTATTGGTACTTATACGATACCAGTTGAATAAGTCGGCACTGCTAAAGAAATGGGCATAGATGCTCTGGGCGGAACGGTAAGACATCTCTAGAAGATAATCCATTGATACCCCTTGAGCCAGATCTAGATAACGCCTCTCAACTTCTTCTTTCCAATATCTAAAACCGCCATCTGAAAACTTGCGATCGAGAAGTCTTTTATCTTCACAAATTCGCACCATTAATAAGCGAATAACGTAGACATAAGCGGTCTGCCGTGCAAATTCCGCTTTCAATTTGCGTTCGTCTGAGCCTTGCAAAACTGTCTTAGTAACGAGGTTGCGCCAGGAAATAAAATATTGCTGTGTCTTAATTGCATTTGCATGAGTTAAGCTTTGCTTCGCTTGCCATGCCTTCCAATCAAATACAATCCGTTCATATTCTTGCAAAAGATCAACGAGCTTCGGATCAAGTTTAGTAATCTTGGTCTGAACCGGAAGCTTAATTCCAAGCTCCTGCTGCTTGGCTTCAGAAATTGCCGGGATCAGATCAAGTTGAATACCTTCTTGTTGCTTACCCTGTTGCTTCTTTTGTTGAGTATTTTTCTTTTGCTCAGCTTGCATCAACCGCTTGAGGATTTTTTGCCCTAATTCTTGAATTGATCCTCTTGGTGTATCTGCAAATTCAACGATTTTCTCGTTGATCCATGAATAATCATCCAACTCTAGAACACCATAAGCTCTGATGTAATTGAGAATTTGGTCACGTAACCTGACTAAAACTCTAGGAGCCGTCTCATCCTCCTCATCTGAGCTTGCTGAACTATTACCGTTGCCATTACCATTTGGTAGATATTTAGCTTGACAATACTGATCGTATTCTTCAAGTAATAAGTCCAATTGATATAAAACATCTTCTTCTAGAAGATTAATTGCTGCCTTTAAGTCCGCAATTAGCAGCTCATCAAAATCAGGGGCATTTATAGGATTTCTGGCAAAATTTAACCATTCATCTTCAGGTCTACTGATTTCTTGAATTAAGTTCTCGATGTCATCAAAGTTTTGTTTGTGAAATCTACGATGTAACCCTTTAAGATCTTGAACTTGCTCAGGAGTGAGGGCATCCAACCCAACACTGCCAGCGGCAAAAAGGTTTTGCCCATGATAAGTTTCGACAACTTGCTGAATGTCAAGGTGCAAAACTGGGTTGGGAGAACCTTGATTAGAGAGATCCCATCCCAAAAGCAATTTCCCATTGCAGACTAACCCTAGCTCATATCCACGACTAGGCGCATAGCTTATCAACTGCTGGAGTGGATCAGGTCTACTGAGGTCATACGCTGTATGCTTGTCTTCCACCAAGAAACATCGGATGTTACCACTGGCGAGTCTTATCTGAAAATCAGGGCGTGTGTTGTCCTTACCACTAGCTGTTGTGTTTTTGGCAATATCTCCCGCCTCAAAACCAAGAGCCATTAGAAG
>JBGTJW010000595.1:0-4553 GCA_041744955.1 Stenomitos sp. | reverse complement strand
GAAGATGATTTTGAAGAGCTTTATGACCCCTTTGCCTAAACAGTTATTAGTACATTTAGATTCGTATTTCATTCGCCATGAAACAACTAAAAGATATGTTGAGGAAATTTTTAAGATGGATCTTTGGACTTGAGGATGACTTTTTAATTGCAGGTTATAACGATGATTTTGAAGATACGTCAAACAACTGCTTGCCTACTAATTCCTCAGATCATCCGATCGCGCAAACAAAAGTAAAAGTGCTAGAGATTACACAAGGTGAGCAAGTCATTGATGTAGTTCAGGCGTTACAACATGAAGAAATTGTTTCTCTAAATACATCTTTGCTTGATGACGAGCAAAAGCGAGATGTTTTGTCGTACCTAAGAGGCGCAACTTATGCCCTCGATGGCATGGGTATGCAAATAGGTACTCAAACCTATCTGTACACACCTAAAAGTGTTCATGTCAGCCATCAAAAGCAACTTGAAAAGCTACCTAGTTCTGGTAGTCAGATGGTCAATCTTGAACGCTCTCATGCCTTAATTTAGCCTCTGAAACTCTAAGATGCAGAGATTTCTAGATATGCCAAGAAATATCATTGCATTGAACGATGAGCAGGTTTACTCTCTGCTCATCAAAACACACCAAACTGATATTTTTCCCTTAGCCGAATCCGCGCAGGCTCGGCTGAATCCTCGATTTACTGGGTTTTGTCAAACAGACAAGAACGGTTTGACAGGTTACTTTCTAAACCTTAGTGATTCTAGCCTACGAACCGTTATTTTGGACTGTGGACAAAACTATTATCAACAAGGGCATTGTGCGATCGCTGTCACTTTGACCCTACAGATTTTCACATCAGGTTCGACCTGTGAAGTGACAACTCTTTTCTCAGATTATTGTGGCAGCCATGCAATTGCAACCTCATTGTTAGCTCATCGTCATAATCGGTGGCAGCAGGTTGGAGAGGTTTTAGCAACGGTTTTGCCTATTGATAGCGTTCAGGTCAAACAAACGCCGTTAAGAGCCTTCTGGGTTGGTTATTGGCAAGGATTCAGCCATGCAAAGCAATCTCAACACGTTTAAACAACTTGCGATCACAATCCCATTACTTACGATCGTGGTCAGCGGCTCGTATGTGTTTGTTGACAGATTGAAATCCAATCTGACCAGAGCAACCTATTTGAGCCAGTTTGCCGCAGTCGGCTTGACTGACTTAAATTTTCCAGTCCAGACATCGACTACTTCAATCAAGCCGACCATTGATACCTTGAAAGAGGCAGTGCCGACAATCTATGCAGGTAGCAAAATTGGGTCAGGAGTTTTGATTGCTCCCGACCTGGTAATTACTTGCGCTCACGTTGTCGAAAAAAAGAGCGTTAATGTTGTTTTTGTCACCGCTAAGAATTCAAACTTATTAGCCGAGGGGACGGTGCTGTTTCAGATAAGCCCAAGCCAGATCGATTTAGCGATTATAAAGCTGAGTCAGAGAGTTGATATTACTCCGATCAACCTATCGGCAGAAGCTGCCAAAACAGAACAAAGTGTAACAACAATTGGTTCTCCACTGGGAAATCGTGGAGTGGTTAAGTACGGAAAGGTTTTAGCGGTTAATGATATTTCCGTTCACTATTCGCAAATCACTCTCCAAGGGCATTCTGGAGGAGCATTGCTGGACTCGAATGGGCGGTTAGTTGGCATTACCAAACAGATTTACGAAAACGCTAACGGTGAACCTGAATATGGAATCGCCTCTGATGTGCCTACAATTCAGTTTTTTTTAGAACGCTACCAAGAAGATAAAAGGCACAATTCAAGACCATCGTTATAAATCAGCACTTAGGACAGAATTCATCGAAGCAGGTGGCTCGAATGCAGCAGTATCTGGAGTCGGGGGACCCGATTTTAATGGCGGAAGCTTTAGCGTGGTCGGACGTCCATCCGGGGGTTTTGGCGATCTCGCCTCAAGCAGACCTTTTGCTCCAAATTAGGCTTGCGATCGCTCAACATGGTTGGAGTCCAACAACCATCCAGCACCACCTCCGGCAGCGTTACGGCAAAAGTCAGCAGGCATTTTTGAATGAGGCTGAATTGCAGGATTGGGGGAGCTGGTTAATGATTCAATCAGCTGAAAAAGCTTAAACTGATGAGATTCAATCGACTGCCTGACGCGATAGATACCGCTTGGAGCGAACCGAACCCATGACCTCTCCTGCTTTTGATGCCCGGCAATTCGCTCCCGCGACCGAGCGGAACCGAGAACCCATTCTAGCGGTGCTCAAAACCGTGTTGCCGCCCACGGGAACGGTTTTAGAAATTGCTAGCGGTACGGGCGAACATGCCAGCTTTTTTGCCCCTAACTTGCAGCCCCGGCAGTGGTTACCTTCAGACCCAAACCCGATCGCGCTTGCCAGTATTGCGGCGTGGCGGGAGCAGTTCCCAGCTGCGAATTTGTATCCGCCCATCGCACTCGATGTCTGCGATAAGCGCTGGCAAATAGAGCCAAAGGCGCTGCTAGCCGAACCCAGTGGAATCGATCTAAATCAATCTCCCATCACCGCGATCGTCAACATCAATATGCTCCATATTGCTCCTTGGACCGCTTGTTTAGGCTTGATGGCTGGGGCTGGGCGATTGCTAGAGGGGGGTGGCAGGCTCTACCTCTACGGTCCCTTTCAGCAAGCGGGGCAACCGCTGGCACCGAGCAACGCCGCTTTTGATGCTAGCCTCCAAGCGGAGAATCCAGCTTGGGGCGTGCGCAATCTTGATGAGGTTGTTGCCGTGGCTCAGAAATACCAACTCTCGCTGGTGCAAACTATCCCAATGCCAGCAAATAATCTATCCCTGGTATTCGAGCGAATCCATCTAACCGGAGCCTTGCCCAGCTCCAAGGCTTAGAGTACCGCTCCACAAATTTGTGAAATTTGTGTGCTGGCAAGGAGGGGGTGGAGTAGAATCAGAAAATCCATTGATTCAAGGATTGCGCCGTGTCCACTCCAGTTTCCTATCTGCAAACGTTGCCAAAAAATGAGGCGACCACCTTTGTTGCCTCCTTGCAGAAAGTGAAAGACCATTTGAGTGAAGAACTCGAGTGGATGACTCAGCAAGTCCAGCAGAAAACCACTCAACTTCAAGGCATTGAAGCAATTCTCGCCGAGGTTAGTGACGTTGAACCCGCAAGCCGGAAGCCAACTGTACCGCCCGAATCATCCACCCCATTAGCAGCAGTAGCATCTGCCCTAAGTGATGCTGAGGGGACAGCGGATGAACCCGCGGTCAAGGAATCTAACCACCAGATAGCGGCTAACAGCGTCAAGCCGACAGGTAAAGTAAAACCAGCGGCGAACAGCAAAGCAGCGGCGGCGAAAGCGGGAAAAACCAATGGCACTCGGAAGTCCACCGGTAAACCAGGCAGAGCAAGTGGCTCGGTTGACTTGCGGGAGCTACTCGTTGCTGAGTTTCAGGGTCAAACCTTCACTGATTCGGTCGCCCAGATTTTAGAGAGCGTCCCTCAGCCGATTCATCTGAAGGAGTTGCTGGCCAGGCTTTACGGCAAGTTATCAGATTCAGACTATGAGCGGGCTAGGATTTCCCTCGCAAAGGTGCTTTCGACCGGCAAGAGTGAGGGCAAGTGGCAAGCATTAGGGCAAGGGATGTACGCGGGGAAAGTGGGCGCTACTCGTTAAGCACTTGCTAGAGTCGTTTTAGTCCTTAAGCGATCGGCAGTTGGGTTTGGTTTCCCCTCCTGTTCGTGGTACTGCTTCCATCCAGACCCTTGATGTTTGGCATCGAACAGCGTTGGGTGCAAGATTTCCGCCAGGACTTCCAGCGAGTCCACTAACCGCGGACCGGGACGGTTGAAGTAGGCATTGCCGTTACAAATTTTCTTCAACTTCGGGTTCTAGTCACGTTTTGGTGATCGAAGTGTTTGAAACAATTCGGGGCCTAGAAACGACGTTGTGTGAATTAGCGATCACGTCCATCATCACCAAAAGCTGCCATGATGGGTTAATCACAAATGACAAGTTTTGTTGGATTCGTCCTCTTCAGCTGAAGTTAAGTTGGAGTGAAGCCCAACGGCTACAAGCTGCCATGCTTTCGAGGTCTCGTAATTCGTTAGAAGCTCTAGAGGGAACCGTTCCTCTGGAGGTGACGAATGAAGCGGCAGTGGATCATCCAGCGACAACTCCAAGCCACGGCAGACGGCCAGAAACGATGGGATCAAGCCTATCAATTGCTGCTGCAGGTGGAAACTCCGCGAAGTCCAAGAGCCGAAGGAATCGGGTCTCCCGTGCCACAGACCCTTGCACCGCAGGAGAGGACCGATGAAAGTTGCGCTTTACGCTCGTGTATCCACTCAACGGCAAGCCCAAACTCAGAACATTGACCAACAACTGGAGCGATTGCAAGCTCATGTGCAAGCCCAAGGATGGTCTGTTGCTGGTGAGGATATCTTCCGGGACGATGGCTACAGTGGGGCAACGCTGAAACGACCAGGACTGGATCGCCTGCGCGATCGAGTTGCCACGAGTCCGTTGGATCGGATCATCATCACTAACCCGGATCGATTG
>JBGTJW010000594.1:0-26150 GCA_041744955.1 Stenomitos sp. | reverse complement strand
ACGCTGCCCAGCCGTACGACGCGGATCAGGCAGTCCAGCAAAGGCTTCAACAATCGCAAGCGTTGACATAGGAAGAAGAGTCTTTCATGCTAGGGATGCTTCGACTCTACCAAGCCTTCCCCTAGAATGAAATAGCCCTGGGTAAAAGGTAAAAGGCAAAAGGCAAAAGGCAAAAGGCAGAAGGTAACAAGCAATAGTTGGGTGGCATCAAAACGTTTTTCCCTGAGTGCCTGACACATCGCTGCGCTTGGCGGTTAAAACCGCAGCTACAGGAGCACTAGCGTAGCCATGCCCAAAGGGCTATAAACTGCCGCCGCAGGTGCTCAAGCCCTGGTTGCTGCTCGTCCGCGCAGGCGGACTTCGTGGTTGTAGGCGCGATTTTCATCGCCAGCCCCAAGCCACAACAGACGGGGACTTGAGGCACTTATGTCAGACAACCAGCTTAAGCAAGACTTAAAGGCAGGAGAAGCAAGCTTTGAGTCGGTGGTATGTCATGTGTGAAAAGCGTTTACTGATGTTAAGGGTTACAAGCGAGCAGCATGATTTACGTAAGCAGATGGAAACTGTTGATGGTTATTTGTCGCTGACAGCAACAGGTTATGGAACTCTTACCGGAGAGCTATTTTGAACCAGATGGCTAAAAATTAACAGTGCTTTTCTTACTTTATTTTCTTGATAACTCTCATGGCTATTTTAAGCCCGTTTAAAGCCTGGGCTTCAGGCAGAGAGCCAGATGGGACTTAAGAGAGAGGGATACATCTATTCTTGCTTGTACGTTTATAGGTGATGACATTACAAACACTAACAACTGAAACACTGTTAACGGTGAAGGCTTGTAAGTAACTATATTTCTGTTTTACATTTCTTCATTACAGCGTTTCTACTTGTTTATTACTTAGAGGAAAGTTAACAATGAATCTTTCTCATCGCGTTCGACAAAGCTTAACGGCGCTTGTTCTAGTGCTGGTTTTAGCCTTTACGACTGCGTGCAGTGGTACAGCAACTAAACTGCCTCAGGCAAATTATCCATCTAGCGTCGATCGTAGTATTGATTACGGTCAAATTGCACGCGGAGATTCTGCTTCTGCTCAAGAGTTTGGTAATTGGGTCGTTGAAACCAGCAAGGGCTTAATTAAAGATGCGTTCGTGCGGGACAACAATAAGCTGGGAGCCGTTATTTCCTCTCAGGTTCGCCCTAACGAAGTCAAAGCATTAGCTCAATCATTAGCTCAAGGCTTCCGTAAAAACTTCCCCAATCAAGACCTAACTGTTTTGATGTATGCGCCTGATAAAGAACTGATTCTTACGGCTCGCTATGATGCTCAATCCAGACAAATTGAGTATCAGGGAGCTAGCTAAGAGTAGATGCTTGTTAACCGATATGGACAAGCATTTTAGTTTTTTACTAATTTTTCAACACTAATTTCAAAAGGACGTTAAGGCTATGCCTAGCAGTGATGAGTACAAACGCCAAGTCATGCGTGATCTGGCTGATGGCGATAAAGAAATGATGCCTGACGATTCAGCATCAAGCTACCAAAATTTTGACGATTTTGCTCAACGGTCTTCCCGCGATGAGCGTCATAATTTGTTCAGCAAATCTTTCCATCCCGATCGCGTTCCTGCAAACCAGATGGAACCGGAACTACAAAAGGCGATCGCTCAAATCAAGCCGAACGAGCGTAAAGATGTTGCTCAAGAATTTTTCAGTCACCTAAAAAAGCGGGGCTTGCACGATCGCGATCTAGAAAAGCAGTTGGGCTTATCAACCCATCATCCCAGCCATATGTCAGCCGATGATGTCAGTAAGCTTGCTGGCTTTGCCTATCACAATCATCCCGATGTCTTTCATGAAGTTCTGGCAGATCAGCCTGCCTTAGTGAAGTTCCTTAGCAACCCTGTCGTTGGTGCTGTGTTTGGAGCGATCGCTGCTAAGTGGATGGGTGGTCGTCATTAGAACGCAAAAGTGAGTTTTAGAGAAGTCAGAAATTTGTAATCAGTCCATAATTTCTGATTTCTCCTTAGCTAAAAATCAAGGCGACTGTTTGCCAATCAACTGTTTACTTATTGCGGATCAACACGGAGAAAAATCATGTCAACTGAAATTGTGACTACAAACGAATACGGTGAAGTGGAGGAAGTCATATCGGTTAATGGTTCTCCAACCGCTGATCCAATGCTGATGGAAGCTCCAGCAACACAAGATACGATTATCCAAGAGACCGCTACAACGGATGCGGCGGATGCGGCGGATGCGGCAGAAGAAGCTTGGGCATCTTTTCAAGTGAAGGCAAACGCCTTCTTAGCTAAAGTAACTCAGTTTACTGGAACGTTCTTTCAACAGAATAAACAACTCCTGAGCATACTAGGCTGGACTCTCCTTACGTTGCTAGGGATTAGAGTTGTCTTTGCAGCACTTGATGCCATTGATGATGTTCCCCTTGTTACACCAGTGCTCAAGCTAATTGGTCTAGCAACTGTGGCTTGGTTCATCTGGCGTTACCTGCTGCGGGCAAACAATCGTCAAGAGTTCGCTCAAATGTTTAATAATGCTAAAGCAGAGCTTTTTGGTGATCACAGCTAAGTCTGTTTGATAGAAACGTTTTTGTGTTGAAGGAACGTCATTTAGAATAGTTCCTCCTCATTTGTGGCGCATTCAAATTGAAGTGTTAAAAGCTAAGAGGTTAGAAGCCAGTAGAACAGATTGCTGTTGTTCGCTGCTACTATGATGCAGTTTCTTACTACTGGCTCTTAATACGTCCTAAGTAGCTGGTCGTAATTTTTATAAGAGGCATTGAGATTTCGGCGTGAGCGCTTAGTCAAACACGAAGTCGCAATACTCTTAAGTTTTGTGTGCAGGTGGGTTGAGTGCAGTCAAAACTCGGACTTTCAGCAATGCTTAATTTAGCCCTCACTACTTAAATTTCCTACATTTTGCTCATTTAGGCATTGCCTACATCTTGCTATAAAAAATTTGAATCTTTAGTCAAGAGTGGTTCTTCCAGCATTCAGAAAGTCGGTAGATTGAAGCCGATCGCAACATTGCGAAGCATAGTCAAATCATTTCATGTTGTTCAAAGTTTTCCCAGGAGATAAAGATGATTTCCGATCGTTCTAAAGCAGTAGTTGACCGTAGTCATCGTCGGGCAATTGGTACGTTTCCAACTCGCCGTGCGGCTGAACAAGCGCTACACGAACTAAGAGATTCTGGCTTCCCGATGGATCGAGTGTCCGTCGTTGCCCAGGATGCTGACCGTAAAGGCTCGATCGCTGGGGTTAGTACGAGCGAGCATAGTGATAATAAAGCAGATGATGGCGCAAAAGCTGGAGCGCTGTCTGGTGGCGCTTTGGGTAGCATAACAGGACTACTGGTTGGTCTGGGAGCACTGGCAATTCCGGGTCTTGGTCCCATCATGCTGACAGGAGCCGCAGCAACCGCACTGGCAACAACCGCAGCCGGGACCGCGATTGGAGCAGCGGCAGGTACGCTGGTGGGTGGATTGATCGGTATGGGTATTCCTGAAGACCGAGCGAAAGTTTATAACGATCGCGTTTCAGCCGGTGAATATCTGGTTATGGTTGATGGGACAGATGCAGAAATTGCTCATGCTCAAGGAATTTTTAACCACCGCGGAGTCGAAGAATGGGGCGTGTATGACATCCCTGCAACGGCTGGTGTTGCCACCGCTGGCATAGTTGGAAATCAGTCAGTACATCAACCCACTGTGCGTACTGGTGCAGATGCAGTCAGAAAGTTTGAGGAGCGCCGGATCAGGGATCGGGAAGATGAGGCAAGCCATATGGGGGCACCTGTTATGCCCACTCCAGTAGTGTCGCAGCCAGTGACAGCACAATCGATTGGCACCTCAGGCACAGAAAATATTGAGCTTCATGAAGAGCGCTTAATTGTCGATAAAACAAGTCAAAAAACGGGTGAAGTTGCGATCGGTAAGCATGTTGAAACGGAAGTTGCCCGTGATTCAATACCGATTGAAAAAGAGCGTGTCGTTATTGAAAGATCACCAGGCGGGATGGAAACCGATGTAACCCCAGGTGCCAATGCTTTTCAGGCAGAAACCGCTCGTATAGGGGTGTATGAGGAAACGCCTGTTATTCAGAAAGAAGCGTTTGTGCGGGAAGAAGTAAGCATCCGTAAAGAAGTCGATCACAGCACGGTTAATGTTGAAGAAGCACTGCGACGTGAAGAGATCAATGTTGATGTTCAAGGACATCCGACTGTAGATGCACGACCTGGCAACTTGCCGAATGACCGTCGTTAAAGCGATCGATGGTGGCAAAGGAACCGCTTTCAACTTTGCCACTCGACCTCAATTTTTTCAACCCACAACTGAACGGACACGAATTAATGAAGCCATGCAGAAATCCATCGCCCTTTTGTTTAGTAGCATTTTAGCCTTGAGCGTAGTTGCTTGTGACAATGCTGCTAAGACTAGCAGTGAAGCACCTGATTCTGCTGCTACCAGACCTACCAACGTCGATGTCGATAAGCCAGCCGCTGAAGCAAATCAAAACAATGCCACAGGCGAAATAAGGCGCAGACAACTCAATGCCGACATTCGTGCACGCGAACAGCGAAATAATGTGATTGGCGATGAGTCAGTACGAGCGGATGGTGATCTCAAGAGCGAAGTGCGCTCAAAGTTGGAGGCAAATTTACCAGCCAGCACCCTTGCTGTCGATGCCAAAGATGGTGCCGTCAAGGTAACAGGTAAAGTGGTTGATGAAAAGCAACTACAAAAAATTGAACCGTTAGCCAAGCAGATCAAGGGCGTAAAGAGCGTTGATGTTACAGCGATCGTGAATACAGCCATTCAACCAGAACCCCCTAAGCCTGAAACCAGCAACCCTATTAAGACACAGACAAACGCACAGTAAGACAGGGGAGCAGTAAGCACACTTTAAGGCGTTCTCGTGATTCTCTGGGTGCATCATCAGGCACCCAGCGATCGAAAAATGATCAGGGAACAAACAACCCTTTTAATGATCAAACCCAGTCCAGCCAGCTTTTGCTCTGATTGGAAAATTCAGCGTTCTCTCGATTACCAGCATCTCTTTGACGATCGCCCCCGATCGCTCAGAAAACGGTAATTCGTTTTTATAAAGGCGTTGCGCGATCGCCCAAAATCAGACTTTACCTGCTTTTTTCTTTAACCCACGGCGCTCATGATGGATCTCTGGTACAAAAACGCGATCATCTACTGCATCGATGTCAAAACATTCATGGATAGCGATGGCGATGGTGTGGGCGATTTTGTCGGATTGACTCAACGAATCGACTATTTAGCTGGTTTGGGTGTAACCTGTATCTGGCTTATGCCCTTCTATCCCTCTCCTAACAGAGATAACGGCTATGACGTGATGGATTATTACAACGTCGATCCACGTCTGGGCACGTTAGGAGATTTTGTTGAATTTACCCGTTGCGCTGAGGAGCGTGGCATTCGGATTATTGTTGATCTAGTTGTAAACCATACGTCAGACCAGCATCCCTGGTTTCAAGCTGCCTGTAAGGACAAACACTCGAAATATTGGAACTATTATCTGTGGTCTCAAGAGAAACCGCAGGATTTGGCAGAAGGCATTATCTTTCCTGGCTTTCAGGAGTCAACCTGGTCATACCAACCAGACGTAGAAGCTTATTATGCTCATCGTTTTTATGACCATCAGGCTGATTTGAATATTACTAATTCTGAAGTCAGGGCAGAAATCCAAAAGATTATGGGATTCTGGCTGGCGCTTGGAATCTCTGGGTTTCGGATTGATGCAGCGCCCTACCTGATTGAATTGAGGCAGGCTGACAACTTGTTTGAGCGAGTCGATGATCCTTTGATTTATATTGATCAATTGTGTGACTTTCTCTCGTGGAGACGGGGCGATGCCATTTTGCTGGCAGAAGCCAATGAACCAGTTGAAGCCTTAGCCAGATACTTTGGTGATGGCAACCGGGTGCAAATGCTATTCAATTTCTGGGGCAACCAGCATCTCATACTTGCCCTGGCGCAGGAGAAGGCAATGCCATTGATTGAAGCCTTCAACGCTTTGCCAGAGGTGCCTACTACCGGGCAATGGGCAAACTTTATTCGTAATCATGATGAACTGTCGCTAGACCAACTTTCTAGCGAACAGCAGGATGAAATTGCTGCCACCTTTGCACCCGATCGCGAACAGATGTGGATTTTCGATCGCGGCATTCGACGCCGCTTTGCCCCAATGGTTCAAGGTGATCCCCGACGACTGAGACTAACGTATAGCTTGTTGCTGACCCTACCGGGTACGCCAGTGCTTAACTATGGTGAAGAACTGGGCATGGGCGACGACTTATCGCTGCAAGAGCGCGACCCGGCTCGGACACCGATGCAATGGTCAAACGCGCCGAATAGTGGGTTTTCGACAGCCGCGCCTGATCAACTCCTGCTTCCAGTGATTACCGACGGTCAGTACGACTATAAGCACCTGAATGTCAACGTTCAGCGGCGCAACCCTAACTCGCTGCTAAATTGGATGGAACGAGCCATGCGCCTGCGGAAGGAATGCCCAGAGTTTGGTTGGGGCACCTGGCAAATTTTGCCGATGGACAGCCCCAGTGTGTTTGCCCATCAATGCGAGTGGCAGGGGGGCATCGTTATTGCAATGCATAACCTGGCTAAAACAGACTGTACAGTCACATTACCGCTGCATAACCTGGCTGGAAAATGCTTGATTGATTTGTTTGAAAACCAACCGGATGAGGCAATTTCAGATCCATCCCACACGGTCTCGCTTCCGGGCTACGGCTACCGTTGGTTTCGTGTGGGCGATCGTTAGAACAGCGTTATCCGCTAGACACATTTAAACTGCATCTTTCGCTAAAACCCTCTCTGATAGCCGTTTGGTTTAGAAATTTATAGCAAAAGGCTGTAGCTTGCTTCCGCTTTGCGGTGGGCAGAAGGCAGAAGGCTGAAGGCTGAAGGCTGAAGGCTGAAGGCTAAAGGCTAAAGGCTGAAAGCTGAAGGCTAAATAGAAGCCCTTGCTTAAAGGAAGACTTCAAGGTTGTGTCTGTCCTCACGGTCGCTTCAACTGCCATGAATGGCAAACGGCTCAAGAAGAGCCGTGCTAAGACGTGCAGCGGATCACACTCTGGAGGAAGCGATGGGTTTTGCAAAAGTTCTGGTCACGATCGATCCCTTACCTCAGCGATCGATACCTTACCTCAGACAGCAGTTGTCTTTGAACCAGCGATCGCTCCCGTAATTAGCTATATCGTGGGAGAACCAGAAGAACCCATTTACAAGTTTTGTCCTAAGTCGTGAACTGGTAAGAAGTCAACCGCCGGTTTCAACTTGCTGCCCAAAAATAAGCGTTTAGGAGTTTGACATGAGACGGTTGTTAATGCATAGCCCGATCGTGGTAGCGATGCTTTGGATCATGGGGTACCTACTGCTGGCGCTGTTTCCCTTGCTGGTCGTACTGCTGCATCCGGCTCCGGGTGGCAGGGGCTTCTGGACTGAGTTTTCGGTCGCCTTGGGCTTTATTGGACTGGCGATGATGGCGCTGCAATTTGTCATCACTGCCCGCGTCAACCGGATCGAAGCCTCTTATGGCATTGATATCCTGTTGCAGTTTCACCGCTACACCTCGCTAGTGGCATTTTTTATGGTGCTGGTGCATCCGGTGATTCTTTTTATCGTCCAACCCGAAACCTTGCAACTCTTAAACTTTTTCCAGGCTCCCTGGCGGGCACGACTGGCAGTGCTGGCAACCCTGGCATTTCTGATCATGGTGGTGACTACAATCTGGCGTAAGCCGTTAAAAATTCCCTACGAACCGTGGCGAGCGTCGCATTCGATTCTGGCAGTGCTGGCGCTAGGGTTGGGGTTTGGACACGCGATCGGCGTTGGCAACTATCTAGGTTTGTTCTGGAAAGCGGTGCTGTGGTCGAGCATCATTCTTGTCTCACTGTGGCTGATCATCTACGTGCGGTTGGTGAAGCCCTGGATGCTGACGAAACAGCCTTACATAGTAGAAGAGGTGCTGCCGCAGCAGGGGAATGTCTGGACGCTGGTCTTGCGCCCGTTAGGACACAACGGCTTTACGTTTCAGCCCGGTCAGTTTGCCTGGTTGACGCTAAATATTACTCCGTTCAGTATGCGAGAGCATCCCTTTTCGATGTCATCTAGTGGCGATCGTGCTGATCGGCTTGAGTTTGGTATTAAAGCAAGCGGCGATTTTACTGAACGCATCAAGGATGTGCAGGCAGGTACAAGAGCCTATTTAGACGGACCCTACGGTACGTTTACAACCGATCGGTATTGGGACAGCGCTGGCTTTGTTCTCATTGCTGGCGGCGTGGGGATTACACCCATCTTTAGCATTTTGCTAACAGCGGCAGAGCGCAAGGACGATCGCCCGTTTCTGTTGCTGTATGCAGCTTCTTCTTGGGATGATGTGACGTATCGAGAGGCGCTCGAAGCCTTGAAGGCAACGCTAGATCTGACGATCGTCTATGTTTTACGCAATGCCCATGATGGTTGGGATGGCGAAACGGGCTATGTCGATCAAGCACTGCTTGCAAACCATATTCCCCGTCATCGTGGCAGTCGGCATTACTTTATCTGTGCGGCTCCGGTGATGATGGATGCAGTCGAGCGGGGGCTGTTTGCGCTAGACGTTCCCGTGACCAACGTGCATATGGAACACTTTGATTTAGCGTAGTGAGGGTCTATGCGTTACAGTATCATGTTGCAACTGGTGGCAGGCATAACGCTCCTTTTGTTGAGTGCTGCCGCTCTCTTTGCCTGGATTCAAACTCGAACGGAACCAGTTGAGCGAAGAGAAATTACGTCCCGCCCAGCTTCTAATGAGCGATCGCTCCAGCGATTACCGCAGCACCGAATTCGCATCTCGGTTATGAGTGGTACAGCCGTTTTTCGAGCATAATAACGGCTGTAGCCCAACCAAGCCATGATGTATACCTTCGGTAATTTTTTAGCGACCAGTTCTCCCTCGCTGCGATCGCTCTTAGCACCGTTTCTGCCATCCCAGCCCGTGAGCGATCCGGTGACAATCTTCCTGGTCATCATGACAATCATGCTGGTGGCTCCGCTGCTGTTTGAGCGGATTCGGCTACCGGGCATTGTCGGCTTAATTCTAGCAGGCGTAGTTGTGGGACCCAACGGCTTTGGCTTTTTGGAACGAGACACCACGATCGTCCTTTTGGGTACGGTAGGGCTGCTCTTTCTCATGTTTATGGCAGGGTTAGAAACCAGCCTGGATGACCTGAAATTTAACGCCAAGAAAGCCATCATTTTTGGCTTGGCAACCTTTGCAGTGCCCATGGTCATGGGGATCGTCGCCATGCGGCTGTTGGGATACCCCATGCTGGCATCTGTGCTGGTGGCATCATGCTTTGCCTCTCATACGTTACTGGCGCTGCCGATCGCTAGCAAACTGGGCATTATGCGATCGCAATCAGTCACCGTAACGCTGGGTGGCACCCTGATTACCAATGTTTTGGCCTTACTGGTGCTGGCAGTCGTCGTCAAAGCCCAGCAGGGCAATCTCACGTTGAGTTTCTGGCTGTTATTGCTGCCGTCCCTAGGTCTCTACACCTTTGCCACCTTGTGGGGTGTGCCCAGGCTAGGACGCTGGTTTTTTCGCCGTTTTGGGCATGACGAAGGAGCGGAATTTACCTTTGTGCTTGCCACCCTCTTTGTCGTCTCATACTTCGCCAAGCTGATTGAGATTGAACCAATCATTGGTGCCTTTTTAGCAGGAATCGCAATTACTCAACTGATTCCGCAACTGAGTCCCTTAATGAATCGCATTCAGTTCATTGGCAACACATTATTTGTACCGTTTTTCTTAATTTCAGTCGGGATGCTGGTCAATCCGCTGATTTTGTTTCAGGAGCCACGATCGCTGCTGGTGTCTGCGGTCATGGTCGGCGTAGCGCTCGTCGCGAAGTTTGTGCCTGCCTGGGGTGCCAGCAAACTATTCAAATTCGATTTTGCCAACATGATGGTGATCTTTGGGCTATCGGTCGCGCAGGCAGCGTCAACGCTAGCAGCCATTACGGTCGCCTACAACATTAAGTTGGTCGATCAACTGACGGTCAACGGTACGATCGCCATGATTTTAGTGACTTGCGTTGCGTCTCCCTGGATCACGGCACGCTGGGGAGAGGGCATGAAAGATAGCAGCCCCAGGGCACAGCAAGCACAAGCCAGCGCTGCGTCCCAGGCAACGCCGCAACATCGCATTTTGGTGCCAGTGGCAAACCCCAGCACCGAAGACAACCTGCTGCAACTGGCGTTGATTTTGGCAAAGAGTACGGGTGGCACCCTGTTACCGCTCCATGTGTTATCGGATGCTTATGCACCCGTCACCACTGAGGCAAAACTGCAACAAGAGCGCTTGTTAGCCGCTGCCGAAACGATCGCCCACGCGGCAGTGACCGATGTCGAGCCGATCGGACGTGTGGATGATTCGATTGACAAGGGCATTTTGCGAACGGCTCAAGAGCGCAATGCTACTCTGCTCATCTGTGGCTGGAAAGGCTATTCCACCTATCGGGATAATTTCTTTGGCAGCGTGATTGACAACGTTGCCCGTCGCACTCCGGTGCCGATGCTCATTACCCGCTTTCCACAGCCGATCCAGTCCACTCAACGGATCTTTCTGGCGATCGCTGATACCGAAGCAAGCAGTGTTAGTTTCCAACAAACGCTGTTTCTCACGCGCACACTTGCAGCCGAATTGAAAGCATCCTTAAAGGTTTTGCAGATTGTTTCTAACCCCCGGCTAGCAAATGCTGCTAATGCGATTCCTGGTCTCAGTGAAGATGTGCCAGTGCAACAGATCCGGGGCAACTTTGTAAACCAGGTCGTTCAGATCCTAGAAAGAGATGATCTGCTAGTCATCACGCACAATGCCCATCCCGAACGTTTACATATACCGACGCTTGGAGTGGAACCAGAAGCGATCGCCCGCCAGCATCCCGACCTTTCCATCATCATTGCCCACTTTCCTCGCCTGGTGTAAGGTTCTCGCCCCCTCCTGGCTTAGTCTGTGAAGCGATCGCTCATTCATTTACGCACCGTTTCAAGGGGCAGCTTTCGTTTCTGAGCGATCGCTGTTTCCTGGAGTTTAGACTGACGTGAGTTCGGGATAAGCTGAAACCCTTATCCCATCGTTGCCGATGTCAAGTCTTCGCCAACGTGTTTGCGGCGTTTCAGCCGATCAGCACCGCATCAGCGTGCTGAACCCGAACTGACGTGATGCAAAACCAGATTGAGCGACGCGACGCATGCGATCGCGCAAAAGGCTCTGCCCAGTGGGATGATGGTAGAAGATATAAAGCGAGAGATTTAATATGGCTTGGCTGGTGCAGGTTCTAGAAATCACAGATGAACATGGTCACGGTACAGACAAATATCGACAAGTGGCTAACTCCGACGAGGAAGGTGGGATGCATCCACTGTGCGAACATCAGCATGACTCCATCAACGAGGCTGAAAACTGTCCTGAAGCGTTAGCGAAAACGGTAGAAATTACGGGCGTTCCAGACGGTAGTAACGCTGATCGTGCGGCACTGCTGGAGGCAGAAGCAGCACAACTGCTGGCTGAGGCGGCTCAATTGAAAGGTCAGGATGAAACGTCAAAGACCTGAAACCGAGACACAGAAAGTAGTGCGATCGCCTACTTTGCAAAAGACAAACTGGGTTGACTTAACTACGCAATAACGCCTGGTACTCTGCTTCAAGCCCCTGGCATTCGGTAGAGACAGTGCTTTTCACACTGTTCAGGCGAGCTAGTTCCAGGTTGCGATCGATTTCCCGCGATTCCTTTTGCTTCAACAGGTTATCCAGTTCAGCCTTACGCGCCTGAATGTCGTCGTTGATCCGCTTCATAACCTCACGTTCATACGCATCGAAACACTCCTGTACAGCGCTGTAAATTGGTTGCCATTGCTCTTGTACAACTTGAGGCAACTGCTTTACCAACTCGGTTTTGATGGCTTTGGCAAACTGTTTACGGGCATGATCAGCTTGCAGTGCGCCAACACCGAGACCAATCAGCACAAAGCCGATCGGACCCAGCATGGCACCAAAGACAGCAGACGCAACGATCGACACGCCTGCCGTTGTAAAGAAGTTCAGCAAGATACTTTTGAAGTCAAACCCAGATGCCGCCAGTGCTGCACCCGCAAAGTTGCCGGCTGCCAGCGAAAACAAACCCATTGCCCATTTTGCCCAGCCAGGGCTATCGTCACCGGGCACAGACCCAGGGCGAGTCTCAATTTTTTGCCCCGTCAGCTTCTCCGTAATTTGATCCGTCACTTCAACGTAAGACGAACCATAGCGGGCAGCACTTTTCGAGAGTTGGGCAAAGGCTGCATTTAGCTCTTTTTCGGCAGTCAGCGTCCAGGCAAAAAATTTATCGTTGACATACTGCTGAAAGCCCTGTTGTGCGGTAACGGTGAACTGCTCTCGCTTGCTTTCGTTAAAGAAATCGAGAAACTGAAGCTCGGTTGGCTGGTAGCGATGAAAGTCTTGCTCAAAGGTGTTTTCTAGGTTTAGGACATAAGTTTTGAAGGAATCGGCGATCGCTCGTGCCTTCCGATCTCTCGTTGTCCGAATCTCGTCACGAAACTCATCCCGAATGCTGCTCAATTGACCGAACTGCGGCTCCACTGAGGCAATCCGCTGTTTAAGTGCCTCTACATCTTGATCCAGTAGGGGAATGCGCCGCCCGATCGCCTCTTGCACTCGTGCCAATGCCTGACGAGCCAGCGTACGCGCCTGACGGAATTCGGCGATCGCCCGTTCCTGCGTCAAAAACGTGTTCAGCGACCCCATAAATTCAGCAAACCCCGTGCCTTCGAGCGCCGCAGCCGGATCTTTGATCCGTCGCCGCAGTGCTTGAATGGCGGAGATTTCAAACACCCGTTCTTCGTAAAGATCAGCACCATCCACCTGGCAATAATCAATCAGATTGGCGTGAAATACCTTTCGCAGCTTTGTTTCTGCCTCTGCCATTTCGTCTGCATCATCCGGATCCAGTAGCCCTTCTTTGACCTGATCCCAGGCGTTAATTAAGAAGAAAACGGACAGCCCTCGATCTTTAATGTAGTTTTCTAGATAGCGCCGTTCTGCCAGCGTACACGGTTGCGATGCCCGCAAGACAAACAAAATGGCGTGGCAGTTGTTGATGTAGCCCAACGAAAGCTCATTCCGGGCTTCGGTATCGTTTAAGCCGGGGCTGTCCACAATTTCCACTCCCTTTTCCAGCAGTGGCAGCGGATACTCGACAACCGCATGGCTAACATCAGGAAACGCCTGCTGTTGCTTTTGTTCCAGTTCTTTTGCTTCTTCGGGGGCGATCGTATACCGTTGCTTGAAACGCTTGAAGTCGATCGGCTCTGGCGGCTTACCATCGTTAAAATGCACCGTCACCGTCTTCTCAGCACCGTACTTGAGAATCGTTAGTAGTGCCGTGCAGGGATTCACATCGCTGGGCAACAAGTTCTCACCAATCAGGGCATTCAAAAACGTGCTTTTACCCCGCTTCATATCGCCCAGCACCAGCAGCCGAAAGGCACCCTGCCGCAGATTTTTGCTGGCGATCACCAGATCCTCAATCTCCCGTTCTAGCCCCAGCTTGCCCGATGCTTTCTCGCCATCAAGCTCAGCCTGGGCAAGTGTTTCAGCCACCTTACTAAGATGATCTGAGATCTGTCGTCGCGCTCTGACCACGCGATCGAGGTCATTGAGAAAGCCATCTGTTTCGATTTTGTAACTCATGGTAGGTGAGGGTGTAGATGTGGATGTGGGAGAAGCAGGGGGAGAAGGGGAGCAGAGGGAGAGGAAGAGCGTCGAGGAAAGCAGGAGAATCAAGAGAACCGTTTGGGGTTTGTGCGGTGTTCTTACTCAGTGGGCTAACAGGGCGTTTTGAATGTAGCCTTGCGCCCCCTGTCCCCTTTGCCCCCTCTGCTGCCCTCAGCCTTCTACCGCTTCCGACTCTTAGGAATTGTGGATTAATGAACCTGAAGTATCTCCCTTCTGTAGGGACGCTCCGTGGAATGTCCCTACTACAGAAAGCATTGCACCTTATTCAATCCGCGTTCCTTAGCGTTCGTCTTTCTTCGACCCATTCCTTTCAAAAAAGATCTTGTAAGCAACCCACGCAATACCCAGCACCATCACACCAGCAGCAAGCTGCGTAGCGATTTTGACGGCGACCATTGTTACAACAACGATGCCGACAAAGAGAGCAATATTCTTGGCTTTTTTAGCCCATTGCTGCACCGATCGCGTTGGCTCGTGATGCTTGGTGGTTGGCAAGGGCATAGATTGGTGCAGTTCCGCTTCCAGCTCTCGCAGTCGCAAAGCGTGTTCACGCTCCTGAAGTTCTTTTTCACGTTGCTGAGACGCTTCATCAAATTGGTGAGGAGAATTCATCGCATTACCCCTGGTAGCTTGTAAAGAAATGATGTTGGCTCTACGTCTATACGTAGGCTGGAGACTGTCATCAAATTGGTAGAAAGCTTTCTAGTAGCCATAGTAGTCATTACACTTTCCCTGGTGTCTTGTAAAAAAAGAGATTAGCCTTACGTATAGACGCAGATGAGAGACCGCCCCAAACACGCATAAAGTGTCTTAGTTGTCATCAGTCTCAGGCAATATTGTTGGAGCAATAAAGCTTTGAACACGGCTCTAATCTAGCCTTCTTAGCCGCTATTGCCTAGAGTAGTTACCGCGATGCGCACTTGCATTGAGACAATCTGATCAAAGCAAAAAGCCGCGCTTTTGAAGGCAGAAAGCAGGCAATTAATTTGCTGTTACGTAATAATAACCGGGATTTACATTAACTTTACATATAGAGAAACTTCTTCAAGTCATGAAGAAGCTTCGATCGGATCAGTAGCATTACTGATTTTGAAACGATAACTTGAATTCATCAAGCCGCAGTAAGCCGTTAAAAAACGGATTACAGGCTCAACCTGGTACAAACCGCAAACATAGTAGAGAACAGCATTCCTCAAAAAGCGTTGTCTTAGCCAATGAGATTTTGCCCAACTCTTCACTTACTTGTACCGCTTTCAAGCATGATTCTTTTCCTCTCGGTTAAGTGCATCTAGCTTTTTCATACGCTAAGAATTCTTCGTCACAGCAGTCACTAGAGGTTACTTAGGATGTCAGCTTCGTCACTCAAAAAGCTTGTGTTACCTGCCACTTTGCTCGCTGGTACAGTGTTTTCTTTGCTTACGGTGCCTCTGGCAGTCTTCGGCTCAGAACCGATCGATATTCGTCTTAATCAAGAGCCAGTTTTTTCTGGAAAGGTTAAGGATTTTGCTGCGCCCTATGTCGGCGGTGTCGGTATCCTGAGCGTTGGCATCGGTGTTACTGGTATTGCGATCGCAGGCTGGAAACAGTCTTCTCGCAAATCTGGACAAGTCGAAACAAAGTATTCTACTTTGCAACAAAAACTAGCAGAAAAAGAGTTGCAGTTAGAGACAGCCATGCTGTCAGGAAACCGCCTAGAAGCGTCTGGCTTAGACTTCTTTCTGCAAGACGAAACGGTAACAGGAAACGGACAGAGAGCGGCAGAACCTGAGTTCAAGCCAGTTAGCCAAACCAAACCATCTGCTGTTGACTCTGGGGTGACATCAACACGGTTGGCTCAACCTATTTTTGAGTCAGAACCAGAGGAAACAGCGGTGCCATCAGTTGTTTCATCTCTAGCCGCTGCTCAAGCCTTTTTAAGCTTTACCCGTTCTAACGGTTCCACACAGATTGCATCCGACAGTCCGGCGATCGCACCAGCAGCGCCGTCGGCTTCTCTTAGCTTGCAAGAACTGCAAGAACAGCTCAAGCAGATCATGACTCAAGTAGAGACATTGCAGAGTTCGATCGAAACTGCACCGCAACCAGCACCCAAGCAGACGCATCAGGCAGCCTACACCATTCATGCTCTAGAGCCGTTTTCTCATCGCCCTATGACACAAGCGCAATGGATCATCCAACCATTGGCATCCTAGAGTATGGCAACCTATTGTCTGGCAACGCTCTGGCAGCTTCTAGTCAGCGTTAATCTCTTGCTAGCCAACGAAACCGTTGCAACGGTGATCGAGGAGCGATCGTTTGTTTTTGAGTCTGGCATGACGGCAGACAAGCTTGCATCTACCTTGTCTGCTCGTCCGCCATCTTTCGTCGCGTCATTGACGTACAACAGAAGGGGTCGTTTTGCCGGTTGGTAAGTTTACAGCAAGCGTTCGTTGTGCTTGTAAATACCACTGTCCTTCGGGTGTAAAGCGAACATTCGCACCTTCCACTTTCTTACCCTCGCTTTGTAGTTGCTGTTGCAGTGCAGTTGCCTGGTTTACCGGATCAATAATGGCGATAAAGTCAACCTCTGTGCTAGGAGTAAGACGACTCAGTTGGGCGGTGCTTAATTGCCATGCTTCCCGATATTGACCGTCAGGAGCAACCTGCCAGAGCTTGAGAGTAGTTTGCCATTTGCCCTGGGACGCTTTTGTAGACTGACGATCGAGAATGGCATAGTTAGACGCTTCGCTAGTGCTGACAACCTGAGTCGGTGGAGTTAGCGAACGGATACCCTGAACAATAATCTGGCTTTCATCGGGTAGGTTTGTGCTGCCTGAAACGGTATAAACACCAGGACGGTTTGTGGGTTCAACGTTCACGCTCAGTTCAATCTGGGTCGATCGTGGTTCAGTGCAACCAACAGCAAGCAACAGTAAGGCTGTGCTGCCTGCTTGGGCACAACCCTGAAAGCGATAACGACCGTGCAGCGACTTTGGCATCAGGGAGTGAGGCAGTTGGAGGTTAAGCATTTTGTCCTCAAGCTTGATCAAGACTGTCTTTGCAGTTTAGTGACTTCTCTTACAAAAACAGCTCTTTTTGGACTGCTCCGGAGCTTACATAGCAGAACTTTTACAAGTTGTCGAACACAACAACACAGGAGTTTGGCTTTAGGTATAGCCGTAGCCATACTGGTTAGGACGGGGTGCAGGGGTAGAACCCCTGGCTGGGGGCGAAACCCCCACACCCTCTTTGCTCCCAACGTCCTAAGTTCTGTGGCAATAGCTATAGCTTCAGCTCATCAGGTTGAAACTATGATTGTCTTGATAGTTTCAGCAATGATCTAGGCATTTTTGCGAACTAGCGTCTAAACTTAGGCAAATCTTTCGATATTAGAATTCGATATTAGAAAGAGAAAAAGAGGAATTCAGATTGCATCTACACCTAACGGCTAACCGCTTCAAGACGAGAGTGAATCTAACGTTTAGTAATTGTGGTGTAAACCGAATGACTCCTGAGCCTTCAAAGTCTGGTATTGCTACGCTTCTTCCCTTCTGGAAAATTGGTCTCGCTGGCTCATTATCGCTGTCTGCGTTTCTGGTCGCCGGGGTAGCGCAAGCAAACCCTGTCCCCAATCATCCACCCGATCGCGCGGTACAGCCGGAACAGTTCATCGCTGAGGAGCAAGACAGACTGACTCATATGCAAGTCGGTAGCCAGGAGATGCAAGCCCTACCGACCGCGATCGCGGCAACATCAAGCGCGTCACCATCGTTCTTGCTACCGCCGCAGTTGAAGCCAGCCGTGGAAGCGTCGCCAACTCGCTACTTAAGCGAGGATGAATTGATCCAACAAATGACTGGAAAAGCAACGGTGCCTGGTGTAAAGCCAGCAGAGACCAAGCTACCTGCTTTTGCGCCACCAGGCTCTACAGCAGCGCGATCGGCTCCCCCTGTGGCAAGCAGCACAAGCAAACCAGCCCCGAAGACACCGATTCTCGTTACGGCTGGCACCAATTCTGATTTAGGACTCAGGCTGTTTGCACCTGCGGCGACAAACGCTTGCGGTGCAACCTGCGATCCATCTTTGCTGCCAGTGCCCTCTTCTCCCCAGTTGCGATCGCCATCCTTAGCACAAGCAACCCCACCGCCGCCTTATCTGACGCTGCCTGCACCCATGCCGGATGGCTCACAATCACCGGGATTCGCACAACCAGGATTCACACAACCGGGATTCGCGCAACCGGGATTCGCGCAACCGGGATTCACGCAGCCGGGGTTAGGACAACCGGGATTCACGCAGCCGGGGTTAGCACAACCAGGATTTGCACAGCCAGGATTTACGCAGCCGGGATTCGCACAGCCAGGATTCGCACAGCCAGGATTCACGCAACCGGGGTTAGCACAGCCAGGATTCGCGCAGCCAGGATTCGCGCAGCCAGCGACCAGCAGCCCTGCCAGTATTCAACCACCCGGTTTGAGATCACAGATTGAAACGGTGCCTGCACCCCGACGTACCTTGTTACGCACAACAGCGCTGAGTGATCCGTCAATCCGGTTACAAGGCGTTTATTTGTATCAAGGCGACGAAGGATCAGCACGGGCACGGCTGTCCATTTCCTATCCTTTAACGCCAAACTTCCTCTTTGGCGCAACGTTTGATTTGACCGATGGCAATGCGTTTGCCGATTCTCGGACGCAGGGCTTTAGCGTAAACGAGCTGTATTTTGCGGCATCGCTGCCACAGTTGCCAAACCTGCGTTTTGTGGTCGGGCAGCTCGATTTAACGTCCTATTTCGATCGCAACAGTTTCGCCAAAGATGGCGCGACGCATTTCTTTAACACGGTGTTTCAGACTAATCCGGCGCTGAGTGCAACAGGCATTTCGTCTCGTCCAGCCGCACTGGTGAATTGGACGCTGACCGACAACATTGAAGCGAAAGCAGCGGTGTTCTCATCCTCACGAGACTTAAGCGATTTTAGCCTGGATGGGTTTGCTGGCGAAGTGGGCATTCGCTACGGCAATGCAGTGATTCGGGCGACCTATGCCAGCGCTCGTGATGCAGGGAGCCGCGACGGCTTTCAGGAGATTTTTCAGGTCGATCGCGGCAATGGCGTAACAGGACCACTGGCGGACGATCGCGAAGAATCCTACGGCTTAAACGGGGAACTGTTTATACCGAGTTTGAAGATGGGCGTTTTTGCGCGGTACGGGCGCTATAATAACGCTGCCATCAGCCGTAGCGCCGAAACCTATAACCTTGGGGTCAGCTTTTTAGACCTCTTTGCACCGGACGATCGCCTGGGGTTAGCCTACGGTCGCGGGTTGTCTAACGGGGCGTTGCGACAGCAAGTGGATGGCAAAGATCCTGATGTGCTGGAGCTATTCTATGATTTTCGTTTCTTGCCCAATCTACGACTCGGTTTCTCGATTCAGGAGCGCAACCAATTTTCGGAAATCGTGGCTGGTGTACGGGTAAAAACCGAGTTTGATGTCACTCCTAGAGGCAGGGGGGGGCAGTGAAAACACCTTTAATCAGCGCTCTTTGTTTAGGAATTTTGCTGGCAGGCGAGCCATTGCTCCATCCAGGGGGACTGCCGATCGCCCAGGCGCAGCAGGCAGTACCAACGATCGTACGTCAGGGCTTTACGCTGTTGGGGCAGGGGCTGGTGAACGATGCGATCGCCACCTTTCGAGGCGCAGTGCGGCAATATCCCAACTCCATTGAAGCAAAGCTAGGGTTGGCGATCGCCTACCGTCGTGCAGGGCGAGATGGCGACGCATGGCAGACCTATCAACAAGTGCTGGCGCAAGCACCGAACAATCAACTGGCACTCAAAACCGTCGGTATTCTCGGCGGTTTTCGTCCTGAGTGGCAGCAAAAAGGGATTGAGGCGTTAAACACGCTGCTCACCCTCACGCCGAATGATACGGATGCTCTCGCTCAACGGGCGTTGCTCTACGGCTATCAGGGTCGCTTTGCAGAGTCGCTGACCGACTATCAGCGGGTACTCCAGCAAAACCCGTCACCCGAAGTCGTGCTAGGAGCTGCTCAGATCTATACCTACAGCGGCAACTACGCTCAAGGTCTGGCACTATTTAATCGCTATCAAACGACGGGAAAGCCCATTATGGGCAGGGCAGCGATCGCCTATGCTCGGGCGTTGCGAGGCACAGGCAATGCCGTGCAAGCCATTGCCATCCTCCAGGCACAGGTGCCACCACAGTTGAATGCGACGGCGATTCAAGTGCGATCGGAACTCTCTCAGGCATACCTGGCTAACGGACAGCCAACGGAAGCACTGGCGATTCTCGATCCGCTTCGTGGTCGCATGGATTCCCGTCTAGCGCTGGCACGCGCCCTGAATGAAATTGGACAGCAACAGAACCAGCCATCGTTGCTCAACGAAGCAGCGGCACTGTATCGGCAGGTGGTCACTACAACGCCCAACCCGTCACCGCTTTTAGTGCGCGAAGTGGCAGATGTGCTGAGCGGCATTCCCTCCCAACGGCAGGCGGCACTCCAGCTTTATAACCAACTGGCGCAGCAGCAGCCCAACGATCGCGTCCTGGCATTACAAAAACTGACCCTGGAAAACCAGCTTGGTTTACTCTCCAGAGCCGATCTGCGGTTGCAACTGCGATCGCTCCTGCAACCGTTGCCCACTAATCCAGCAGAACAACAGGCGATCGCGCAAGCCTTGACCCGCATCGATCCTGATCCTGAGCTGCTGCCTGTTTACCAAAGCCTGCTGCAAGCCAATGTTAATGAACCGTTCCTTAACTTTCGGCTAGCACAACTGCTGATTGAGCAAAATGATCTGGCAGGCGCGAAAGCAGCGCTGGCAACCTATCAAACCACAACGATCGGCGCGAACGATCAGGCACCCCAACTGCTGCTGGCAGAAATCGATCGTCGTCAGGGCAATCTCGAAGCCGCTGCCCAGCGCTATCAAGCCATCACGATGAACCAGGCTGCCGATCTGGATGTGCAGTCTGCTGCCTTACGAGGGCTGGCGGGCATCCGTTTAGCGCAGGGTCGTCCTGGGGATGCGCTGACCCTCTACGACCAGCTTTTGGCACGAAATCCCCAGGATTTACAGGTGCAGCTAGGGCGTACCAGCGTTGCCTATCAAGCGGGTCGAATTTCTGATGCCGAAGCCGAAGCGGTGCTAAATACCTGGTTGCAGGCACGATCGCCCAGCGATGCCCCACCGGAACTCTATAGCCTGGTCGGAGCTTTACCCTCGTCACCCCAGCGAGAAGCACTCTACACACGGCTCATTGAAGCGGATGCCAGCAACGTGCAGGTACAGGTACGGTTGGTGCAGTTGCTTGCCCAACGTGATCCGTACCGGGCACAGGCTCAGGTCAACCAACTGCTTGCCCGTGTGCGATCGACGGCATCGAGCGATCGTGACAACGTAAATCTGTACTTCTTGCAGGGACAGCTCGCTCGGGCGCTTGGCAAGCTAGATCAGGCAGATGCAGCGTATCAAGCCGTGCTGGTACAACAACCAGAGAATGCTGATGCGCTGTCGGCACTGGGCGGCATTCGCTTTCAGCAGCGTCGTTTTGATTCTGCGTCCAGCCTTTATGCTCAGGTGCTGACCGTTCGACCAGATGACCTGGATGCCCGCAAGTCTCTGGCAGAGCTAGCCGCCGCGCAGGGCAACACGCTCGACGCGCTGCAACAGTTTGAACAGCTTCAGCTTCAACAGACCGCCAATGGTGGCGTAGACCCCAGTCTGTCGCGTCGGATGCAGCAAATTCAGGAAGACTTTCTCAATCAGCGGGGCTTTCAACCATCGTGGGAGCGCTATTAGACCGACGCAAGCATCCAGCCTGGTCGTATAGGAGTTGGATTTCGTGATGAGACGATGCAGCCTTCTAACGCCCTTCTCCTTGGGGGCAAAGGCTGGGAATAAGGGACAGTATCCCTGCAAACAGCAACACATCCTTTTTGCCAAAGGTTTCAATCATCATGCGCCTGACGTTTTCTATACCACTGCTTGTTTTTGCGCTGATGCTCTCAACGGGGATGAGCGGTTGCCGGGATGGTGCCCCCCAGGCACAGACTCAAACGGTGCCGTCACTCATCAATGCAACCGCGTCGATCGCCGCCAGCCCAAATGCCTCAATGTCAACGGTTGATATAGCCCTTCTCCAACAAAGCTGGGCAGCGTATCGTCGGCGCTTTATCCAGGCAGATGGGCGCGTCATTGACTGGGAGGCAGATGCTCGCTCCACCTCCGAAGGGCAGGCATATGCCATGCTGCGATCGGTCATGATTGATGATCCTCAAACCTTTGAGCGCACGCTGACCTGGGCAGAAACAAATTTGCGGCGGGGTGATCCAGCGGACACGTTATGGGCATGGAAATGGGGGCAGGATGCTCAGAAAAAATGGGGCATTCTCGATCGCAATTTCGCCAGTGATGCCGATGTGGATGCGATTACGGCACTCATTTTGGCAAGCCGCCGCTGGAACCGTGCAGACTATCTCAAGCTGGCGCAGACCAAGCTACGGGACTTATGGGCACTGTCTGTCATCCCGATCGACCAGCAGCGCTATCTTCTGCCGGGACCGAGGAAGGCATTTCAGCAGCCGCAAAAGCTGGTGCTCAATCCATCCTATTTTGCGCCCTATGCGTTTCGGCTGTTTGCTCAGGTCGATCGCGCTCACGACTGGCTGAGTCTGGTGGACAGCAGCTATGCGGTCTTAGAACAGTCTGCGGCACTCTCTGCGCTGGCGTTGCCTAGCGATTGGATCGCTCTGGATACCGAAACAGGTCAGTTTCAGGCGCTGTTAGGCGCAGAACCCATCTTTAGCCGTTATGGGTTTGATGCCTATCGCGTGTGGTGGCGGCTCGCTCTGGATGCAGCATGGTTTGACGAACCGAGAGCCAAACGCTATTTGCAGCAGCACTTAGGAGCGTTGCAGCAACTATGGCGATCGCAGCAAACCATCCCGGCGAGACTAGATCTGCAAGGCAAACCCACTGTCACCTACGAAGCGATGTCACAGTACGGCGCACTTTATGCTGCCTTTCGTCTCATCGACCCCCCAATGGCTGAAGCACTCTATCAGCAAAAAATCCTGCCCCAATATCGTAATGGCATTTGGGAACACGAGTCTGCTTACTACACCCAAAACATAGTCTGGCTGGGGCTGCTGCCTGCTACAGCCGTTTCAGCTTCACTTCTGCAACCTGCCAACGTTACCCAACATCCCCACCCATGAGACGCTTTTCTAACTGGCTCCGACATCGATCGCGATTGCCCGGTCAACGACTGAAACCAAGAACTTCAGGCTGGCTGTTGCTGCTCTGCTGTAGCATTTTCGTCAGCAGCGGTATTCCCTTCCTGCCTGGGCACTCACTGTACGGGCAATGGAGTGGTACAGCGGTGGCTCAGTCTACGGTCAATAAGCAGGAAGATCAGGTCATTCGAGATTTCACGCTACCGGCTGCACCCAGAGAAGCGCCAGTGTATCGTCCTGCCCCGCCCCCTGCACCTGAGCCTGCACCAGTCGAAGCAGCACCAGCGCCAGCGGCTACCACAACGGAGCCTGCACCTGCACCTGGAGCACCAGCAAAAGCAACGCCAAGCAGTACGCCGACCAGCCAAACGGCTACTAGCCAATACATTTTAGAGTTTAACCGCAGCCCGATCGTGGGCAATCGTCTGCGGCTACAGGGGATCTATGCCGAAACGCAACTACCCTTTACCCGTCCGCGCTCCTGGAACCTGAAATCTGCTAAAGCGCTGATTCGCTTTCAACATTCGCCCGCACTGCTTGCCAATCGATCGAACCTGACGGTGCGGGTCAATGGCACCAGCGTCGGCAGCACACCGCTCAATCGCAAACAGTCTCAAATTGGTCAGCTATTGGTAGACATTCCGCCCAACCTGATTCAAGCTACCAATGCGATTGCGATCGTCGCCCAGCAAAATACCGACCCTAAATGTTCTAACCCAGCCGATCCAACCCTGTGGACAGAAGTGCTGCCCGACTCCAAGCTGCTGTTTAACTACCAGCCCCAAGCTGTATCGCTGGATCTCAGCCGTTTTCCCTATCCCTTTTTTGACAGTCTGGGGCTGGATGCCAGTCAGCTTGCGTATGTCCGCCCTACAACGGTGAATGAAGCCTGGTTAACCGCAGCGGGACGGTTTCAAGCTGCAATGGGACGGCTGGCAGATTTTCGTCCCCTGGAAACGCGCTTTGTGAAGGGCGTGGAGTCGTTGCAATGGAACGATCGCCTGATTATTCTGGGCACACCTGCCGAACAGCCTTTATTGAAGTCGCTCAAGCTACCCTTTGCGGTTTCTGGCAACCAGTTGGTCGATGGCTCAAAAAATGCGCTACCGGATGATGTGGGTGTGGTCATGCTGGCAGCTACGCCCAAAGGCGGCAACCCAATCCTGGTGATTACAGGTAACGGGGCAGACGGTGTTGCCAAAGCGGCACAGTTTCTTGTGCAACCCAAAAATCGCCGCCTGGGCACCGGACAGGCACTGCTGGTTGATACGCTCGACGATGTGCCCACACCCCCCGCCCGTCAATGGCAACGGGGGCTACCGGATGCTAATGCCTTTAAGCTCAGTGACCTGCAAGGAGCCGATCAAGAACCGCTGAAGGATACGACGGTGCGGGGTTCGTCGGCAGCTCCGATTGAATTCAACTTTCGCGCACTCCCAGATGACCAGTTCACGCGGGGCAGTGCCATGAACCTGGTTTACAGCTATGGTCCACAGGTGAACCCAAGAACCTCTGCGATCGAAGTGCTGCTGGATGGTGTCGCGATTGGCGGTAAACGTCTGACTTCAGAAGATGGCGCAGCCAAAGAGTCGCTGAACGTGAATCTGCCCGAAAATCTGATCACGCCCACGTCTAAAATTGCGATCGCCTTTCGACTCAATTCACGCGAAGCAGGGCAGTGTGGCATCGTCACCGACCAGCAACTTTGGGGCACCGTTCATGCCGACGACACCCGCTTTAAGCTCAATCGCAATAACGCCGTGCAGTTGCCTGACTTGAAATTGCTGCAAGTAGGCTATCCGTTTACGGCACCGCAGGATTTGTCCAGTACGGCGATCGTCGTACCCGACTCGCCCTCTGAAACCGAACTGCTGACCATGCTTGCCTTTAGCGAACGACTGGGACGACTGAGCCAAGCTGATTCAGTCAAGCTCAATGTTTACACGACAGGCACCTTACCGGATGACGTGCGGAAAGAAAGCAATCTAGTCGGTGTGGGCACTCGCGATAAGTTTCCCTTAGCCGAAGCGTTTGATTCTAAACAAGGGTTTGTGCTGGGTAGTCTATTTTCTCGCCTGTGGAACCAGCAAAAAATTCAAACGTTGCCTGACAAAGGCGGGGTGATCAAAGAAATGATGTCGCCCTGGAATGGCAATCGCACCTTACTCGTTCTCAGCGGGCAGCAGGCAAGCGGTCTAACCACCGTAAAGGAAGTACTGAATCAAGACCCCTGGTTTTTCCAGATTCAAAAAGACACGGTGCTGATTAGCGCGAACCCTCAACTAACCTCAGCTTTTGATCCTGCCGCTTACCAGCTTGAGTTTTTGCAGCAAGAATCTCAACGTCGCCTTGCAAAGTCCAATCCGCTCACCGCCGCGTCTCGCTTCTTGCAAGACAACTGGTTTCTGCTGCCAACGGGCATTGTCACGGTCTGTCTGCTGCTTTATGGCATTGCTCAACTGTACATTAAGCGTCTTGAGGGAGTGAAGAAATGACCAATCCAGCGTCTGGAGTGCCGTCTAAGCGTCGCGGTAAAGCAGAACGATTCACGCTCTGGTTGACGGAATGGCTACCCACTGCCTTCGATCGCGCCTTGCGCTCGATCCCGAATGTGCAGCTTCTCTGGCTGGGTGTAGTGGTGGCGGTGCTGTCTGTGCCACTGATCATTACGCCATTGACCCTCTGGCAGCAAACAATCGTGGCGGTGTTGCTGATCCTGGTCGGTTGGGGCATCGTGCAGGTTGAGCAGCGCTACGGCGATCGCCATACCAGCGAATATCTGCACCTGTTCATGGTGTGGTTTAGCCTGATCACCACCTTTCGGTATCTTTACTACCGTGTGAGCTACACGCTTAACCTGGATGGTTGGCTCAATGGCACCTTCAGCCTGCTGCTGCTAGTGGCAGAACTGTACGCCATTCTGACGCTGGTGCTGGCGTTCTTCCAGACGCTCAAGCTGAAGGATCGACAGTCGCCCGATTTGGCAGCTATACCAGAGGCGCAGTGGCAGCACGTCGATATCTACATTCCTACTTACAACGAGGATGTGGAGATTGTGCGTAAAA
>JBGTJW010000593.1:0-23515 GCA_041744955.1 Stenomitos sp. | reverse complement strand
GCTGCGGCACCTTGCGCTTAACCTACTCGGACAAGACAAAGCGACCAAAGCGGGCATTGCAGCCAAGCGCAAAAAGGCAGGGTGGGATGATGCCTATCTCCTCAGAATTCTGGCTCAATAATTTTCTTGCGTTTGCCCTGCGGACAAAGATAAAGGAGGGGGGAAAGGTTTTTTGCTAAACTCGCGCCAGTTTCGAGTCAGCAAGGCATCAGGCTGCCGTCTCTTCTTTCCGACTCATCTCTTCCCGACTCACCCTCTGTCCTACTTTTGCCTGTGTGACCCCGCTCTATGGCAAGATTAGTGAGAGTGACTGACCATTCGTAGCTTTGTGCTGTCGATCGACTGCTCTCGCTTACCCTTGAGTAGGCAGACAGCGTTAAAACAGATGTCCGCTTTTGAGCCGCTAACTTGAGCAAGCAGTACCCAGACATGGAACGACAAGGCTTTGACCGCTTCAGACTTGACCGCTTTAAGTTTGACCACTTAAGGCACTGGCTAAAAACGGGAGCAACCCTTTTGCTCATGACGCTTCTGTCTTTGGGGTTGAGTGCGGCTAGCAGACCCACTAATATCATGCCTGCTGGCAATCCGATTACCGATGGCAAAGCGTTATTGCGCTACTCCTTGCCGATCGACAATGTACCCGTCCGTGAACTGCAAGGTAGCTTAGAAGATATTGCCACACAGCTACGGGCAAATCGACGCTGGGGCGCGATCACGGGCGATGTGAAGAGAGCAAGCTGGATTTTGCGTGATAAAGAACCAGCGATCCTCGCCAGCGTGCCAGAAACGAAGCAAGCTGAGGCACAGACCTTACTGGCTAAAATCAAGGACGGTATTGCGCCCCTGCAAGAGTCTATTGAAGCAAAGGACAAAGAGCAAACCTTTCAACAGCGAACGGATCTGCTGGATTTAGTCGGGCAGCTTGAAGAAAGCATGGTGCAGCGCTTTCCCTTTGAGGTGCCTGCCGCTTATAGCAACCTACCGCAGCTTAAAGGTCGCGCCACGATCGCCTTTACAACTAACAAAGGCAAGATCACAGCCGTTGTCGATGGCTACAGCGCTCCAGTCACCGCCGGAAACTTCGTTGATTTAGTCCAACGTGGTTTTTACAATGGCTTACCCTTCACCCGTTCTGAAGAATCCTACGTTTTGCAAATTGGTGATCCGCCTGGAAAAGACGTTGGCTTTATCGATCCTCAAACGAAAAAATATCGAGCCATTCCGTTAGAAGTATTGGTACAGGGCGATATTGAACCCACTTATGAGATTACGTTAGAGGATGCAGGACGCTACAAAGACCAGCCTGTATTGCCTTTTTCATCCTACGGTGCGCTGGCAATGGCGCGTCCTGGTGAAGACCCAAACGGTGGTTCGTCCCAGTTTTTCTTCTTTTTGTTTGAGCCAGAGTTAACACCAGCCGGACGCAACTTGCTGGATGGTCGCTACTCTGTGTTTGGCTACGTCATTGAAGGCAAAGAGGTGCTGGAGCAACTGAAAGCCGGAGATAAGATTGAATCCGCTAACGTGATTCAGGGTCTGGATCAATTGGTGGAGCCAGTTGCCTGAACGGAGCGATCGTAGCTTTTAGTTTGGAGGTTGCTGATGCTAAGGAAGAGGCTTAGTCGCGATCGGTGTTAGTCACTAAAGTAGAGATACAGCGGTTTTCAGACGAGTGCTACACAGGTAACGCCTCTGGATTCAGGCAAAATAGGCAATTCGTGTGGCACACACAAATGAAAATTGCTGTACGATCGATCGCCTCAAAGCCTCAATCCCTACCTTTAAAGCTTGAAACTCAAAGCTTTATGCTCAAATCCTCTCGCAATTAGATCATGGCAATTTTTGAGTGGATCTTTTTGACTGGCTTTGGCGTACTGGCTGGTGTGTCTCTTACGAACATCATTCAAAATCGACAGCAGCAATCTCGCTTAGAGCAAGCCTTTTACCAACTGCTGGAAGTTGAGAATGGCAATGTATCCCTCATCCAACTAGCCGCTACTGCACGAGTCAATGCCGAATTAGCCAAAAGCTATTTGGCTACCCAGGTGAAATTTTTCGGCGCAGTGCCCGAAGTAGACGACGATGGCGACGAGTTTTATCGCTTTCCTAAGTTACGCCGCTGGAGCGAACCCGAAGAGTGGCAGTAATGTGGGCGGTCAACAGTCAATGAAGCATGGCGTAGCTAGCGTTTCGCCATAGCCATGCTTTCTAAACGCTGAAAGCTGATGGCTGATATAGCAGACGAAGAGAACGTTAGGACAGACATAAACCTTGAAACGTCCTTTGAGCAAAGACTTCGATTCATCCCTCATCCCTCATCCTTCACCCTTTTGCTATAGCTATTCTCCCAGCGAAAAATCGCGCTCAAAGCTCTTGCGGGTCAGCGGTTGCTCTAGCATCAAGCCTTCGCCGCCCAGTGTTTCCAGTGGTTTACCTTCTACCGCTAGCCGAACGCTGGCATCTGGATTCAGGCTAGTGGCGGTATAAAGAACTTGCCCAACTCTGGCAGTCATTGAGGTGCTGCCGCCGCCCTGCGTGAAGGCTTGGGAGAGGTCAACATGAATGTCATTATCTTTGATGTAAAGGCTGCGAAGCCTGGTATCACGCGGAATGGTTGTTGTCACACTCGCACTGCTGGGACCCGCAAGTAATTTATCGACAGCGGCTGCCAGAATATCATTGGGCGCTTCCCGCGTACTCAGCGTCACAGGGCTGGGGCTAAAGGCGATCGTGTTTCCCGATACTTTCAACCAATAAACCTGAAGCGTTTTGGTCTCCGCAGCAGGGGCAGCATTGCTAACTGGCGGCTTTGACGTAGTGCTGGGAGCGATCACTGCTGACGGTGCTTTTTGCTGGTCTGACGGCACCTGGGAATTTTCGATTACGTCTGGTGCGGGTGCGTTGCGTGACGCAGCTTGCCACTCCCACCAGGCGACGGCACTACCTGTAGCCAGTACGAGAGCGGATAACCCTGCAATGATCCCAAGTGGGAGGTGGCGACGCGATCGTTGGTCTTCCATAACGCAAATTCTCCTTGCAAGTGACGTTCAGAGCGGGTGAAGGCTTCCTGGATAACTACCAAGCCATCCAGAGCGATTTCGGAAAAGTGGAACGCTTTCTTAGCGTGGCTTATCTGGCGTAACCTGGACAAAAGCAGCCAGATTGATTTGATTCTCTGTCAAATTCAATTGTAAAACTCTTGCGGTTAGACCAGTTTTTTCAAACTGGCGCAGGTCAGACTGTGCGCTAATGCCTTTCGCGATCGACTGCATAATCGATTCTGGTACGGCTTCACCGTCCAACGTCACAACGGGACTGAGAAGCTGTAGCTGCCGTCCTGCAATGATGGCGATCCCTGACTCCACCACAATCTTTATAGTGTCGGGATCGGCTGCTTCCTGTAGTTCAGCCTGAAGCCGCAAGCGTTGATTCGCGAGGAATTCAATACGAGGGTTTAGCAGCGTATACCGTTGGGCACGTTGTCTGGTCTGTTGTCCCAGGACGTTAACGCCCAACGCCTTGAGTTGATCGAGGACGAGAGGCGATCGCAGCGCACGGTTCATATCGTCTTGCTTAAGCACCAGCCGCATTCCGGCTCGGAGCGGTTTTTCTAGCTGTGGCTGACCGCGCCGCAGACGAGCAGCATTAAGCTGAACGGGATCGGTTTCTAGCTCGAACGTATCCAGCCGAATGTCTTGGGCAGGAAACAGCCCACGTCCCGCAATGCGGATACGATCGGCTTTGCCCTGTACAAGTTGATAGCTCGGCGCATTGTCAACGCGGACTTCCAGTTGTTCTACTGATTCAAACTGTTTGCGAATCGTCGTTTGAGCAACGCGATCGACCACAACGCCTGCTGGGGAAAGCAGGGTGATCAGGCTAGAAAGAAAAATGGTGAGAAATTCCAAAGTTTAATGTTGCTCCAAAAGCCACTGTTGTAAGGTTATGACCACATCCTCAAGCGGCACTTCCTGCGATTCTTTACTAGCACGTTTGACCACTTCAACTTTGCCTTGCTGGAGCGATCGCCCCGTCACAAGGCGATAGGGAATGCCAATCAGATCGGCATCCTTAAACTTTACGCCTGCGCGCTCGTTGCGATCGTCCAGCAAGGTTTCAATGCCTGCCTGATTGAGTTCGTCGTACAGCTTTTCGGCTGCCTGGACTTGCTCAGCTTTGGCAATGTCGGGAATCACAACGATCGCTTGATAGGGAGCGATCGCAGTTGTCCACACGATCCCATCTTTGTCGTAGGATTGCTCGACGGCTGCTTGTGCGAGGCGGGAAACACCCACACCGTAGCAACCCATCACTAGAGGCTTTTCTTCGCCCTGTTCATTCGTGTAAGTTGCACCCAATGCTTGAGAATATTTTGTACCAAGTTGGAAGATGTGCCCAATCTCAATGCCTCGAGCCGTTTTAAGCGTTTGAGTGGGGTCATGCTGGGCGCGATCGCCTGCCAGCGCCTTTCGCACATCCACCACCAGCTTCGGCAGCTCAAACTCCTTACCCCAGTTGGCTCCGACCACATGGTAACCAGCTTCGTTAGAGCCTGTGACAAAATGTGCCAAGTCAACGGCAGTTTTGTCTACCAGCCGCAAGAACTTTGGGGCAACGGGATTAGCAGCCGCCTGTCCTGCTGGCGCTGGCTTGGGTGGCTTGATGTAGCTGTCTTCTAAGTTGGGAGCGATGTAGCCGAGCGGCAGTGGTTTTGCTGCCCATTTTGACTGCGTCTCTGCATCCGGCACAGTCAACGACAGAAGCGTTTTGCTAGCGTACTGGTCTGCTAGTTTGACCAACTCGTTTTGTAGCTTCACCTCGTTCACATCCTGGTCGCCCCGGATGCTGATTAAGACAAGCACCACTCTGCCGCTATCAAAGACTGCCTGATACAAAACATTTTTGACGATCGCCGTGGGAGAGCACTTCAGCCATTGAGACAATTTAGCGATCGTCTCTGTGCCAGGAGTCTCTAGTTTCTCGTAAGCAGTGAAGGAGGAAGGCTCGGCATCAGACGGTAGGGAAACAGCTTTCTCGACATTGGCAGAGTACTGACCATCCTCGGTGTACAGCACTTCATCTTCCCCTGCCTCTGCCAGCACCATAAATTCTTGCGAACCTGCACCACCGATCGCGCCTGAATCCGCATCCACTGCCCGAAAAGCCAAGCCACAGCGGTTCAGAATATTGCAGTAAGCTGTGTGCATTTTTTCGTATTGCCGCTTGAGTCCGGCTTCGTCAGCATCAAACGAATAGGCATCTTTCATGATGAATTCACGCCCGCGCATCAGACCAAAGCGGGGACGAATCTCATCCCGAAACTTCGTTTGGATCTGGTAAAGGTTTTGCGGCAATTGGCGGTAGGAGCGAATCATGTCACGCGCGATCGTCGTAATCACTTCTTCGTGCGTGGGACCCAACCCCATTTCGCGCTGCTGGCGATCGACCAGCGAAAACATGATGCCTTCTGCTTTGGTATAGGTATCCCACCGTCCTGACTCGCGCCATAGCTCCGCAGGCTGCAACTGGGGCAGCAGGCATTCTTGTGCTCCAGCGGCATTCATTTCCTCGCGGACAATCTGCGACACCTTCTGCAAGACTCGCCACATCAAGGGCAAGTACGCATACACACCACCCGCAATGCGCCGAATGTAGCCTGCCCGCAGCAGCAGCTTATGGCTGGGAATCTCCGCCTCTACCGGATCTTCTCGAAGCGTCACAAACAGCATTTGAGACAGTCGCATTGCCCAGTTCCTTTTCAGACTCAAGAATCATCTCTCAGTCTAGAACATCCGATGTACCGGAACGGTAGACGAGGGCAATTCGCACTACGCTTCCCCTTCTAAGTGGACGGTACAAAACGCTTCCGCAATGACTCTGCACGACGTTTAGACGTGGCATTTTGGGGTTCGATCGTTAGCGCTTGCTCGTAAACTTCCAACGCCTCACTCGCTAACTGTTTACGCTCGTAGGCGTGACCAATGTTGTTCAGCGCTGTGACGTAGTTTGGATCAATCTTGAGCGCATCTTTATACTGACGAATCGCCAGATCGTACTGCTCCTGGGCAAAGTAAGCAAAACCAAGCGCATTGTAAATGGGTGCGCTTTCTGACTCCTGCAAGTCCTCTGCTCTCAAGGCTTTCTGAAACAGCATGATCGCTTGAGAATAAATCTTCTTATCAAGATAGATGCTGCCCAGTTCGTAGTATTCCTGTGCGGAACCGGCTTCTTTAGTCAGTTTTGACTGCAACTTAGCGAGCGCTAACTCTACTTTGCGCGTTTTGAGAATTTGGCGCACGACAGACCAGCCTGCAAAGGCAAGCAGCAACAGTAGAAAGGAGATATAGATGAGGGGAGACGGTGTATCCATACCAAGAATTAGTTTACGCAAAGAACGGTCAAAGCTGCCTATCATCAACCTTATCGCAAAATGGGAGAGGTCGAAGGAAGGCTAAAGGATGAATGTTAAGCCATCAGCATTTTTACAGCATTTAGCCACTTTCATTCGCATCCGCCACACTCGCAACCTTACACTCGTCTTCCAAGACCGATCTCGTACCCAAGCACTCGCCGCTGATGCCTTACGGCAGTCCCCAGTAAAGCGCACGCTCTTGTAGCCATCCTTCTGCTGTCCAGCGGGCAATAATTTGGTTGATACGAAGTTGCAAATCGTTGTACTGCAAGCCTTTTGGCATCACGATGCAGAGTGGCTCTGCTGAAAGGGTAGGCAGCAGCAGGCGATAGCGCGGAAATTCTTGTACCCATCCGGTTAGCACGCTTGCATCAGCAGCAAAGGCAACCGCTTCACCTGCTTCGAGCAAGGTATAAGCTTCAGCATAGGATGTCACGCTGATCAGGGTTGCCGCTGGTAGACGGTAGCGTAGAGTTGCGATCGTACTTGAACCATCCAGTACGGCGATCGCACGCTTGCCAACATCTGCTAACCGCTGCATTGATGAATCGCGTGTAACCAAAGCTGTGCCATCCAGATAGTAGGGCAAACTGAGGCTGACCAGCCGCGAACGAGAGGGCGTACCCGTCACACGGGCGATCGCGATATCTGCCTTGCCCTCTAGTACTGCCGCCAGCCGCTCCTGGTTGACTACAGGCTGTAGCTCAACAGCATCCTTGCTCCCTAGCAATTCCTGTGCCAGTCGTTGGGCGATCTCAATTTCTAACCCTTGTAGCTGTCCATCGGCTCCCCGAAAGCCTAGCGGGCGGAGGTTATCCTTCACTGCCACAATCAAACGACCCCGTTGCTCGATCGCTTCTAAATCAGCAGCAAAAATTGGAGGCACTGAGAACAGTACCCCCAACACGCTTAGACTTAAGACGTTACCGAGCAGCGCAGACAGTTTCATTGCCATGCCAAGCAGTCAAACCTGGACTAAGCTGCCTTCTTTACAGCAGTACCGACGGCTGCAACGACCTGACTAAACCCAGCCGGATCAAGAATCGCCATCTGCGACAGCATCTTGCGGTTAATCTGGATATTTGCCTTTTTCAGACTACCCATAAACTGGCTGTAGCTCAAACCGTGCTGACGGGTCGCTGCATTGATGCGGGTAATCCAGAGACGACGAAAATCACGCTTCCGTTTACGGCGATCGCGATAAGCATTTCGTAACGCCTTCATCACCTGCTGGTTAGCTGTGCGGAAAAGGCGAGAGTGTGAACCTCTAAACCCTTTTGCCAGCTTTAAGATCTTTTTGCGGCGCTTGCGAGCGACATTGCCGCGCTTTACCCGTGTCATTTCTACTAATTCCTCTAAGTTCTGACTGCTAGTTTAGTAAGCTTTGAGTTTCAAGGTTGAATCATTGACTCAACACTCAGAACACACAGCCTATAGATAAGGGAGCATGAGATGCACGTTTGCCTCATCCCGCTCATTTACAACTGCCACACCTGCAAGACGGCGCTTACGCGAAGCGCCTTTATGCTCAAGTAAATGGCTTCTAAAGGCTTTACGACGCATTATTTTTCCGGTTCCGCTGGCTCTAAAACGCTTGGCGGCGGCTTTACGGGTCTTCAGCTTAGGCATGGGTCGGCTTCTATTCAACACAGTCTCCCATCATATTACCGAAAGAGCAGGAAAGGCAAGCTTTTACTGAAAGAACTACTGTCAATTCCTTGCCACAACTTCACCCTTAAACGGTCACGTCACTGGTCGCGATCGTAACGGCGCTGATGGGTCTGGACTTTAGCCATCCCTTTGCAAAAGCTAAGGATCGTAGCTTAAATAACCTGTCATTCTGCGTAGGATGCCGTTAGCGTAGCGTCACGCATCAACTCCAGGCTTTGATGCGTGACGACTAGCGCCTCACACATCCTACAAAATTCGGTGTGATTGCATTCTCATTCCTAATTTGCATTGCTTAATAAAAGAGCCAACTGTTGAAGGAGTATTTTCGTCCTCGGATGACGGGCAGCGATTGATGGGGGTGAGTGTAATAAGAGGGAAAGACGATTGCGCTGCCTGCCTGGGGTTTAACTTTAATATTTTGACGATCGAATAGTGTTTCGCCGCCCTCAAAATCGTCGTTCAAGTAGCCGACGATGCTGATATCGCGGGTGGGGATGCCATTGGCAACTTCCTGAAAGCGGCTTGCCAGGAGTAAGTTATCAACGTGACGTTTGTAGCGCTGTCCTGGCTTGTAGCGCAAGATAGAGCACATTTCTGCTTGAGAAAACTTGATGCCGTAATGCTTAAAAAGCAGATCCTGAACAAGCTTGACTTTCGTCAGCAAGATCTGGTTCGTTGATTCCTGAAGCTGCTGCCCTGTGTTACCCAGGGGGAGCATATCGCTGCTACGAACATCCGTATCGACTACATTCACTAAAATGCTGGATGGTTTAAACTGGCAGCATTCTGCTACCTGTATCACATGACTACAGAGCGATGGTTCCAGCAGTTGCTCAATGAGTAGAATATCTGAACCTAAGTGCTTAAATGAGAGTCCCACGTCTATCCTTCTCCAATTGCCCAGAACGTCAGGTCACGAAACAATGGTGTGTTGGTGATCGGAGTGTGTTGACGATCGGCTTTGCTGTCTTTACCTAGAGTGCCCCATTGACTCGCTCAAAATCTACTACCAGATTACGCTTCTTGCCACAACCCCTCGATCGCGTTGCTGTCGTCCTTATAGTAGCGCTGTGCTTGCTGATTGGCATCCTGCTATTAAGCGGAGGGCAGGCAGCGGCTCGTGTACGCGACTTTAGCTGGCAAGACAAACAGGTTGGTGCTGACGATACGGCTTTTACGCTAACGTTCAGTCGCCCGATGGATCGCGACAGCGTCGAGTCAAATCTACGCATTGAGCCACCGCTACCCGGCAAGGTAAGTTGGTCGGGGCGACGCATGGCATACACGCTGAATACGCCTGCTCCCTACGGTACGGAGTTTCAGGTGCGGCTTCAAAAGGCGTACGATCGCTTTTCAGAGGGTCGCCGTGCCGCCATCCAGCCGTTCTCAGGGCAGTTTCAGACGCGCGATCGCTCCTTTGCCTATATCGGCGTAGAGGGTGAAGAAGCGGGGCGCTTAGTGCTGTTTAATCTCAATCAGCAACAAAAGCAAATTCTTACGCCGCCAGAATTGGTGGTCATGGAATTTCAGACGTACCCTCTGGGCGATCGATTGCTGTTTGCAGCAACGCAGCGCACTACCCAGCCCACAATGTTAACGGAACAGCAGCTTTTTACCGTGACGACGGGCATTCAGATCAAGCCGCCTGTGCAGTCCTATGCTCAGGTCGCGGCAGAGATTGCGCCGCCCTCTGATGCCCCAGCCGGAGAAGTCGAGCTAGTCCTGGACAACAAAGATTATCAAAACCTCAAGTTTGACCTGTCGGCAGACGGCAATGCGATCGTTGTGCAACGGGTCAGTCGTCAAAATCCAAGCGATTTTGGTCCCTGGTTGCTCAAGACGGGCACACTACCGCAACCGCTTAAAGGCGAACCAGGGGGCGATTTTGTGATTACGCCGGATAGTAATTCGCTGGCGATCGCTCAGGGGCAAGGGCTGGCGATTTTACCGTTGCAGCCCGATAGCAAACCGTTGGACTTTTTGCCTAAATTTGGCATGGTGCTCAGTTTTGCCAAAGATGGTTCGCTGGCGACGATGGTGAAGTTCAATAGCGACAACACACGATCGCTCTTTCTGGTGAGCAACCAGAACACCCAAAAGGAACTGCTTCGCACAACTGGTTCTATTATCAGCACTCATTTTGACCCCACTAAGCAAACCCTTTACTGCTTGCTGACTGAACTCCTCACTGAAGGCGAGATTTACCGCGAACAGCCCTATCTAGCGGCGATCGACCTTAAGACCGCCAAACTTCGTCCGCTTGTCCTTCTGCCCAATCAACGTGATGTCCAGGTAAGTCTGGCACCAGATGGGTTAGCGCTGTTATTTGACCAAACAACAGAAGCCGTCCAGGGCAAAACGGAGGCAGGTGAACCGTTACGCAACAGCATGGGAAAAGCGATCGCCGACAGCCGTCTCTGGCTCCTGCCCCTTGATGCTGCTGATCTCAACGTCAAACCGCAGCCCGAAGCCTTACCCTTGCCAGGGTTGCGCCCCCTCTGGCTACCCTAAAGCCATTGGCTCGTTTTCATCCCCCTCCCCCTCTTCACCTTCTCACTCCTTCACCTTCTCACTCCTTTACTCCTCCCCTCTTCCCCCCTCCCATCCAAGACCCTGCACCCTCTTTTTCTGTTCGCTCTGTATAATTTGCATCACACATGATGATTGCGATCGACTGTTAACATCAAGTTGCTTCGTTCTGCCCCCATACCGAAGCAACCACGACAGACGAGTCAAAATTATGCGTGCAGTATCGCGATCGTCATCCTGCTTCAAAGGTCAATATGCAAGTACAGGATTTGCTAGAGCGTTACCAGAACGGCGAACGAAACTTTGCTCAGATTGACCTTAGCAGCGCTAACCTGAGTGGGGTCAATCTGCGTGATGCTGACCTCACAGGCGCTAACATGACAGGCGCTAATTTAAGTTGGGCTTTTTTGAGCCGCGCTAATTTGACAGGAGCCTGCCTGAGACGGGCAGACCTTCGCAGTGCGTCACTCAATAACGCCGTGCTGAACCAGGCAATCCTGAGCGGCGCTAATCTCAGCAAAGCTGATTTGCGGATGGCACAGTTAGAAGCGGCTGATCTAAACTGGGCAGTACTTCAGGAAGCCGATCTTAGTGGCGCTAACCTCCAGGCAGCCAAACTCGATCAGGTCAACCTTGAACGGGCAAAATTGAGTAACAGTTGCCTGGTTGCAGCAGAATTAATGGAAGCCAACCTGCGTCGTGCCAACCTCACTAACGCTACGCTCGATCGGGCAAATCTGCGAGAGGCGCATCTAGAGGAAGCAAACCTGCGAGAGGCATCGCTGATTGGCGCAAACTTGATCGAAGCCAACTTAAACGGCGTGTATTTACGACAGGCTAATCTCACTGAAGCGGATCTGCATCGCGTTGTTTTGACTGGGGCAGACATGAGTGAAGCAGTTCTTACCAATGCTGACCTCAGTCGAGCCAATCTGACAGGAGCCTACTTGCTCAAAGCCAGCATGAGTAAAGCCCAGCTTTTACGGGCAAACCTGCAAGATGTCTATCTCTTAAGGGCAGACCTTAACGGAGCGAACCTGCGTGGAGCCGATCTGCGACGAGCGGATCTCAGCGGAGCCTATTTGAGCGATACGTCTTTGAGCGAAGCCGACCTCAGCGATGCTTACTTGCTGGAAAGTCATCTCATTCGCACCAATTTAGACGGGGCGCAGATGACCGGCTGCTGCATTGCTAATTGGCACCTGGAAAACACAGATTGCTCTAGAATCAACTGCCGCTATGTGTTTACTGGGTTTGATTACACGACTAAAAACCCTGCCGATCGCTACCCAGTTGGGCGTGATCTAGAAGCAGGCGAGCTAGAGCAGCACTATCAGCAAGATAATGCAGTGGTTGAGGTCTATTTTACCGAACCGCCGAATTGGGAAGCCTTTGCGTTTACGTTAGCGCAGCTTGATCTTGAAGAAAACGCGTTAGGACTGACGATAAAAGCTTATAAGCCATCAGACGATAACTACCTGATTCAGTTAAAGGCAACGCGCCTAGTAAATGCCAAAGCGGTGACGCGACGCATCTTCCAGATTTATCCAAAAATTTTGCAGCAGTTGATCACGCATCGAACCGAAATTCTTAGCCTGTTGGCGATCGCACCCCAGACCAAGCAACCCAACTTAGCCCTGGAACCACCCCAAGTTAACCGATCCGCACCAGAGGCACTATCACAGGATCGCCGCATCCGGCTTTATCAGGAAGTCGTGCGGCAAATCCAGCACATTATGATGACTCAGGCTCCCGACCAATTTGTGCAGAGCGTGCAGCAACTACTTGAGTATCTGAACCACCAGGGCATTGCGACAGAAGCGATTCAGAAGAAAGTGATTAGTCAGGTCATTACACAGCGCGCTAAACAAGACAAAAGCTTTTGCGACCACATCCAGCGGTGGGAGAAAACGGCTCCTGACGCTGCCCGATCGTCAGCCGTTGGTCAAGCAATGCGTTTTGCGATCGCGCAGATGTGGGCTGATACCAAACAAAGCTAAAAGTTATGACAAGCATCACTGTTGAGTTGCTTAGCTCACAGCTAAACTGCCGACTCAACAAACCACAGGGCTAAAGCCTTAGCGCTAACAGTGCCACCTGCGATTGGCGATTAAAGTTTGCAAGAAGCTGGGCAAAAGCAAAGAGGCTTGAGAGGAGAAGGGACACCCCTTACTCATAGGCAAAGTCCCCGCTCCTATTGCTACAAAGATTGAAGGCTACTACTTGTACTAAAGCGCCTGACGAGAAACTAATTTTTCAAAGGTTGCCTGAGTCTGATGCAGCATCTGCTCACGGCTATCAACCGTATTAGTCAGCGTTGGCACCAGATTACGGGCTTGGAGTGCCATGTGAAGTTGGAGATGCGCGACGTACTCGCTAAAGTCTTCTCGGTATGCAGCGTTTGAGGATTGACGTAAAGACGAATTCAAAGCGTTCTCCTTGTTAACTCTAGAGCCTGAACCACGTCACGAATGTATCACGCAGGCTTTTTCCACTCCCGGCTTCGCAACGAAGGTTAACGGTTTATCGGTTAGTTATTGAGAACTGTAAAGTTTTTTTGATGTTAAGCCAAACGACAATGCAAAAATGACTGCTGTTCAATGCCTGAACGTTTGTTTCGTCCGCCCAACTGGGAGCAAGATAAACGGTAGGGAAAGAACAGCAGTCAAAGGTTGTACCGAGCGATCGCAGGAACGTCATTCGTCTCTACGCCGATCGTTGCTCTAGAGCTTGCGGACTGAGGATAAAACGGATGGCAACAAGGCTGCGGTGCTGGCAGTTGATAGCTCTGCCAATGCGCCGATCGCGGCATTAAATAAACGCCCAGGTTGAAGATCATCCTTGATCAAATTCCAGAGGCGCTGGACTTCTTCTGTATGCAGGCGATCGTCCTCAGTCAGTGCAATGACCAATTGTCGCCGCAGATACTTGCCTTCATCGGACAACAAGTATTGAATACCGAGTTGTGCTGTTGGCAAGAGGTCAAACGACTGATCGCTACGGGCGATCGCAATCAGGTTTTCTAACCGCTCCCACTGGAACTTCCCATCTTTAAACAGCACTTCAAGCAGTCTGCGTCGTAGTGCTGGCGATTCTCCCTTTAGCAAGCGCTGCGCCACGTAGGGGTAAGCAACATCGACAATTTTGAAGTTAGGGTTGAGGGTGAGCGCAAGACCTTCCTGCGTCACCAGCGAACGAATAATCAGCGCAAACTTAGCTGGTAAGCGGAACGGATATTCATACATCAACTCTGAGAAGCGATCGGTGATGGTTTTGAAGTTAAAGTCCTTCACGCTTTCGCCTAGCACGTTGCCTAACACCGCTTCAAGGGCTGGAACAATCGGCTGAATGTCGGTATCGGGAGTCAGAAAGCCGAGCTTCACAAAATCCTTTGCCAGATCAACATAATCTTTGTTGATGAGATGCACGACCGCATCCACGATCGCTTCCTTCGCAGACTCGTCAAGCTGATCCATCATACCGAAGTCGATGTATGCCATCTGAGCGATCGGCTGTTCTGTCGTTTTGCTGCCGTCCACGTTGCAGTGCGGAGCCATCGCGAAGAGATTACCAGGATGCGGATCGGCATGAAAGAAACCAAATTCCAGGAGCTGACGCAAACCGGAGGTAACGCCAATCTCAATCAGCGCATCGGTTGCCAGCCCTGCTTCACGGATGCGATCGGTATCCGTTAGCTTGAAGCCATAAATCCACTCTAAAACCAGTACGTGTTGGCTGCTGTAGCGCCAGTAAATTGCAGGCACCTTCACTGTTGGATCATCCCGGAAGTTGGTTGCAAACGTTTCAGCGTTGCGTCCCTCGTTCAAGTAATCAATTTCTTCAAAGAGCTTGATACCAAACTCATCTACGACTAGAGCCAGGTCATGCCCCAGGTTCAGCGGTAGCCAGGGCGCTAAGAAACTCGCGGCACGCCGCATTAAGTAAAGGTCTAACGTAATCACTGGCAGCAGATTGGGACGCTGCACTTTGACAGCAACTTCCTCACCCGTGTAAAGACGGGCATGATAGACCTGTCCTAAACTAGCCGCTGCTACTGGTAAGGGCGAGATTTGGCTAAAGATTTCGTTAACAGTGCGATCGAGTTCGGCTTCGATCAGCGCCAGGGCGATCGGCGTTGGAAAGGGTGGCAACTGATCCTGTAGCTTGATCAGTTCGTCCAAAAAGTCCTTACGGATCAAGTCAGGTCGCGTAGAAAGGGCTTGACCCACCTTGATAAAGGTCGGTCCCAGCTTGATTAGGGTCTTACGTAGCTGCTCGGCTCGCTTGAGCTTGTGACGCTCTTGATTACCTTGCCACGCATCCCACTTTAGACCCAGAAAAAAGCCGACAAACGAAAAGATAACGTGAAGCGTACGAGAAAGTGCTTTCCAGGGGCGATAGCGATAATACTGCGCGATCGCCCCTGCATCGTAACGTCTCAATTGACTAAGGGGATGCTGACCCACGCTGGCTCTTACCTCTCTAACGTGCTCTCAAAAAGTGAGGGCAGCGCCGCAGCTTGCTAGCATCGCCCCCAGTAAAATCAATTGCTTGCAAAAAGAGCGCTAAACGCTTTCAACGTTCAGCTCTTAATCTTTGCTTTACTTTTTGCCTTACTTCACTATAGTATACGGAACTACAAACATTTTCGTATACTGCTTGACCCACTGGCAATGTGTATAGAAAAGCACCTGAAGCTAAGGCAAGGGTTGATCCCCAGTGCCTCTAGAAACCAGACTTAGCAGGCACTGTCACTCTACGGGGCAAGGTTGAGGCACGACAGCTTTCGTCACTTTGTTCTTACCCGTCTAGCGTTCCCATCCATCAAGCGGCACGATCGCTCAGGCAATCCTTTAAGGCATACGCCACTTGCTCTTGCTGTTCCGGTAGCATTTCAGGAAACATTGGCAATGACAGCACTTCGGTAGCTATTCGCTCTGCGATCGGGTGCATGGGCGCTTGCGTTTGATCCTTATAAATGGGCTGGAGATGCAGCGGTAGAGGGTAGTACACCATAGAACTAATCCCTTCTGCCTGTAGCTGCTGGCGCACCTGATCTCTGTGCTTACCGTCGTTTGATGCTGTCTGGTGTAGCGCACTACTGAGCAAGCGAAGCGTGTACTGGTTCCAAACACCCTTACCACCGATCGGCTCTTGCGGTAGAACGAGACCTGGGACGTGCTGTAGCATCTGATGATAGCGATCGGCAACAGCGCGACGCTGATCATTCCAGGTATCGAGATAGCGAAGTTTGACTTGTAGGATAGCGGCTTGCAGAGCATCCAGACGGGAGTTAACGCCGATCGCCTCGTGATAATAGCCACCCGCTCGTCTGCCGTGGTCACGCAGCATTCGGATAGTGGCAGCGATCGTCGGATCATTCGTTGTCACCGCACCACCATCGCCACACGCGCCCAAATTTTTGGTGGGATAGAAGCTAAAGCAGCCGATGTGCCCAATGCTGCCAACCTTTTGCGCTGCCCATTCTGCACCGACAGCCTGAGCGCAATCTTCAATGACAGTAAGATTGTGAGCCTGAGCGATCGCCATCAGCCGGGTCAGATCGACTGGTTGCCCAAACAAATGAACTGGAAGAATTGCCCGCGTTCGTTCTGTAATCGCCGCTTCGACCCGATCGAGATCCAGGTTAAAGGTATGCGCTTCGATATCGACAAAAACAGGTGTAGCACCGATCGCGCTGACAACTTCTGCCGTGGCGATAAACGTAAACGGGGTTGTAATCACCTCGTCGCCCGGTTTAATGTCTAACGCTCGCAATGCCAAATACAGGGCATCGGTGCCAGAGTTGCAGGCAATGCACTCTGAGTTGCCGATATAGTGAGCAAACTGTTGCTCAAACGTTTCAACCGTAGCACCACCAATATAACGACCCGACGCAAGCACGGCTAACACTGCCGCGTTCACCTCATCGCCAATGATTTTGTACTGCTCAGATAGATCGAACGGGGGAATCTTACTCACTCACTTACACCACACATCACATGTTAATAAAATCAAATTTTGCCCACAAATGGAATCAATTGCAGCGTTTAGTTGATTGGACTAAGTTGCAGTGCTGATTGTTTCAGCCCAAGGGGGAGGAGCAGTGGGAGTAAGGGAAGATTGTTTGAGTTATGAGTTAAAGTTGCTTACTGCTTGCCAACTGCTTACTTTCTTTTAGCACTAATCACCGTTCTAATCTGTCCGCAAGCCTTTACAACCAACAACTCTATTTTATGGATTCACCACTACAACTTGTTTGGGCTTTGGGGATGATGGCGATCGCCATAGCCCTCTCCGCATGGCAACGGCTGGGGTTGGAGTGGAACTTAGCCGTCGCTACCGGACGCACAGTGATGCAATTGTTGGTCGTGGGCTACGTGCTGGCGGCAGTCTTCGCCATTCGCAATCCCTGGGCAGTGCTGGTGGTGCTGGGAGTAATGCTAGCGATCGCCACGATCGTAGCTCGTAATCGGATTAGCAAAAAAGTACCGCACCTGCTGCCTCTGGTAGGGGGTGCCATGCTCATTAGCACCGTTTTGACCTTGGCGTATACGAGCTTACTCGTCATTCAGCCGCAGGTCTGGTACGAGCCGCAATACTTGATTCCCCTGGCAGGCATCGTGCTAGGGAATGCAATGAATGCAGCCGCGATCGTGGGAGAACGCCTGGTCAGCACTCTCAACAGCAGCCAGCTAGAGATTGAAACGCACCTGAGTTTGGGCGCTACACCTCAGCAGGCGATCGCGCAATACCGCAAAGATGCCATCAAAGCAGGTCTCATTCCTACCGTTAGCACCATGATGGTCGTTGGTATTGTCACCCTACCGGGAATTATGACGGGGCAAATCTTAGCGGGAGCTGATCCCTTAGTGGCAGCCTCTTACCAGATGCTTGTAATGTTTATGCTGGCGTTTGCTACGCTGATCACAACATTGCTTGTGAGTTGGGGTATTTGCCGCCAATTTTTCAATAAAGCAGCACAGCTCATTTTATGGTAATTGTGCGTCAAGACGTTCCTGCACCCAGGCTCGAAAGGCTTTGACTACACCCCTCTCGCCCAACTGATTGCTTTGGCTAATAAACCTAGGAATTTCCGTTAAAGGTAAGTTGGCAAACGTTGGGCTATGGTCAAGCTGCACATAGCGTCCCTGGCGTAGCTGTTTAATCGTGAGTTCGCCCTTGTCGTAGCGCCAAAATTCCGGCACTCCTAATGCCAGATAGATCGGCTCTTTATTCAAGGAAGAACTGCTAAAGTCTACCTCCAGCATCAAGTCTGGCGGCGGATCTCGCATCATATCGATATGTTCCAAGTGCCGGATCAACGGTTCGGTCTGAATGTAAAAGCCGGAATCGGGTTCAATGCCGCGCTTTAAGTCTTTGCGTTTGCAGGTCAACGAGCCAGCACTGCGGATGGGAAGATCAAGGTCGTCGCAAAGTGTCTCAACAAAACGTTCAATGAGTCGTTTGACATGTTCATGAGGCATGAAAGGCGACATGATTTCTAAAACTCCTCGATCGTAGGCGAGCCGAGCTGCCCGATTCTCGCCTAATTCATGTAGCAAATACTCAAAGCATTGCCAACTGATGTTTTGGAGAATGACGCGCTGTTCTCCTAAGACGGGTGTTGTAGCAACCACGATTACCTCTGGAACGTGTCATACCAGATCAAATTGCAAAGGCTACAGAGCTTTTACCCTCATCCCCAGCCCTTCTCCTGTGGGAGAAGGGAGCGAGAGGCAACTTCCCTCGCCCTTGGGGAGAGGGATTGAGGGTGAGGGCGGCTTGGTGGCTTGATCTGTAGCGCCTATTTTTGGATTTGGTATTAGTTATAAAACCCTACAGGCAGATAAGAAAGGTTGGTTATTAGTCTAAGGCAGACGACTTAATCTCAATAACGCCTCACTTTCCATCATTCTAGCCGTAGACGATCGCTCACGCTGCAACTTGCCAGACGCGAATTGTTTTGTCACTGCTGCCGCTGACGATCGTTTTGCCATCAGCACTGAGAGCAATGGTGTTCACCGAGTCACTATGTCCAGACAGGACGATCGCCGCTGCTTGAGTGTCGGTTAAATCCCATAGCTTTAGGGTGCCATCCCAACTGCCGCTTATGAGGGTCGTGCCATCGGGGGTAAATTTTAGTGCACTCACTGTCCAGGAGTGTCCTGGTAAGGTACGCAGCAAGCGCCCTGTTTGTGTGCTCCAAAGCTTGATGGTGCGATCGTCCCCACCTGTCGCCAGCATTTGACTATCCAGGCTGAAGGCAACTGCCTGCACCGTGCCGACGTGATCGCCCAGGGTGTAGCGCATCTGAATGGTGAGATTTGCTTCGGATGTCCACAAACAGACCGTGTGATCGGCGCTGGCGCTGGCAAGAAACTGTCCATTCGGACTAAAGGCAATCGCTGTGACATTCAGCCGATGGGCTTTCAGTGTGTAAAGTTCTTCTCGTGTCTGAAGATTCCAGAGCTTGATGGTTTTGTCGCGACTGGCGCTGGCAAGCATTCGTCCACTGGGGGTAAACGCGATCGCGGTAACGGCTTGCGTGTGCTGCCCCAAAACCTCGCTACGACCAGAGATATCGAGATACCACTTTCGCGTCAGTACAACAGTCCGATCCTGTCCTCCAGAGGCAATGATGGCACCATCGGGGCTAAAGGCGATCGCACGAATCGCCAGCACATGATCAAGCACAGCCGTTATCACATCGCCCGTTTGTAAATTCCAGAAGCGCATTGTTTTGTCTTCACTACTGCTGGCGACGATCGGACGACTGGGACTGATAGCAACGGCGTTAACGCTGGCGGTATGCCCCATAAAGGTATGAGCGTGATACCAGGGGGCGATCCGGGGAAAGTTTTGAATTATGAGTTTTGAGTTTTGAGTTGAAAGAGTGGTTAGGTTCTGGTTGCTAGTTTTTAGTAGCAGATTTTCATCATTCTCACTCTCGACTCCTGACTCCTGAATTGCCCTCATTACTGCATCTGCGGATTGAAACCGCTTGCTCAAGGCATTTTGCAGGAGGCGATCGAGAATTATAGCAAGGCGATCGCTGACTGGATTTGACACATACTGCCGCCAAGCCCAATCATTGTTAGACAAATCGAAGAGATCAAACGGCGATAAATCCGTCAGCAGATGAATACAGGTAACGCCCAGGCTGTAGAGATCGCTAGCAAAAACGGCTTTACCCCGTGCCTGTTCTGGCGCGACATACTCAGCGCTACCGATGCTGGTGCCTGTTTTGAGGCGATCGCTCAGTTGCACTAATTTCGCTGCACCAAAATCTACCAAGACTAAACGAGAAGACTCACCATCCCGTTGCCAGATCAGATTAGCGGGTTTAATATCGCGGTGAATGATTTGGCGATCGTGAATAAATTTGAGAATCGGCAGCACCTGATCCAACAGAAGCCAGATAAAGGCTTCTGTCACCGCGCCCTGTGCCAAAACCTGTTCAAGGTTCTGTCCGTCGATAAATTCTTGCACCAGATAAAGCCGTTGATCGTCCTCAAACGCATTCAGCAAAGCCGGAATCTGTGGATGGCTACCTAGTTCATCAAGTCGCTGTGCCTCTTGATGAAAAAGAGCGATTGCCTCCGGTTCGGGCATTACCTGATGTGGGACAAACTGTTTGATGACACAAAAAGCTGCCTGGGAAGCACGGGGTTTGCGAGTTGCGTCACCATTAGCTTCTAACTCTGGATCGTCTGCTTCCTGCCCTCTGCCCTCTGCCTCTGGCTGCTCATCGATCGCCAAAAATGTCCGCCCAAAGCCCCCTTGACCAAGCAGTTGTACAGCACGATAGCGACGTTTCAACTGCAAGCAAAAACCGCAGGCTTGACAGCACTCAGCACTGTCAAGATTCTGCGGTACGTTGCATGTTGGGTTTAGGCAATAGCTCATAGAGCGAGCAATAAGGGATTCAGGCATCAGGCTTTTATTCTGACACCTGCATTCAAGTCTCTACCGTGTCTCAGAGCTGAAGATCGCTTCAATCTCAGCACCGAGCGCCGGGTCGAAGGCTGGTACTGCGTGCGGTTCAAGCGTTCCGTTTGGTGACAGATCGGGTTGTTCTGCCTGAGCCAATGGCTCCGATATGTCACCATCCACCTTGCCGTTTCGCTGCTGGTTCCACAAAATCATCGAGAGCAACCCATCCACTAAACCAGTGCCGTTGCCGTTCGCGCCAACGAGGACATCGGGGATGAGGCGCACATGGCGATCGCCAATAATCTGCATCAACTGCATGGCGGTATAGCTTTGAGAACCCAGCGCCCGCACACCCGCTTCATAGGTTTCGGCGCGTGCGTTACCCGTAGCTCGAATTGCGTCCGCATCACCGACAGCTCTTAGCTTGATAGCTTCAGCTTCACCGTTGGCACGTTGAATATCCGCTCTGGCTTGCAGTTCTGCAATATTCACGTTCTGTTCTGACTTCACCATTTCTTGCTGGATGTCTGCCAGTGCCGTTTCGCGTACCAACTGCTGCCGCTGAGTCTGCGCCATTTTCTGCACTTCGTAGGTTTTACGCTGCTCCTCGGCAATTTTGCGATCGGTTTGCGTTTGCATGAGCGTCTCAGGCGGCTGAATATCACCAATCAGCGTGTCGATCGCCTGTACGTCATAGCTCCGAAGGGCAACTTTGATGTATTCGGCGGCTTCGGACTGGCGATCGCTGCGGGCGCTAAGGAAATCCAGCACGGTGCATTCCTGTGCCGAGTTGCGGAAGTAGTTGCCGATCGTTGGCTCCAGGACATGATCCACCAGATTTTGCATGGAACCCACGCGCGAGATGACTTTTGGCGCATCAAGCGCACCTACGTGAATGATTTGAGCAATTTCCAGGTCGAAGGCAAAGCCATCGCGCGATCGTACTGTCAGCGATTCCAGATTAGAGTCGTAACTGTGTCGCTCTGTGCGTCTCGACCAGTTCAACACAATATTGGTTGTCGGCACCAGTTCGACCTTCATCACACGGGCATTCAACGGATGCTTACCCGGATAGAGCGGCTCTGTCCACACGCCTTTGTGCCCTGGCAGCACCAGATTGCCATGCGTAAAGGCGGCACCACTAATATCTTCGTGCGCTTTACCAACATAGGCAATGACCACGCCCACATAGCCGATCGGAATCTCTGTCATCGGCAACTGTTCGACCTGCACAAACCAGGGATTCAGGTTCCAGGAGCCAGAGAGCAAAATTTGCTCCTGCAAACCGCGCCGTCCACCGGCGTGGATGAACTTCTCGCCATTTTGGAAATTGTTGTGTCCAGTAACCGTAGAACCCGCCATTTCACCTGCGTCAATGGACAGACCATCCAGCGTCGTGACAATGCCGACCTTATCGGATTGCACTGTATACACTCGCATTTTTTCCGCGCTCATGTCATGGCGGCTGGCATTAGCGGCAGTAATCACCTTAAACAGAGCGGTATTAATGCGGTAAGTACCTGCGGTCAAAAAGCCCATCTGCCGACCTTTTTCGCCGCCATTGGTGAGGAACTTGCGGGCATCCTGGTAATTGTCGCAGGGCACCACTTTTGCCAAAATGCGCTCTGCTGGCACGGCGGCACCATCGTTAGCAACGAGCAAGGCAATTTCACCTTGAGGTACAACGATCATGGGCTGCTTTTGCACACCATATTGCCAGGGGAACAGCCCCCAATGCCAACCAGGAGCCAGTGTATCTGCCTGATAACCCGCTTCGCCGTTGAGGGCAATCAACCGTCCAGCAGGCAGGCGACCACCAAACTTTTTAACAACAACGCCGACTTCTTGCTCACTGATAATGATCAGTCCGGTGATCGAAGAGAAGAAGATTAAGCCGCCTACTACAACAATGCTGCCGACCATTAATGGCCCAAACAGGTCAAAAAGACCCTTCTGCTGCACAACTGGAAAGGTTTTCCCTGGTTGTACTTGGGCTAGTGATTGAGTGGCGATCGATAGCGTTGTTCGTTGCGTTGCGATGTCGATCGTGGACGAAAGGTTTGATAGCGGCTGTCTAACAGTTGTCATGTCGGCACGGGCAGGTTGAAGCATAGCAACGGTGCCTGCCGTCAACATTGAAGCCGCGATCGACGAAACAAACCGAACCGCTTTACGAGACTGCTGTAGCGATCGCAGTTTAGCAAGCAAAGAATGAGTGTTCATAGTGATAAGGCGTTGCCTTATATATAAAAGTACGTGCAACCTAGCATTCGTATGAAGCAAAGCTCAAAAACTTGAACTGGTTACAGTGCCTTTGAGCTAGGCAGATAGAATCTTCGGTTGGGATACTGAATAGATACGCAACGGGACGGTTGAGTTACAGAAAGCGGCGAAGAAAGGTGAGGGAACGTTGTGAGTTTACTTTAACCACTGACCCTACTTTCCGCCTTCTGCTCTCCCTTTTACGGACAATCCTCAACCGTACACTGGCGCTGACACAACAAAAGACCAAACCACGCCTGTGGATCAGTCCAAATTTGCAGCGGATGCAGTGCGTAGTTTTCGAGCGTGGCAACGAGAGTTGGCAAATGGAACTTGCGAGAAATTTCAGTATGAATACTTTCGCCCGCCTGCAAAATTGTGTGAAAATTCAGCGTTTCAAGCTTGATTACTTGTGTTTCTAAGCTGCGGAGATGCATCTCGATTTGATGATCTACGGTGTTGTAAAACGCCCAATGAGCAAATTGTTCAGGGTTGCAATTGCCTTGAAACCGCCAGTTTAAGTGACTCAAAATATTGAGATTAAAGGCTGCGGTAACGCCCTGCGCGTCGTTGTAAGCGGCTTCAAGAACGGCAGGATCTTTTTGCAAATCAACGCCAAGAAGGAAGAATTCTCCAGGCTTAAGAGCGTTTTGAACCCGATCGAGAAATTGTTGATACGCCACTTCACTGAGATTACCGATC
>JBGTJW010000592.1:0-3324 GCA_041744955.1 Stenomitos sp. | reverse complement strand
TACGTTGTGAAATGCCACCGGATTCATAGGCATCAACAACTTTTTGACGCAAGTCTAGTGAGTAAGGTTTCATAGGGGTTATGAACTGAAAGCACAAAACTATGTGAATTGTACTGCATCAGGCTGATAACCGCTATAGCTGATCGTTCAAATTGAGTAGCGTTTCTGCCTGGTACGTTGAGGTTAAAAGCATCGAAACCTGGGAACAATTGGAAATTGATTTGAGACAATCCGTTTGATCGACAAGCTGCTTACCAGTTGGAACTTTGCAGAAATTATGGGCTTCATCAATATAGAAGAAGTCAAGATTTCTATTTTTTAGCGCACTTTCAAAAGCAGAACGCAGGTTTCTTTTAGTAGGTCTATGATTTTCCTCCTTCTCAATAAATGGATCTTTCAAAGCCTTCAACCCACGTGTATAGAAGTCATACCAATCAAATTGGCTGAACTCAGGCGATATTGCCAGAACTCCAGCGATGGGAATGTATCCTGGATTAATTTGCATTTCCTCCAGAGCCTTTTCCAAAACTTTTTCAACCAGGCGTGCTAGTAAGGTTGATTTTCCTACTCCCGTTGGTCCCAACAAAAAAACGAGGGATGGATCTCCAGCTTGGTAAAGCATTAACATTAACTCATCGAAAACCGTTCTAAGTATGGGGTGAGACATAATAAACTTAGAGAAGTAGTCAACCCGATCATCTACTGTCAAGTTGAGTATTTTATGAGGAAAGCCCTCTTCTGCCATAATTAGAAAGCTCCATAATATTCAAAGTCATCGGATCCATCCTCGTCCTCAACTACCTCCTGAGATTCTGAATTCTCAGAACTGTTAGTTTGGATGGTATTACTAGCTGACTGATTCGAGGAGTAGGGCGCGTAAGACGTTTCTTTGCCTTCGAAATGATCAATTGAAGCTTTGTTTTCTAGAGCACGCAGGCGGTCTTTAAGAAGTTCACCTTCCAGTGCTTGATTTGACTCTAGAAACGCCACAATTTCCTTGTCAGATAGTTCTGTTTTTTCGCCGCGAAGCCTCTTTCGCTCACGCAGTTCATCCCCGATAATCTGCAATTCCCTCGATGTGTAGCCGTTTAGAAAGTGTGTATGGGGAGATATACATTCCTGCCATCGCCCCTGCACAAGGGCATGCGCAATTCCAGGATGAAAAGGTTCAACCTTGACACGAACAGCCTTTCCCATAATCTCTGGATTATTAAAAGCTGCACACCAGTAGTAAAAGTGATCAATTTTTACACCCCTGCCATTCGGTTGGACAATTCTCGTTTCTCCATGTTTTGGCGACGGCATTGTGAGAATCTTGAATGTTTCATCATTGTGATCCAGCCGTCGAATCTCACGAGATCCTCCTAGTGCTATCCCCATCTCATAAGCTTGCTTGGGAGTCGCCCCGAGCGATGAATGTGGACGGTTGTCGTAAATCTCGTAAGCCCATTTCTCAAGTCCCTTCAAAAGCTCTAGTAATGTCCAGAAAGCCAGGTTTTCAGGATTGACAGATTTGGAAACCATCCGAGGATCAACCATCAACCGAGTTTGTCCCAGTAAGTCATAAATAAATTGATCTTGAGTAGTTTGAAAGACACGCTCAATTGGAGCGCCATATTTAGGTTCACCCGTAGGTCGGAATCGTTTATCGCATCTGTAGAAAGCCAAGAAGGTGTTGAAATTGATGCTGTCAAATTCCGAACCGCTATCTACGGTCAAACGTCGAGGAAGTCTCTTATACCGCTGAACCAAAATCCGAAGTAGCATCAGAACACTTCTAACGCTTGGGTTCTCAAAAGAGAGATAGAGCGCAAGAAGCCGTCTCGTACTGGACGAGATTGCCATTGATACCCAGGGTCGTCCAAGTACAATCTCGTTCAAGCGAAGTGCAGAACTCATATTGCAGGTATCTAGTGAAAGAAGCGAAGCAATGCACTGAATCGGTAACTGCGTATGATCGATCTGAACGTCATTCCACGGTAGTTCGCTATTTTTTGGTACTCCAATGCCAGCCCTAAAGAGTTTTTTCTGATTTGCTGCTCTTGTTCCCTCACGCGCTAAAGTCTGTGCGTAGCCAGCACGTTTCTTGATTTGCAATCTAAACCATTTCTCTGAGGGGGCATTAAACGGTGGTTCATGCGTTGCACAATCTTTTTGGAACTGTCTGTATAGTCCCTTTGGCATCCGCACTCTTGGATTCTCATGATGTTCCTTGAGAAAATTGTGAGTAAATTCTGTCAGTGCGTCGTCTATTCTAGGTTGGCTATTTTTTCCAGCTTGCTGTGGTAGAAGTGCGATGTAACCATTGACGTAAAGCATTTCACCACTAAGATAATCATTTCGCCAGCGACGAATACTACGAGGTGGATAAGGTGGCGGATTGTCTCCAAGCCAGGGTCCGATTGCCTCTAAACGCTCCTGAGCTTTTTGGTGATCTTCAGGTCTCGTCTTTAGAAGTTTCTCCAGCCCCTCCTTAGAAGCAGTGGGTTCAAGCTGATTCGCTGCAACAATCCTGCCATCTTCAAGATATTTATCAAATTCCTGGTTTGGAATATCTTCAACTTTGTCGACCTCATTGATTAGACTAACCTGTCTTTCTCCCAAGTTTAAGATCTTCCAGGACTGTCCATCCCAAGAAATAGAAGTGCCGACATTTATCTGGATTAGCTGAAATCCTTCTGGAACTGGAATCGGCTTCACCTGCTTAGTTTGCGCGTAAGCAAGAGCCATTGTTTTGTTTAGAAAGAGGTGTACGCGATCGGGAGTACCAAGTGGAACAGCTTCCAGATCAACATACACTTGCTCTGTCGTAATGAGGATATTGAGATGATCGGGATTAATTGTGTCAAAAGTCTTTAAAACTTCTGTGTACACAATTCCTAACTCAGATTCAACCAAGGCAAGAATTTGTTTTGCAATTTTGGCATCGACCGATGGTGGTGGATCTGTGTAGTAATCTTCAAGCCATTCAATATTTCGGATAAGGATAGGACTAATATCAGCATCAGACCAAAGTTCGTAAACCAACCCTCGCTCAGATGCATAAGCTTCACCTGGAGGACAACTCCAGCTTCCGTCTTCACGCTTGACATACCGATTAGGGCTTCTTTCTGCAAGGACGAGCAGATCCTCCTCGGTTTTCATTTCTACATACCCGGCTCTCCCGTAAACATGGGGATAAGATTTCCTAATTGGAAAAACAAGCTAGTAGACGTTCACGAAAATTGCTGAAATTCACAAACCCATAGGCTTGCCGTTTAATCAGTTTAATCCGATTATTAATCCCTTCCATAACACCATTCGTTGTTCGATTCCGAAAGTAGT
>JBGTJW010000591.1:0-8932 GCA_041744955.1 Stenomitos sp. | reverse complement strand
GTCTTGAACCGACTGGCGTTTGTGAAACGGGCACAGTCGCTTGGTCTGGCGTTGAGGGAAATTAGAACCATTCTGGCTGTTAATGATGAGGGCGAGTTGCCTTGCTATGAAGTGAAGCAACACCTTGAAGATAAAGTGGCGATCGTCAGCCAGCAGATTCAGGCGTTAGAAACCCTCCGCGCCGAGTTGAACGGAATTCTCTCCGGTTGGCAAGAACATCTACCCGCCCATGTCATTGAGCAAACGATTTGTCCGAATCTTCAGTAAGGCGTGAGGAGTCGTTAAAACTTCCGCCTTTGGTCTTTTACCTTCTCTCCAGCCAAATGCGCCAATCCGCTTCACGATTTGATACCCTAACTAAAAGACGTGGGAAGAACGGTGGACATTCAAATTGGTAGGGGCAAAACTGCCCGACGGGCATATGGTATTGATGAGATTGCGCTGGTGCCTGGGCAGCGGACTCTCGACCCAAAGCTGGCAGATACACGCTGGCAGCTTGGCGGCATTGAGCGCGAAATTCCCATCATTGCGAGCGCGATGGATGGTGTGGTTGATGTTGGCATGGCGGTGCGCTTGTCTCAGTTAGGGGCGCTGGGCGTGCTGAATCTAGAGGGCATCCAAACTCGGTACGCAGACCCAAATCCAGTACTCGATCGCATTGCGTCTGTCGGCAAAAGCGAGTTTGTCACGCTGATGCAAGAACTCTATGCCGAACCAATCAAGCCAGAGCTGATTGAACAACGGATTCACGAAATTAAGCAGCAGGGTGGGGTTGCAGCCGTCAGCGCCACGCCGATCGGTGCGACAAAGTACGGAGCCGCCGTTGCCAAAGCTGGCGCTGATTTGTTCTTCATACAGGCAACGGTCGTGTCTACGGCTCACTTAGCTCCCGAGTCGATCGTGCCGCTCGATCTGGCTCACTTTTGCCAGGAAATGCCAATTCCGGTGATTTTGGGCAACTGCGTGACCTATGAAGTGGCACTCAATCTGATGAAAGCTGGTGCCGCTGGTATCCTGGTTGGCATTGGTCCTGGAGCAGCCTGTACCTCACGGGGTGTGCTGGGTGTCGGGGTGCCGCAAGCAACGGCGATCGCAGACTGTGCCGCGGCTCGTGATGAGTATTATCAAGAAACGGGCAACTACGTCCCTGTCATTGCGGATGGCGGCTTGATTACAGGCGGCGACATCTGCAAGTGCATTGCTTGCGGTGCGGATGGTGTGATGATTGGTTCGCCCTTTGCCAAAGCCAAAGAAGCACCGGGACGTGGGTATCACTGGGGTATGGCAACACCGAGTCCGATCTTGCCACGCGGCACTCGGATTCGCGTTGATACCACTGGTACGTTAGAGCAAATTCTTCGTGGTCCCGCTCAGCTAGACGATGGTACACACAACTTGCTGGGCGCACTGCAAACTAGCATGGGGACTTTGGGGGCAAAGAACATCAAAGAAATGCAGCAAGTTGAAGTGGTCATTGCCCCTTCTTTGCTAACCGAAGGAAAGGTCTACCAGAAAGCGCAACAGTTGGGGATGGGTAAATAAAAGCAGGCGTGAAGCCGCTTCTGTTGGTATGGCTGCATCAAGGCATGATTGCTTTCATTCTTTGATGCAGCATCCTTCTTTTGGGTGCTGAAGGTATATTGCGTCAGCCCAAACCCTGTTAAGCCAGCCCAAACCCTACCATCCCAACGTACTCACCTACACACGAAAGGCTAAAGGAACGGCTCTATGTCCTCCAAACAAAAGCCCGCCAAATCGAATGCCGCTAGCGCGAGACCGCTCGATCGTGGACGGGTTGTGTACTCAGAATTTGGCAATGTAGACAACACAGACGCGCTTAAACGAGCCGTTCCCGACCTGCCGCCGAATCAACAAAGCTTGAGAGTAGAGGCATCCCGCGCTGGACGAAAAGGTAAAACGGTGACGATGATTCGTGGCTTTCAAGCGAGCCAGGAGACGTTAACAGAATTGCTCAAAACGCTCAAAGCCCATTGTGGTGCTGGCGGTACGCTGAAAGAGAATGAACTTGAGCTTCAGGGCGATCACAAGCAAAAAATCGTTGAGTTTCTGTTAAAGCTGGGCTACAAGGCAAAAGGCAGCGGTGGTTAGTCCAGCAGTGCATTGGCAGCAAGTGCTTAAACCAGGAACAAGTGCATGAGGATGAGCAAAGTAAAGCGAAACTCTGCCTTGAGATAGAGCAAAAGGATGAAGGATAAAGGATGAGGGATGAATCGAAGCCCTTGCTCAAAGAACGTTTCAAGGTTTATGTCTGTCCTCGCGTTCTCTTCGACTGCTGTAACTGTCTGAGGCACTTTTAAAGGACAATAAGCGTCAACCTTAGCAGTGTTTGCATCTCCGCATAGCGTCAGTCAACGGTTCGCAAATCTGGTAAGGTCTATGATTCAGCTTGGACGATGGGTTCGAGGGTTAGGCGCTTTCATGCAGCGGGTTGTCGGCTGGGCGCTTCCTCAAGGGCGATCGCGTCCTGTAGCCGCCTTGCAGTCCAAAGTCGGCATTACCAGCCAATCCTACTGGCTGTGGAGTAGTTTGTTCCTGGTAACGCTTTGCTTGAGTATATCGCTGGATAAACTCAATCCCGCAGCAGCAGCATCACTGCAACTTCCCCTCTCTACTAGAGGCGCGCAAATTGTCGATGCTAGAGGGCAAGCAGTCTTACTGCGTGGTGTTAATTGGTTTGGCATTGAAACCGAAACGCAAGCACCCCATGGGCTTCATCTTCGCGACTATAAGGAGATGCTGGCGCAAATTAAGGGCTTGGGCTACAACGTCATTCGCTTACCGTATGCCGTACAGAGCTTGCGTGCGACCACCATCAGCGGCGTTGATTTTAACCTGGGCAGTAACCGCGACCTGCAAGGCAAAACGCCTCTAGAAGTGATGGATCTGGTGATTCAAGAGGCGCAGCGGCAAGGACTCATGATTCTGCTGGATAGCCATCGCCTCAATAATCAGCGTATTCCTGAACTCTGGTATGGCGATGGTTTTACAGAAGCTGACTGGCTGGACACTTGGAAACTACTGGCAACTCGGTACAAAAGCCAGCCTAATGTGATTGGCGCTGATTTGAAGAACGAACCCCACGGTCGCGCTAGTTGGGGCACCAATGATGCAGCAACTGATTGGCGACTGGCAGCCGAACGAGCGGGTAATGCTGTTTTGGCGATCGCTCCGCATTGGCTCATTGTGGTCGAAGGGGTCGAAAAGAATGTACCCGGACAACGGCTACCGGCACACTGGCAAGGCGGCAACCTGGAAGGCGCAGGACGGTATCCAGTGCGGCTGAAGACAGCACGAAAACTGGTGTACTCGCCCCATGAGTATGGTGCTGGTGTTTACAATCAGCCCTGGTTTTCAGAAGCAACTTTTCCCAAAAACCTGCTCGATCGCTGGGAAATTGGCTTCCACTACCTTGCTAGTCGTAACATTGCGCCCATCCTCATTGGCGAATTTGGTGGACGGCAGGTTGATACCAGCTCCAAAGAAGGGATTTGGCAACGCCAGCTAGTCAACTTTATGCAGCAGAAAAAGCTCAGCTTTACCTACTGGAGCTGGAATCCCAATAGCGACGATACCGGTGGCATCCTTCAGGATGACTGGCGTACCGTTGATCCAGCTAAACAGGCGCTTCTGGGGCAACTACTGCCTGCGCCCGGTTTGTCTACCAATTTACCTTCTGCCAATCTGCCACCTGCCAATCTGCCACCCGCTAACGTGCCAGTGGTATCACCAACCCCACTGCCAACCCAATCGTCCCCAGTTGTCACGCCATCACCTCGTCCATCGGCGATCGTACCTGTCAGTACTGCTAACCAACTCCAGGCAGAAGCAACCATCCAGTCTGATTGGCAGACAGGGTTTTGCACTGCCATTCGCGTGACGAATCGCGGTAGCGCCAGCAGTTCTAACTGGCGGCTCAAGTTTCAGATGAACCAGGCAACGATTAATAACAGTTGGAATGGCACGTTCGTGCGTCAAGGTGTCAACTACGTAGTAGAACCGCCAGAATGGGGACGAATCATGATGCCAAACCAATCGGTGGATATGGGGTTTTGCGCTGTTAAACAAGGTGCAGATTATCGGCTGCAAAAGCTGTCTGTCTTAACTCTGTGAGCCGCAGTCACTGGAGACGCATGATCTTACCCGCCATGATGGGTCTGTGAATCCCCAGCTTGTGGGTGCTGAGTGGCAAACATTCGGATAAGCTGTACACAGAGGAGCGTTTTTGGGAATTCTGCTTAAATAGGCTACAGTTCTGTCAGGTAGAACTCGATCGTCCTTGTAGCAGCGTCTTGATTCAGCACCCGTGCTTGGCGTTGATGCGTTTCTGTTGCTGCCCCACCCTGAGCCTCCCAGACGGGAATTTAGGAAGTCCCACCATGCTTGTCTGCCCTCAATGCCAGTTTGAAAATCCCAACACCAACAAGTTTTGTCAGGAGTGCGGCACATCACTCACTCAAAATACTTGTCCTGAATGCGATAGTCTGGTTCCTTTTGACAGCGTAGAGTGCCAGGAGTGTGGCGCGATCGCGGGCGTAATCTGGTGGGCGCTAGTAGTCGGTGACCATCAGCTTACTGACCATCAGATTACTGAGGTCTCCCCGTCAGCCAACATGACTGCAACCACGGAGGAGCCAGTATCAGTCGGTGAGACCCCTGCGGCGATCTACCTCGATCGCCATCAGCGCTATCAACTGTTGGAAGTTTTGCACTCGCCAGAGCCAGAGGAAGCTAACCAACCAGCCGCGATCGAACGGCACGTAAGGGTTTTGGACTGTCAACCCCTTCAAATGTCGCTGTTGGAAGCACTCGCAAAGCAAGCATCAGAGGCATCAACAGGGCTATCGAGTAGCGACCCGCTGTTGGCTACGGCAGCGGAGGGTGAAGCCGCGCCGTCTGAAGCCGATCGCGGGCAGTCGGTGCAGTCAATGGCAGTACCGTCGATCGCCCAGCCCTATTTAACGTTGGGCAGTAAATTTCATCAAGCGTTGCCCGTCATTCATGATGCATGGCAGCAAGAGGGGCAACAAATCCTTGTGTTGGAGGATCGATCGTTACTACCACGGCTGATTGACTTATGGCTGGATCTTGATCTCGCGCTACCGGCTCTCCAACTGTTGCACTGGCTCTATGAAATGACAGAGTTGTGGAGCGCACTGGAAACATGGCACGCCTGCCGAAGTTTGTTAGAAATCGATAATCTGCGGGTCGATGAAGACCAGGCAGTTTGCTTACAACGTCTGTATGCTGGCCCAGTAGAGGCTCCGCTAACCTTGCAAGATCTAGGGCAACTGTGGCAAACTTTGTTCGCTCAGTCCCAGCGCACTCAAATCGGTGCTATTTATGTGCTGCTAGCAGATATAGAGGCTGGCAAACTGGTGACGATCGCCGATTTGCGATCGCGCATTGAGGAAGTCGCCCAGGAACTTCAGGCAAACCAATCCGAACCCGAGATGATGTCCGATTCTGACAGCTTTGAGTTAACTGATCCGTCTGCTGATCATGCAGCGATCGCCGCCGACTTGTCCGCTGCCTCTCCTCCTGCCGACGTGAGTGCCTCTACAGCCTCAACCCGTTTAGAAATCCCACTGACCGAGCCGCCCGCGTCAGATGACGATCGTGATAGCGATGACTTGCCCACGGTTGTCTTGCCGATGCAACTGTTTAACCTGGAGGATGCCGGACGTACTGATATTGGGCGGCAACGGGATCATAATGAAGACTACTTTGGCATCGAAACTCAGTCAACCAAGCTAGAAAGCCCTTCTGGTAAAACGGTTCATGCCCGCAACCTCTACATTCTGTGCGATGGAATGGGTGGGCACGCAGGCGGAGAAGTGGCTAGCGCTCTCGCGGTCGATACGCTGCGGCACTACTTCAAAGAGAAGTGGCAGAGTACGCCCTTCTCAGCCGATGGTGCCAATACGTTGCCTGGACCTGATGTGCTGATTGACGCGGTGCAGCTTGCCAACAAAGCAATCTACGATGTAAACCAGCAAAATGCCCGTTCTGGCAGTGGGCGCATGGGCACCACGCTGGTTGTGGTACTCATTCAAGATACAGAAGCGGCTGTCGCTCATGTGGGCGATAGCCGTCTCTACCGCTACACTCGCAAACGGGGACTGGAGCAAATCACGATCGACCATGAAGTGGGTCAACGGGAAATTCAGCGGGGTGTCGATCCTGACATTGCCTATGCGCGCCCCGATGCCTATCAGTTGACCCAGGCTTTAGGCCCTCGCGACGAACACTTTATCAAGCCCGATATTCAGTATATTGAGCTGAACGAAGACGCGCTGTTGCTGCTGTGTTCCGACGGGCTGACCGATAACGATCTGCTCGAAACCCACTGGCGTACTCATGTCGAACCCTTACTCAGTTCGCAAGCCAACCTAGAGCAGGGTGTCTGTCAATTGATTGAGCTTGCCAATCAATTAAACGGGCATGACAATATTACGACGATCGCCATCCGTGCCAAAGTGCGCCCTAATCTCGATCACCTGCGGTAAGCCTTTTAAGTCCTACGTTTTGAGTTGTTTCTTGCCACCGATCATTCATCACTTGCAACTCAAACGCCAATGGTCATCCTGACCCTCCTCCATCCGCAAAACAAAACCCCCTTAAAGCAGTGGTGCTTCAAAAGTGAAACGCTGATTCGGATTGGTCGCGCTCCCGACAATCACGTCATACTGGATGATCTACTGGTTTCCCGCCATCATCTAGACCTGCGGCAGGTTGACGATCGCCGACAAGGGACTGGTGCCACACCAATAGGACAGTGCTGCTGGCATTTAGTGAACCATAGCGCTAACGGCACGTTTGTCAATGGTGCTGTAATGTCTCAAGGTCTCATTGCTGAGACTGCGTTGCTGCAACTGGCGCAGGGTGGACCCTTGCTGAAACTACAAATGGCAACGGGTGCTGTATTAGCTCAGCAGCCAGGGATCGCTAAAACGCCCCAACTGCCACCGTTGCCAAGCGTATCGCCATTAACCAGACTGTCACCGCAGCGCCCCTGCACCCATGACGATAATCCGAGCGATACGCTGTTCTGCATTCACTGTGGGCTGCCAGTCAAAGTCGAGAAAACGATCCGCCAATATCAGGTGTTGCGCGTGTTGGGTCGGGGTGGTATGGGTACAACCTATTTGGTCTGGCACTCAAGCCTTGCGGTGCTACCATCCGGGAAACCACAAGAGGCGCTACGAGTGCTTAAGGAAATGAATGCTGACATGGCTCACATTCCCAAAGCACGCGAGTTGTTTGAGCGGGAGGCAAGCACCCTTCAAACATTGGATCATCCAGGTATTCCCAAATTTTACGATTTTTTTGTTGAAGCAGGCAAAAAGTATCTGGTGATGGCGCTGCTGCATGGTCAAGATCTGGAACGTCGCATTCGCAAGCAGGGCGCTGTCTCGGCACAGCAAGCGATCGCTTGGATGATGCAAACCTGTGACGTACTGGACTACCTCCACCACCATCGCACGCCCATTATTCACCGCGATATTAAACCCGGCAATCTGCTGGTGCAAACAACAAGCAACCGTATCGCTGTGCTGGACTTTGGAGCCGTCAAAGCAGTCGGGATGCCTTCTAGCACGCGCATTGGTGCTGAAGGCTATGCTGCTCCCGAACAGGCTCAGGGTCGTCCTGTTACTCAGTCTGACCTGTACGCGATCGGACCCAGCCTGATCTTTCTCATCACCGGCGAAAACCCCAGCCGTCTTTACAAGAAATCGAGCCAGGGCTACCGCTTTATGCTGGACGGCTACCCGGCTATTACGCCGCCGCTGCGTCATGTGATCGAGCGCGTCACCGCCCTACGTGCCAGCGATCGCTACGGCACTGCAAGAGAGTTAGCGCAAGCGTTGGCGCGCTGCCTTTAAAGAGGCTAAGGGCTAAGTTTTTCAAAATAGTGCATCAGCGCAGAAGTAATTGACCAGTAACGAAGCAGCAAAGAGCCTCTCGCGTCACCCTTTCATCCTTCCACTTTTTGCCTTCTGTTATTAATCTTCTTCTTCCCAGCTTTCCACCGCTAGCAAGTCGCTAACAGGGTCTTGCATGGTGAACTCAAACGAAAGCAGTTCTTGCCTCCAATAAGACCAATTATCGCCATAGAGCAAGGCAATTTTCCAAATGCTATCGGTTGGTTTTAGCAGCTTGCCTTCGACGAGCGATCGCACCTGACGCTGCAATTTAACCATTGGGTGAGCAACCTGCTGGTTCATAACGTTCTGGGTCATGTCCTTAAATTGTATAAAGCTTGAATTGTGTAAATATTGCGTTTGATGCTTCCCGTCTGATGCTTTCCAAAAGGGCTTTTGGCAACGTGCAAATGAATGCTATCAGGGGGAAGTAGCCTTTCCAGCCATTGATACTAGCATACTCCAATACACTGATCAGCATTTCTTAAAATAGTCGCTGAAAGAGGTCGTATTACCGAACCTTAACCGTCCCTACCGCATGGCTGCAAAGGCTTTTTCCTTCACATAGGCTTTAGCGATGAGTTTGGCAGCAGTAGCGAAGCGTCAGACTTCAGGCTGGCTTAACCGCTTTTTCATCTTGATGTGGGGAATGTCTGCTTCGATGAAGATGCTACCGTCTAGCTGGAAGCCGAGCTGCTGGTAGAAGCCCTGTACGGCTGTCTGCGCGTGTATGTGGGCTTCTGCCATCTTTGCCTGAGTCAGCAATGCCAGCGCTTCGACCATAATGCCTTTGCCAATGCCCAATCCTCGTGCTGCTTTTAACACCGCAACCCGTTCAATTTTGGCAGTTTGGGCATCAAGCGTACGGATTCTTGCGGTGCCGATCGGCTGACCATCCAATAATGCCAACAGGTGCGTGGCAGTTTCGTCCTTGCCGTCAAATTCCAGATCAGCCGCAACGCCCTGCTCGACCTGAAAAACAAGCGATC
>JBGTJW010000590.1:0-3098 GCA_041744955.1 Stenomitos sp. | reverse complement strand
GCCCAACTGATAACCCACTTCACCAGGGCTACCCAAATCAGCCAACGTCTTCTTATCCGTCACCGGGTTGATGACAACGCTCACATTCTCGGTCTGCTCCACAATGTCATGAAACACGACATCCGGTCCGCTCGTAACGCTGACTGGTAGCCAACCGTTAGGATAGAGGAACTTGTAACCATCGATGGTATCGGTATAGATATTTAAGCCAGCCGTTGGTGTCACACATCCTTGCAAACTAAGGCTAACCACCACCAGAAGCATCGCTAAAATTCGTTTAAGCATCAGTCCTATTTCCCCCTAGCCGTCTTTGTAGGCAGCAAGGGCAGCGATCGCCCCACGCTGACTTTGCCCTATTCTCTCACTTCGGTGGCGCTTTACGAGCAATGAGCCTCTGTGTTTAGAACCAGGGCTAGCTTTAGACCAATGAATGAGCATCTGCCTCTAGAGGGGTTGCTTGGTAGAGTCTTAACAGAGAATAATGCAAACTTCATTCAGGAATGCGATCGATGCTTGAGGATACAACCATCAAAGAACGAATTAAAGAAAATAATCTAGGGCACATTAGGTAACGCAACGGATACCCAACGGTATAAGCGGACTCATTGACTGCATTCCATATCAGACTTAAGCGTACAGACTTTGAATGACAGAGAGCCTCACCCAAATGATTTAGAGCCTCCTATGGCTCACACGGCTACGCCACTAAAACCGGGTGGGGAGTGGCTCAATGTGCTGGATCACGTTTCGCCTGTCGGTATTTTTCGCACGACGAGAGAGGGACAAACGACGTATGTTAATCAGCGCTGGTGTGAGATTGCGGGGATCACAGCCGCAGCAGCCCACGGCACTGGTTGGCTACAAGCGATTCACCCCGACGATCGCGAACGGGTCAATTCAGAATGGCAGCAGGCGATGCAGAGTGCGCCGTTGGAGTGCTTTCAGTCGCGCTACCGCTTTCAGCGATCGAATAGCACTGTAGTTTGGGTCTTCGTGCAGGTGTTAGCCAACTATGACTCAGATGGCACCCTTAGCGGTTACGTTGGCACCACGACCGATATTACGCAGCGGCAACAGGCAGAAGAAGCGGCGCGGCAGCAGGCAGAACGAGAGCGCTTAGTCGCCGCGATCGTCCAAGAAATTCGCCGACACCTTGACCTGTCTCATGTGTTGAAGACAACTGTGACAGAAGTACGACAGTTGTTGCAGACCGATCGCGTCCTGTTTTTTCGCTTTGAATCCGATTGGAGCGGTACCGTCCTCGTAGAATCAGTCGGTACTGACTGGAAATCAATTCAGGGCGAAAATATTGCCGATCCCTGCTTTGCAGAATCGTATGTTCCTAAATACCGCAATGGGCACACGCGTGCCGTCTCCAATGTCCGTGCCGAGTCCCACCAGCCATCCTGCTACGTCGCACTGCTTGCCAACTTTCAGGTGAATGCTGAGTTGGTCGTGCCAATTTTGCAGAACGATGAACTCTGGGGACTGCTGATTGCTCACCACTGTAGCGAACCCCGCCACTGGCAAACCTGGGAAACAGATTTGCTCCAACAGTTAGCCGCCCAGGTTAGTATTGCCATCCAGCAATCGGAGCTATATCAAGAAGTGCAGCGCCTTAATGCGGATCTAGAGCAACAGGTACAGACCCGTACGGCTCAACTGCAACTGGCGTTTAATTTTGAAGCAACGTTAAAACGCATTGCCGATCGCGTCCGCGATAGTCTCGACGAAGACCAAATCTTGCAAACAGCGGTACGGGAATTAGCAGGCGCAATTAAGGTCAGAAGCTGCAATGCTACCCTCTACGACTTGACGCAGCGCACGTCTACTGTTCGCTATGAATACACTACATCCGTAGCTCCCATTCAGGGGCGGATCGTGCAGATGGACAACTTTAAGGAAGGGTACGGTCAGCTCTTGCAGGGACGGTACTTTCAGTTCTGCTCGCTTCTGCCAAATTCAGAGCGGGGCAGGTCAGCAATGTTTGCCTGCCCCATTCTGGATGATCAGGGTGTGTTAGGCGATCTCTGGCTGGTCAGCAATAATGAGCGTATCTTCGCCGAGCAAGAGATTCGGCTGGTGCAGCAGGTGGCAAATCAATGCGCGATCGCCCTGCGGCAAGCACGTCTCTATCAAGCAGCACAGGCGCAGGTTGAAGCATTAGAAAAGCTCAATCGCCTTAAAGATGACTTTCTCAGCACTGTCTCTCACGAACTGCGAACGCCGATGGCAAACATCAAAATGGCAGCGCAGATGTTAGAAATCGTGCTGCGTCGTGACAAGCTTCTGGATGCTGATGCAGGTTCGCTGGCACGGTATTTCCAAATTTTGCATAGTGAGTGCCAGCGCGAAACCAAGCTCATCAATGATCTGCTGGACCTCTCCCGTTTAGAAATGGCTACAGAACCGCTCTTTCTAACAGCACTGTCTCTTCAAAGCTGGCTACCAAACATTGTCAAACCCTTTAGCGAGCGTATCAACAGCCAACAACAACACCTGGAAGTCGTGATGCCGACAACCCTTGCGCCCCTAACCACCGACCAATCCTACCTGGAGCGCATTATCACAGAGCTACTTAGCAATGCCTGTAAGTACACGCCTGCTCATGGACAGATTGCGATCGTCGTTGCCGTAGAGCCGACGAACGTGCGTTTTGAGGTCAGCAATACGGGCATTGAAATTGCCGCCAGCGATCGCGATCGCGTCTTTGAAAAGTTCTACCGCATCCCCAACAACGATCCCTGGAAGCACGGCGGTACAGGGCTAGGGCTTGCCTTAACAAGGAAGCTCGTTGAAACGCTAGGGGGCAGCATCCGGGTCACAAGCAAAGCAGGGCTGACCACGTTTATTGTTGAGCTACCGATGAATGGCGTTAGTGGTGAGAAGGTGAAGGGGTAGAAAGGTGCAAGGGTGAAGGGGTGAAGGGGTGAAGGTGGAAGAGTGAAGGGGTGGAAGAGTAAGGAAGAGGGCTTTGGTACAAGGTTCTTTCGTCTAAATGCTCTCAAAGTCGGTCGATCGCTCATTGAAGAGCGAGTGATGTTCAGTCTTTTCTTTTGCCTTCTGCCTTTTGCCTTTTGCCTTTTGCCTTTTGCCTT
>JBGTJW010000589.1:0-2925 GCA_041744955.1 Stenomitos sp. | reverse complement strand
CGCTTCTCCAATCGTCGCTGCAAAATCACCCATAGCTTTTCCCAATGAGTCACATTTAAACGATAGACTCTCAGTTTTTCTCCCTCATAGCCGGGATGGAACCGGGACCAGTGCATCGTTAGCTTGATTCCCATCTGGGCGAGAAGCTGGTGAATGATCTGGGTATCACTCATGCTAGCGGTGATAGTGAAATGAAGGGCGACTTTGATTTGGTGAATGAGTTGTCGAGCGCGATCGGCATAGGGTTTTAACTCATACTTACACCACCGCCACCCAGCTCGAATTTTTGCAATTAGATCATCTAAATCGATTTGAGCGCGAAGCCACCGCCGCAGCTCAGAACCAGAAACGTCCCACGGACAATATCCTTGATTCCAAGTAGCCTGTTTCTCCAATGCCCGTGCAGTTCGATCAGTGGCAACCCCAGGAAACAATTGCACTTCTAGGTTGAGTAATTCTCCACGTTGTCTTCCGTCGTTATCCCACAACACATCTTCGAGTGTGACCTGATCGAGGCAGTAAAAATCTTTGAAATAGAACTTGGCGACTGCTAAAGCTGCTTCCCGTGCTAGTCCTTCCTTTTGCTCCAGCAATTGGATTTCACTGAAGGTTAAATCTTCTGCTTTGACGATAGCTAGAGCATCTACTTCCTGCTGTTCCTGTCTAGCGATCGCTAACAGAGATTTGATTGCTAAGTTACTTTCTTGATCTTCGATATTAACTTGGTTACCTTCAAACCGGAGCCGAATCAGCAACGCATCTCGCAGGTGATACATGGCAAAGTTTTGTTCAGCCGCGATGCGACTGAACAGATTAAGATGGGGGTCGCTTTGCCAGTCATAGCGGCTGACTTGTTGGATGGCATCTTCCTTTAGGTTAGAGCGAATCAATTGAATAGTAGCTGCCGAGCATTGCTGAAGGTGATCCTTAAGTTCAAGGGGGTTGGTAGAGCGGCTTACCTTTGAGAAGTTACTACCCCGCTGAGCACACCAGACAATCCGTTCCACAGGCTCTCGCACTCTACCTAATGCCTGTGCCATATCGGCATCTGTGCTGGAGGTTCCTGTAAAGATGCCGTAGACCTTTGTGATAAATCCCTGCGCTTCAATACTGACTCCTGTTGCAACCGAGGGAGAACAAATGATGAGGTCATATTCATCTCGTTGCAGTACAACATCAGGAGTCTGAATGAACTCCCGTTCACACTCACCGCCACTGGTTTCAGAATTGATCAGCAATACCCGCTTTTGGGGAGCTTCTTTAGCGATTAGACGAGCGATCGCCTTACTCGTCCCCTTACTGTCTGTAGCCACCATCAGAACCTTGCCAGGCTCTAATGATTGCATCTCAGTTAGCAGGTTTCCAGTAATCACAGTGCGATCAGGGGATTGAATAAACCGTACTGGGTAGCCTATGGGCTGGTAAGCATTACGGATTAAAAAAATCGGGGAGCGATCGCCTCGCAGTTCCTGGAGATAATGCAAGGTCGCATCATTAAGATCTGCATCTGCCACAATGACGCGGCGAGCAACCCGGATTAATTCGTGCAGCCGAGATAGCAGTGCTGGTCGCTTGCCATCTCGGGCACAAGTTGAGCTGGTCAACAGATGTCGGATGACTTGCACAACCTCATCAAGAATCAGGTCACAGTCTATAAACTTGCTAGGGTCAATGCCAAGCAAGGAGTCCACACAAAGCCCTACCCGAACGGTATAGCCAGCTCCATTGATAAATGCCCCTTTGACTTTATCAAGATCTCCTTTATAGTCCAATCCTAACCGGGCTGATAGGTTTCGCATCAGGGCGATTCGGTGCCCCCCTGCGATCGCTTTTTCAGAGCCTTGAACCAACGCATGGATCTGTTTAGTTTTGCCAGTGCCCTTTGCGCTCTCGATCGCTAAAATTCCGGTATCGGGAAGATTCTCAAGAACTAGAGTAGAGAGGTCAGCGGTGGTGACTTTAACGAAAGTTGGATAAGTCAGTCGATTCTCTAGGCGTTGCCAGATCATCCAATGTTGCAAAGGAAGCGCCTGGGCATAAGCGGTCTGCCACGCCGCTACCCCTCCTTGCACAATTAAATCATCTACTCCCTTACCCTGTTTTGGTTTCCAAATTGCGACGCTGACAGGGCAGCCAGCCAGCTTCAAGAGACCTCCAAATCGATAGAGCGCAACCGATACACGCCGCTTGGTCAATTCTTTTTCGTCTTGGTCGAACGCCAAAACGAACTGCCGACCGTTAGTGGCAAATCGTGTGATGTCAGGAATTAGTCGCCGAGTGCCATCAAGCCGCTTTTGATAGCCACCATTTACCCCGTATAAACCCAAAGGCACAAAGCCCTGGCTCAGGAGGGCAAGCGCTTTTTTACCCCCTTCGGTTAGCACCATGGGAATTTCGGGATGTGCTTCTAGCCAGTTCCAGAAGGAGCCAAAGAGAGGGACATCGATCCCATGATGGCGACTGATTAACTGCCGCACTTCAGGCGGAACAGCCGGTAGATAGACGCGAGAACCGTTACCAACTGGCGTTTCATACTTCTGAAGTTTGCCTTTGGGATCTTGTCGAGGGTGACTCAATTTAGCCTGCCAACACGAACCATCCTCATTTAGAAGTAAAGCAGCATACGAATTGGTGCGCGCTTGATACCCAAAGCGAGATAGGTTCCAGTTTAAGGCTTCGTGGATGGGGTAACTCACGTCACCACCGGGATGCGATTCAGTATCTTCAGTTACGCTTGTTGCAACGTGATAGAGGGCAGGGGTAATCGCACTTTCTTCGACAAATTCCTGTTGAATCTTTTGGACAAACTCCGAATAGGAAGGAAATTTCTCTTTCCCTAAAGGCTTGATGCAGCTGTTTGTTGAAATAGGTCTGCATGAAGAGGTTTTTTGACAGGAAGTAAACACACGGCTCTCCCTAGTTTTC
>JBGTJW010000588.1:0-2522 GCA_041744955.1 Stenomitos sp. | reverse complement strand
GAGCGATCGCGGCTACTGCTCCAACTGCTGACTGACTACTTCAACCCAGCCGACCCAGCCGACCGGATGCAGCAGATCGAGCGCAAGTTAGACGCGATGGAAAAGCACATCGCAGCCCACACCAAGCCAATAGGAACGATTTCAGGCACGGTTACGATACCCAGACCGAACCATTCAGCTAATTAGCCTTGAGCTTCTTAAACAGTTTGGGGGCTTCCCGCCGTTGGGATAGTGGCAGTTGCATAAGCACGGTGTTGATTCGCCATTGTAATTCTGATTCAAAATCAGATCGCATTACCCAGCTAGAGCCGTGAGTAGTGGTGTTAGAGCAGAAATTGGGGGATGGGGTACTGCGATCGCAAGTGGGTAATGGCTCAGAGCTGAGCGATCGCGGTTGTTATTGCAACTGTTAGCGAATCATTTCAATGCAACCGCCCTGGAGGATCGAATTACCCAGTTGGAGCGGTGAGTAGGGGTGATGGAACGGAGATTGGGTGAGGGGCAAGGGATGCGATCGAGGGAGGATAACGTTGCCCATCACCCGCCGCAGATAGCTTCTCGGATTAAACCGACAGCCTTGATACGGTCGGGTGCAAGCGGCAGAGTGTGTGAAAACTCAGGAGCGTCGCCAAACAGAAAACTCACCTGCTTTGAGGAAACTGCTATTTCATCAACTTAACCAACTCATTGGCTTTAGTGTTGTAGCTTACGGTAGTTTGCCAACCATTTCTCATGCTTTTGGCAATTTCATCCGTGTCAAACCAGCCATCATTGCGTCGATGCCAAGAATGTTAATGACTCGTTTCAAGTTGTACGTCAAGATTGATAAACTCATCTCTGCTCTGACCTTGGTCAGTCCCCGACACAAGAAGTATTCTTGATTCATCCCTCGTTTCAATGTGCCATAGGGATGCTCGACAATCATTTGGCGTTGCTTCATCTTGTCTCGATTCGTCTTGACCCGCTCTGCCATTGCTTCGAGCAAGTGTTCATCCACCCACCGAGTAATTCGTCGTCCATCTTTGCTACTGGTGCACAAGTCCTTGACGGGGCAATCCCGGCAGGCAGAGGTTTTGTAATAGCGGATGTGCCGCTCCTGCTCCACAGTGTCAAAGCGAAATTCCAAGACTTGCCCTTGCGGACATTCATACACATCCCGCGCCAAGTCATAGCGGAAGTCCTGCTTAGTGTAGCGTCCTCGATTCTGATTCACTGAGGTCAAAGGCTTCGCCACATAGGGCGTGATGCCCGCATCCAGGCATTGCTTGACTTCCGCTCCGTCATAGTAGCCTCGGTCAGCGACCACCTCTATCGCTTCAACTGCCAATATCTCTTTGGCTTGCACTGCCATTGTTGCCAGCCACGCTTGGTCACTCACGTCGTTGGTGACTTCATGCGCCACAATTAACCCATGTTGACTATCTACTGCTGTCTGCACGTTGTAGCAAACCTCAGTTGTTCTGCCGTAAATCATGGAACGACTCTCCGGGTCGGTGAGCGAAATCTGAGTTTCTCCACTTTCCACCAACTGGGCTTGCATTGCCTCGTGTTTCGCTTTGCGCTCCTGCAATCGCACCAGTTTGGCGGGCAATGCTTGAGTCGGTTGCATATCTTCGACAGGTGCTTGGGCATCCTGCTCGTCCAACTGACTCAAGTAAGTGGCAATCTGTTCATCCACCTCTTGCAGAATCTGCTTCAACTTGGTGGTGCTGAAGTTGCGTTTGCGACTGTTGACGGCTAGAAATTTGCTACCATCCACCGCAATCAGTTCTCCGCCAAACAACTCCAACTCTTTGCACACCTGGGTGAACTCGCGACACACTCCCCGCAACGCGTCACTATGGACTTTGCGGAAATCAGCAATCGTTTTATGGTCAGGGGTCAATTGCTTCAGCAACCACATCACTTCTATATTGCGGTGGCTCTCCCGTTCCAAGGCTCGACTGGAGCGAATCCGGTCGAGATAACCGTAGATATAGAGCTTGAGTAAATCCGCTGGATGATACCCAGGTCGCCCTTCAATCGCAGCCGTCACTCGCTCAAACCCCAACCCTGTTAACTCTAGTTGGTCTACAAACGCATCGATAAACCGAACTGGATTATCCGCACTGACATACTCATCAATTGACGGCGGAAACAGAAGCACAATCTCTCGACTAACACCTTGAATATGAGGCATGAAGCAACACCCGAAGCAAATGAAGTAGAACAAATATACTATTATTCTGCCTCATCTATAATCGAGTTTTCACACACTCTGCCTGTTGCAGCGGATTGTTGTTATCTGTTGGTGAAGCTAGAAAGTTCTTTTGCAACCGCTGACCACGAACGTTAGCTCTCAGAAAGCCTACGTACTGGTGGCTACACTTTCCAAAAGATATTTTAATCCCAAGAACTTCTGCACCATTGGAGAGCATTCGTGTGAAGACATTTTCTGAAGCTCTTGATGTTGGCAGAGCAAGCACTGCTGAGGCACTGGAAATTTTCGACAGCCTCGATCCCGTCGATGTCAACTTCATGGT
>JBGTJW010000587.1:0-2835 GCA_041744955.1 Stenomitos sp. | reverse complement strand
TGTCAGCAAAGCGTTCGTCCGTCAGCGCATCCTGCACAATCAGCGGTTCATTCTGCAAAATTGTGTGATGGCAGAAGGCAAGCGTACGGGGTGTCTCTGAAACCGCCAAGCCAATTTTTGACTTAAACCATTGTCGATCGTGGTCAAGTAGAGAAACGAGCGCGATCGGCGTCCCGCAAATTTGGGCGGCTAACTGGGTCACGTCGTCAAAGGCAGCTTCCGGTGCTGTATCCAGGATGCCATATTGGTAGAGTGCCTTTAAGCGACTGGTTTCATACGCATTTTCTGGAGTTTGTTGGCTCATACTTGCCTTTGATTGAGCGTCGTGTTGAAAATTCTTTGTCTTTGTAGCCGATCGGTTCACGGGTTTTCCTCTCATTGTTCCACCGTCCATCCCAAAAAGTCCGCCACTTGCTCGACTAAGCTGAAGGGATCAAAGGGTTTGGCGATCGCGCCCACGGCTCCTAGCGCTGCACAGTTTTGGGGGTCTGCAAAGTCCGTCGCGATCGTTAGCAGCACAACCGGAATCGCCTCCGTTGCAGGGTTCGCTTTAAGCTGTCGAAGCAGTGTAATGCCATCTATGTCTGCCATCAGCACGTCTAGCACGATCGCATCGGGTTTGGCTGTGAGGGCTTGGGCAAAACCTGCCCGACCCGAACTAGCCGTGATCACAGTCCACCCTGCCAGATCCTCAAAGCAGCTTTGCACCACTTCCTGTATGGCGGCTTCATCGTCGATGACCAAGATTTGTTTGGTGGACACACGTCTCCTCCGGGGCTGCATTGTCCTCACCCTAGAGGAAGAGTTTGAAGAAAGTTTGAAGTTTGTTTAATTTACAGCGTCCACCCAAAAACGTCTGCCACCTGATCGACGAGGGCGATCGGGTCAAACGGTTTCAAAATGACCCCCGCCACGCCTGTTTGAGCAAACGCGGCTCGGTCTTCTGGTTGCACTCTGGCAGTCAGCAGCACCACAGGAATCGCCTGCGTCACGGTGTTTTCTTGCAATTGCCGCAGTACCATAAACCCATCCATACCCGGCATCGAAACATCCAACAAAATTCCATCCGGCAAGGCAGTCTGAGCGATCTGCAAGCCCTCAAGACCGGATGCTGCCATCAGAACTTCCATATCTCCCAATTCTTCCAGGCAGCCTTGAATGACTTCTAGAATGACCGCTTCATCGTCGATTACGAGTATACGTTTGGCTGGCATCCTGTTTCCTTTACTCCTGCGTCCTCTTCCACCATCGGCAATGTGAAGTAAAACGTACTTCCTTCTCCTAAACGGCTCTCAACCCAGATGCGTCCACCGTGCTGCTCAATCATTTTGCGGCAGATCGCCAAGCCGAGTCCAGTGCCGCCTTTGTCACGAGAGTCCGATGCATCAACTTGCTGAAAGCGTTCAAAAACGGTCTCTAGCTTGTCTGAAGGAATACCGCGTCCTAGATCTTTGATGGCGAAGCGAACGGACGGGCAAGGCTCAGATGCGTCTCTCATCCGTTCGCCCTCACCTCGAAGCTCTGGCTCGGCGCTCAACCAAATTTGCCCGCCTGCCTGTGAGAATTTGATGGCGTTGCTTAACAGGTTCGTAAGGATCTGGATAATGGTGTCGGGGGCTGCCCACACGGAGACAGACAGGGGAGCGACGTTGAGTTGGATGTGGTGCTCTTCGGCATAGGCGCGCATTGTGTCAGCGGCTTGTTGCATCAAGGCAGCGGCATCACAAGCCTGGAGGGAGAGCTTCATTTTGCCGGATTCTAGCCGTTGCAGGTCGAGAATATCGTTGACCAAGCGCACGAGGCGATCGCTCTGTTGAGCAGCAATTTCAATCATGCGATGTTTTTTGTCCGGTTTTTTGTCGTAAACTCCCCGCAAAATTAAGCCTAGAGAGCCGCGAATAGCAGTGAGAGGTGTGCGGAGTTCGTGACTGACAATGGAAATAAATTCGGTTTTCATGCGGTCTAAGGCACGTTGCTCGGTAATGTCGCGAGCGATTTTAGACGCACCAACAATAGTGCCTTTAGCATCTCTTACGGGCGAAAGCGTGAGCGCAATGTCAATCAGGGTGCCGTCTTTGCGCCGCCGAACCGTTTCGTATTGCTGAATCGATTCTCCCCGGCGGATCTGGGCTAAGAGCTGCGCTTCTTCATCCAGTCGGTCTGCGGGAATGATCAACCCAGTGTACTGACCGATCGCCTCTGCGGCTGAGTAGCCAAACAGTTTCTCGGCGCTAGCGTTCCAGCTTACGATCACGCCATCCAGCGTTTTGCTGATAATGGCATCCTGCGAGGAGGCGACAATGGCAGCCAGACGGGCTTGAGTGGCTTCAGCTTGTTTACGATCGCTGATGTCTCGCAGAATGGCTGTAAAAATGCGTTCGTTGCCCAGCGTCAAGCGAGAAATCGAGGCTTCGGCAGGAAACTCACTGCCGTCTTTGCGAAGACCAGACAGCTCACTGCGCTCTCCCATTTGTCGAGCAATTTCAGGCGCTTGCGTAAAACCGCTGATATGACGGGGATGGCTATGGGCAAAGCGTTCTGGTAAAAGCAGGCTCAGCGATTGACCCATGACTTCTGCCGCGGCATAGCCGAAAATCTTCTCAGCTCCCTTGTTAAATAAGGTGATTTGTTGCTGTGCATCAATCGAGATAATGGCATCATTCGCAATGTCTACAATGCCAGCAAATCTTGCCTGAGATGCGGTTAAGGCTGCCTCAGTGCGTTTGCGATCGCTGATTTCAACCACAATCACGCCGATCGCCCTGACCGCATTGGTTTCATCCAAAATGGGAAAGTAAGAGGCTAACCAATGCCGCATGAGTCCAGGTTGACTCG
>JBGTJW010000586.1:0-10410 GCA_041744955.1 Stenomitos sp. | reverse complement strand
GCTTCCTCACTGCTGAGGTTGCCACGCTGTAAAAAGTCTTCGGGACGGAGGTTGGACAGAAAGTCGCGGAATGCCTTGCGCTCAGCTTCATCGGCATCACGATCGACCGGAATGGAGGCATCGGCAACGACTTCTTCGAGTACCCAGATGGGGCTGTTTGTGCGGAGGGCGATCGCGATCGCGTCACTGGGTCGCGCATCAATTTCTTTTTTGGTTTCACCATGGGTCACAGTGAGCACCGCATAAAACGTATTGTCTTGTAGAGAATGAATGACCACTCGCTCCAGACTCATGTTGCATTCTTCGAGGAGGTTGGCAAACAGATCGTGGGTCAACGGGCGGGGTGGCGTTTGATTCTCTAGAGCATTAATGATGGCTTTTGCCTGATCTTGACCGATGTAGATTGGTAACTGTCGCCGCTCGGTGGCATCTCTCAGAAGCACAATGGGACTGCGCGTAGCGGCATCCAATGCAATTCCAGCGACTTTCATTTCAATCATTGTCTTAGCCTCTAGAATACCTGAAACAAACGGGAAACCAAGTAACGAAACCAACCCAAGCAGCAGGACGAAACACAGGCTTAAACCAATTTACTCTTCGTTCTAGGGCGGTTAAGCCATCTTTGAAGCCTGTTGGGGCAGGCGAAGCCAAATTAGCTAAAGCATGAGGTCAAAAGAAACCGTTAGCACCGAGAAGAACAGAGCTAAGACCGACAGAAGCCAGCCATGTCATGATGAAAGGGATCTGATCTCAAGTATGCCCTGATTTCTGCCCTGATCCTAATGGATCACTTGATAAATTTGACAATCTGAAGAAGTTTCTCAAGCATCGATCAGGGCGGCATTTTGGCGCAAATAGAGCAAAACGAATTGTAAATTAGCAAAAGCTGAGAAAAACTGTGTTTACTGGTCTTGTTCAGAGTTTAGGGACGCTGCAATCCCTGGGAGTTGACCGATTAAAGATCACCTGTGCGCCTTCTACGTCTGGACTTATTCTGTCAGACTTGGCGATCGGCGACAGTGTAGCAGTGGATGGCGTGTGCCTCACGGTCGTTGAGTGTTTGCCACAGGGCTTTATGGCAGACGCTTCACCAGAAACGCTCGATCGCTCCAGCCTGGGGCAAGGTGACGGTATCCCAGTCAATCTAGAAACATCCTTACGGGTAGGAAGCAAGCTGGGCGGGCACTTTGTCACAGGGCACGTGGACGGCATCGGCTACCTGCAAACATCTGTGCAAACCGCGACCTCCTGGGAAATGACGTTTACGACTGATCAGGAGCAGGTTGCTCGCTACATCATTCCCAAAGGCAGCATTGCGGTGAATGGGGTGAGCCTTACGATCGCGGACTGTGACACGGCGGGACGCTGGTTTATGGTGGCGGTGATTCCCCATACCTACGCTGAAACGAATCTGCATTACCTCCGTCCGGGCAGTACTGTAAACCTGGAGGGCGACATTCTCGGCAAGTACGTTGAGAAGAGCCTGCGGCACTCTAAGGGTACCGGAAACATGGCAGAGCCATCTGCGCCAGAAAGCCTCACGTCAACCTTTTTAGCAGAGCACGGTTATTTGTAGTAACCCCAGTGTTGCAAGACTGTTTGTAACAAGCTCAATAGTGGCGCTACAGATAATAGCGATCGTACCTTTGATGGCTCAATCAGAAACCCGGAAAGAGCTTGGCAAGCTGAAGCTCCAAAGCGGGGCGATCGCTAGTACCATCGCTTTGTGTTGTTGCCAGGGGTAGCGCGATCGTTCCATTGGGCAAACTGATCCGTCTTACAGCGTAATTGAACGTAGCTCCGTTTTGATAGGGTTCGCTATACGCCTCCAGACACTGCTCGCTCAAGTTGAAAATCCAGTAGTGAGGAATACCAGCTTCAGCGTAGAGCGAGCGCTTCACTTCGCGGTCATAGTCCAATGAAGAATCGGCAATTTCAATCACCAACAGAATGTCGTCTGGTGTGGGATGCCCTGATCGATAATTGTCCGATCGCTGCCGGACGATCGCAAAATCTGGCTCTGGTTCACTGCCAGAGGGTAGCGCGATGGGATCTTGACACTGAAGTTCAGCGTAGCCCACAACCAACGCTGCTAATTCTCGTAGTAGGTTTCGACAACAAACCGTGTGCGCCGTTCCTTTCGCTGCCATCCAATTAATTTCTCCGCGAATCAATTCCACACGATCGTCTTCAGCAAAGAAGCCAATCTCAGTCAAGCGGTGGTATTCAGCGATCGTGAACCGTTTCGGCGTTGCCAGTTTCATATCTGTCGGTTTCATTGCCAACTGTCCTTGCAACAGACACCCTCTCATTCTAAGCCTCCTCTCTCCTCTCTCCTCTCTCCTCTACCTTCTCCTCGCCTTACTCACCATCTTGCGCGAAAGCCTCAAATGCAGCTTTTCGTCCTCTGCCCAATCTTGCAACAGACGATAAAACGTTTGGCGATCGTCCATCTTCAACACGGCGGTTTGGTCAGCGGTCTCAATCACATACGGATAGCCGCAGCCGATGATCACTTCGCCACGTACCCAATCGAGTACGTTTTCTAGCAAACCTGCGTCAGCAATCCAGGTGGGCAGTTCTAGCCGCACTGGAAAGCCATCGTGTGCTTTCAGGTAGGTAAAGCCGATTCGACTGGCGATCGCGCTGGGATATTGCCTTAAAATGCCGGGTCGCCGACACCGAAATAAAGGAGTGCGATCGCCCCACTGCATTCCCCGCAGCAGCGACGCATCATGAATCGCGGGTGCATCGGGCAAACCGGGCGATACCCGTTGCAGCATCAGCGTCAGGTCACGCGCATAAGACGTATCAATATAGCCAACCAGTGGCACCTGATATTTTTCGCTTGCTTGCAGGAGGCGTACGACGCAATCAATATAGTGTTGCTGCGTCGCTTCATCAAAGGCTTCGGCAAACGTTACCACCAGTGAACCATCCAAAAACGCGAGACAGGTGCCACAGCCTGCCCGTTCTTTCATGTATTGTACTAATCGCTCTGTTTCCATCTCGAAGCGGCGCATATTGACCCGTCGATCGACCGGATCGCCGCTCGTATTCGCTCTCAGATCTGCTGGAGTCATGACATCCACAGCAATATCTTTCTCGTATTGCCCACCCGGTTGGTGCCGATTTTCAAACCAGCCGATTTGCACCAGCGCCACCGGAATCGAAAAGTCTTTGCTGGGGTAAATTTGGGAACCATCCACGGCAAAGGTCGCAATGCCTGTGAGTCGATCACGCACCCACTCATGGCTCTCCTCACGACTCTGCCACGAAAGCCCAGAGGACATCTGCCAGTTGGGATGATCGCCCAATGGTTCCCAAGGTTCGGCACCGCGATCGTATGCTACATACTCCGCCAGCCGCTCTAGCAGATCCTCCCCCGTTTCCTGGGACGCTGACGCTAAGGCTCGGCGGTATTTCTCTAGTGCCTGTACGGTCGTGTGGTCAAACGAGGTAAAATCACTCCGCTTCTTTCGCAGCAAGTCAAGGATTTGAGACGGTTTCAGAGTCATAGCAGCAGTAGAGCCGAGTCGCTAGCAGTACGGACGTTCCAGTTCGTCTCTACTACACTACACCTAAAGAAACAAACTCTACACCTAAAAATTACCTGCGTCGCAGCCAGATGCCACGCATTCCAACGGCTTTTGCCGCCTGGTAGTCTTCTTCAAAGCTATCGCCAATGTGCCATGCACCACTGGGCAAGCAATTGTGTTTTTGCAAGGCGATCGCAAACACCCTGGGATCCGGTTTGGCGGCACCCACTTCCGTTGAAATTGTTACCGACTCGAAAAAATCTGCCAGAGCCAGCGCCTCTAGTACTGCATACAGCCGCGAATCGAAGTTAGAGAGAATGCCAAGAGGAATCCCAAACTGTTGCAAACGTTTCAGCGCAGGCAGCACATCAGGGTAAACAATCCAGGGGGCAGCCGTGGCAAAGTGCGCGTAGAGTGCTGCAAAGAACTCGGCAAAATCAGGAAATTGTTCCAATACGCCTGCCCGTTGGAACGTGTTAGTGGCGATCGCCAACCACCACTCAAACTCTCTCGCTGGAATCTCGGCGCGATCGGTGTCCCCAAAGGCTGGCATTCCCGCTGCTCGGAAGCTCTGAAAAAACGATCGATTGAGCGTCGTTGCTGGGACTACTACTCCAAACCGCTGCGCCACTTCAGCATAGATTTCGCCCACACTTCCCTTTACGCCAAACAGCGTACCAACCGCATCCAGAAAAACCACATTTGGAAGTTTTCTTCGCTCACTCATCGGCTAAGGGTTTTACTAACGCAAGGTAAAAGCAATGGATAGCAACAGTCTGTCTCATGCGATGAGAGTTTTTGCTTCAAGCAGGGTATCACGGCTGTATGCTCCCGCTCACGGTAGAGACTTGCTAACCTACAAGCTACCGTCATTAACCAGACGTGGGTAGGTCTGGCATCACCACACCGCGCAGGTTGGCTCCAAGGAGGTTGGCGGCAGTGAGATTGGTCTCAGTCAGGTTGGTACCGCGCAGATCGGCACCGCTGAGGGTGGCACCGCTGAGGATTGTACCCGTTAGCTTTGCCATGGAGAGATTGGCTTCATTCAAGTTCACCCCACTGAGGTTGGCATCGGTCAAATCCGCACCCCGCAGATCGGCACCGCGTAGTTTAGCGCTAGTCAAATTGGCACCAGAGAGATTGGCACTGCTCAGTTCTGCCTCACTTAAGATGGCATCTTGCAGGTTTGCCCCCACCAAAATTGTCCAGCTCAGGTTGGCACCACTCAGGTTTGCTTCACGCAAATCGCCACTCAAAATTGCCTGACAAAGGTAGGCACCTCGCAAATTAGCAGCGCGTAAATCAATATCCATCAGTTTTGCCGCACAGAGGTTTGCGCCCCAAAGGTGAGCACCGCTTAAGTCTGCTTCACTAAGGTTGACTGAGTTCAGGTTTGCCTTGTTTAGAATGGCTTGCACTAAACACGCTTTTCGCAGGTCTGCCCCAGCCAAATTGGCTTCGGTCAGGTTTGCGCCTTGCAGGTCGGCACCGCGTAAATCGGCACCCCAAAGCTCGGCTCCCGTTAAGTCTGCCTCCGCTAGCTTTGCCCCATTGATGGACGCTTCCCGCAGGATGATGCCGCGCAAGTTTGCCCCTCTCAGGTCAGCTTGGCGCAGATCAATGCCTTTCAAATTGGCTTTGCTTAGGTTGACCCCCCACAGACTAATCTGGCTAAAGTCTCTTTCTCCTGCGGCGTAACGCTTCAGGAGTTCACTCGCACGCATCTAGCTATCCCTCAATACTTTTGGTATTTGCCCCTGGCTTCCTTGAATCAGTCTGTGTGCTGTCTAAATTTGCCTAATTCTCACCTCACCTATGACCAAAATGACTGGATAGCGACAACAATCTTCACAATAGGGCTTAAGGAGATTGCTGCCTTTGGAAGTCTTAAGCGTTGGGGCTAGGATGCTTGACTACGCGAATGTCCGGCTAAGTGGCGTTCAACGAAACCGCGACAGGATAGACATTCACCCTCAACCATAGGCTTTCTGGGTGGAAGCTTGCTTGATCGGCTTGCCCAGGAGCTGATTATTGTGTGAAGAAGTTGATTCTCTTAGCCAGTATGCCCGTAATAGTGGATGAACTCTCTACGATCGTCACAAATAGGATCGTACAGAATGTGCCACTGCTAGAGCATTGACCCGAATTAGTCATCGATCGCCGCTACAGCATCACGCAACGGTTGAGCAATCCAGTTCAACCCTACACGCACCTGATGTTCGAGCGTAGGCATCCGGTAGAGGTAAGCCAGCCGACGTGCCACGTAAGCAAGAGAACCATCTAGCTTCAGCCCAAAGCCAGTCAAGGTTGCGTTATCAATGCCCAGAGCCATCATTTCGCCCAGATGCTGATACCGGAAGGGCAGTAACGGACGCTCTGTCAGCGATGCCCAGAGATTCCAACCCGCGTACTCAGCTTGCTGGAAGGCGGCTTGTGCGGTACCGGGCACTTGTTGTCCATCAACATCTTTGCAATCAACAAGGTCGCCCAACGCAAACACATCCGGGTAATCAATTGCTTGTAGCGTAGAAGTGACCACAACCTGTCCCCGCGCATTTTTCTTGAGTGGCAGAGCGTTGATGACTTCAGCGACGCGAGTGCCCACTGTCCACAGCACAAGGTCAACCGGGATGGTATCGACGTTACCTTTATAAAGCAGGGAAATGGTGTCGGCATCGATCGCCTCTACAGCCGTTTCCAAATCGATCCATACACTTCTTGCATCCAACGCTTTTGTAGCAGCAGTGCGATTGAAGTCAGGCGATGTTCTCAGGATGAGATCGGCTTGCTCAACCAGGCGAATGCGTCCACGACTGCCCAGGCGATCGGCAAGCTTACAAGCCAGTTCCACGCCAGCATACCCAGCACCCACGATCGCCACTCGTAATTTGTCGGTCTCAGACTCTTCCAGTTGCCGCAGTCGTTCTTCTAAACGATAGGCATCCGCGATCGAGCGAAAGGGTAAGGCATATGCTGCCGATCCAGGCACCAGGTCAAGGGGCGTTTCACCACCCAGGCTGACCACCAGACGATCGTAGGGCAAGGCGTGCCCATCCTGAAGGTGTACGTGTTTTGCTGACAGATCAATACCCGTGACAATGCCCTGATGAAAGCGCACTCCAGTGCCAGCTAACAATTCTTCAAACGGTGGCGCAATCTCCCATGTTTGCAATTCGCCTGTCATCAGCTCGTAGAGCAAGGGCGAAAAGAGAAAGCGATCGCTGCGATCGACCAGAACAATCTCTGGTTTCTCCTGCTTTGTCCAGGGCAACTGACTAAGGCGTAGAGCCGTGTAGAGACCACCAAAGCCTCCACCAAGAATGCAAATACGGGCAGGTTGTTGAGTCATGAATTCTGATGGCGCAGGGGCTGCTGTTAACGCTGCCCCTTCAGGATAACAACTGCACCCTCTCTAGGAGTGCCTTTAGAAAACAGATTGCTGGGGAAGAACCCTGACGATTCGTCAACGCCACTGTACGACGGAGCAACAAAGCAACTTATATTCTCCCTCTACGATGCTAACAAGCGCTTGCGGGCAAAGCCTTTCAACCAAAGACTTTTAGACAAAAGCGTTAGCCGTTGGTTAGACAGCGGAGCGCCCCCTGAAAAAGGCTCTAAACGATCGCTGTCGGAGCAAGTTGAACTAAACAATTCGGAGCAAGTTGAACTAAACAATAATGAGAGCGTTTTTTATTCTTCTGCAAATTATTGTAAGCTCTTTGTCAATTTGTAGCCAAACCGTGTATTTACCTGGCAAGGTTCAATTATGAAGCAGGTTCGTTCGTTAAAGACCTGATGATTTCAGTGGTTCGACGCTGGCAAGATAGACTCGGTTCTGGGATTCTAAACGTATTGGGCATCTATCCTTACCGTTACCTACCTATGCGTCAACTTACAGTGTGTTTTTCTTTGTTAACTCTCATGCTATCGCTTGCGACCACTGCGACAGCAGCAGACAGAGAGGGTGTACCGGGTCGCCGAGTCGGTGGTGGCACCCGTTGGACAGCACCACGGCTGAAGCCAACGCATTCAATGCAGAGCAGAATCAGCGCTATGGCATTTGCTTCTCGTACAAGATTGCCAATGTCTTTGCGGTTTAAGGCAATCTACGGCTAGGTGCAGTTCGAGTTAAACTGCACCTGGGCAAGCGTTTCACCATGTCACCTGTGTTTCTAGCCGCTTCAGCAGTTTGGGACCCACACCAGAAATGCGGTCTAAATCGTCCAGTGGCAAGCGTTTCACCATGTCACCTGTGTTTCTAGCCGCTTCAGTAGTTTGGGACCCACACCAGAAATACGGTCTAAATCGTCCAGGGATTTAATGGGACGCTGTTGTCGGGCAGTAATGATACGCGCTGCTAGTTTGGCGCTAACACCCGGAATCGCATCCAGCTCGGCTTGAGTCGCGGTGTTGACATTGACTAGCTGCTTTTGCTGCCTGACGACTTTAGTAGTTGGTGCTGTTGCAACGTGAGCGCGCTTAATCGTCTTTGAAGGCTGAGGGCTGGGTTGACTCAACTGGCACTGCCGTCGTTGAGCGTCTGCTTTCTTTTGAATAGCGGGTGGTATGCCGAGAATGGCGTTGGTGTAGAGTCGTTCAAATTCCCGTTGATAGTGGGCAGCAACGATCGCGCTATGTATAACCAGCACCGTTTCGTCATTGCCTATATTGGCAGCCTCTGTCCAGTTGTGAGAGCCAGTAATGACGGTTTCTTGATCGACAATGCCAAACTTATTGTGCAGCAAGTCTCCGGGTGGTAAGCGGGGTACGCCAACTGTCGTAATCGGGTTCTGCCAGGGACGGTTTGCTGCTTCAACTTTGCAGTCATCCGCTAACGTAATGCCCAGCATATCCAGCGCTTCGCTATACGGGCGATAGGCAAAGCCCGGGTCGATCAACGCTCTCACCTCGGTTCCATTTTTGCGAATGGGATCTAACAGGTTGACCAGTTTTTGGTCAGAGAAAACAAACAGAGCCAGGTCTACTGATTTTTTGGCATGACTCAGCGTTTTGCCAATGAAGCCATTGCTGCTGCGGCTCCAGGGGACTGAGGCGCGGGTGGGCGAAAACTGGACTTCAACAAGGGTTGCGCCAACCTTGACCGACTGCGCTGGGGAAAAGGGCTTTTTGACTCCAAACCTGCTGTCTGGCTTGCCGCCGGGACCATCGCCCCACATAACGTTAAATTGCTGTGTGAACAGTGTTGCTAACTCGGGGCTCTTGATTTGCAGCATATTGTTAGCATTGCCACGGCTGGCAGGCGATTTGAAGTCACCATGTACGTCGCTAGTAGTGAAATTGGCTGAGGTGACAATGATGGTGCGACCATCGACTACAACAAATTTATGATGCATGAGTCCACTACCAGCAGAACCGTCAGCCGTATCGTCCAGGCGGGGAACCTTTGCACGATCGAGGATGACCAGCGCATCTCCTTGAGCAATTTCTTCCTGGCTCAGTTGTCCGTTCCCATCACGATCGACCAGTTGGCGAAATTCTTCGTAGCGTCCGCGATCGCGCTCTGGCTGCTTAGCAATCTCTTCTGGTGTCACCGTGCTAAAAGGGCGAGAGTAAGTATTTTCTAAAAGCACGCGCACCTTGATGCCTGCGGCATTGCGTTCTGCTAAGGCGGCGGCAATTTTGGGTAGACGGAGTTCCTGTACGGCTACATCTACAGTGTTTTGGGCCGAGGCGATCGCGTCAACGATTTTTTGTTCCAGGTCGTCTCCATCGCGCGTCTGTTTGCGGTACGGCTCGGTGTACCGTGCAGCGGGTTCGTGATTGGTGTAGACCTGAATCAAGTCCTCCTGAGGGAGTCGTGCAGGACGGACAGGCTGAGAGTATCCCTGCTGGCACGCAGAAACACCAAGAGCCAGTAAGACGACGAGTGAACTTTGAAGACGATGAGGTCGATGTAGTAGAGGCACGATTGAACCAATAGCAATAGTGAATCAGTCTTGGTTGAGACAGCGTTTTCTCGTTCAAGAGTGCCCACGCAGTCGGTCAAAAGCACAATCGTCTTGAATTATCCTTAGCCGTAAGATTTAGGCGTGCATCGATCGACAAACTACGATCAACAAACCATGATCTACCGCCAGTTTCACCTTCCTAAGCTGCACTCACCACCCTGCAACGGTGTCGGTCTTGATCCCTTTGCTCTTTACAAGAAGTTGTTTTTGACTCCGTTGAAAGATGCTTTAAGTGAGTCAGCCATAAGCGCTAAGTTTAGTAAGGTCGCAACGCTAGAATGGGAGTTACCACTAAAGATTGATTTGGTCAGTTGCTGGATACTTTAGATTCAATTTACGATGTTTTCGCTCCGCATACTTAACAAATCACCTTATATACCCCTATGCAGATTGGACGATCGGAACTAATCAAGACTCTTGAGGCTGGTGCGTTTGCGTTTACTTTAATTTTGCTGGCGTTGGTACAAGCTCCTTCTACATCGAACCATGTTGGTCTTGTCGTTGATACTGCTGTGCGCGCTACTACCCGTTAACGCTGGTACATCCCCACGGCGATCGTCAGCACGTTCTTTATTAGCGTTCTTCCCAGCAGGCAGTATCTGGTCACTTTCGGTTTTTCATAGAAGCATAACCATCTGGTAGAATTGCTAAGGTTTCTATAACTTTAACCAATGGGATCGACGCAGGCGCGGATTGCGATTGATGCAATGGGCGGGGATCATGCTCCGGCTGAAATTGTTACGGGGGCACTCCGAGCACAGGAAGAACTAGGCGTAAAGGTTTTGCTGGTGGGCGATCCAGAGGAGTTTCAGGCGGCTGTAAAGCACCATACAAATGCCTCTCTACTGGAGATCGTTGCTGCGGAGGGCACGATCGAAATGGGCGAAGAGCCGTTGAGCGCA
>JBGTJW010000585.1:0-4524 GCA_041744955.1 Stenomitos sp. | reverse complement strand
TTGCAGGCGATGAACTGTTACGGCAGATCAGTTGTCTGCTGCAAAGCCAGGTTCGCCAGACCGATACTCTGGCTCGTTTAGGTGGAGATGAGTTTGGCTTACTGCTCGATCGCTGCTCTCTAGAACAAGCGCTTGCCATTGCTCAGTGCATCCTGCAAACAGTACAGGATTTTCGGTTTGTCTGGCAGGATAAAAGCTTTGCGATTGGGGTCAGCATTGGGATCACTCCGATTGATGCCTCTACGCCGGATACAACGGGCGTGTGGAGTAAAGCAGATGCCGCTTGCTATCGGGCAAAGTATCAAGGGCGTAATCAAGTGCAGATTTATGAGCCAGATAGCGATAAATTAGTGCCACATAGCGGCACACCGTGGATCAGCCAGATTACCAGAGCGTTGAAGGAGACTCGGTTTCAACTGTAATATCAACCCATTGTCCCAGTCACTTTGGTCGGCGAACCGCCAACCTATTGCGAAGTGCTGCTGCGGATGCTGGACGACACTGACGCAGTCGTATCGCCAGCAGTGTTTATGCCAACGGCAGAACGTCATAATCTGATGCCTGAAATCGATCGGTGGGTGATTCGCAACTTATTTGCCATGCAGTCGGAGTCTCGCCACAGCGGTGGGAGCCATACTTTGAACGGTAAAGATGGTGCTGCTTACGTTTGCGCGGTTAATCTCTCTGGTGCTAGCTTCAACGACGATCACTTGATTGAGTTTATTCGGGAGCAACTGGCGGTTCACCAAATTTTGCCGCAGCAAATCTGTTTTGAGATTACTGAAACCGTTGCAATCGCGAACCTCAGCAAGGCAGCCCAATTTATGCGTGATTTAAAGCAACTTGGCTGTCGCTTTGCGTTAGATGACTTTGGTTCTGGTATGTCGTCCTTTCGTTACCTCAAAAACTTACCCGTTGATTATCTAAAAATTGATGGCAGTTTTATTAAAGACATAGTGGATGACCCGATCGCCAGTGCCATGGTAGAAGCGATTAATCGGGTTGGTCATGTCATGGGACTGAAGACGGTTGCAGAACACGTAGAAAATGATTGTGTCTTGGCAAAAATTCGTGAGCTTGGTGTGGACTATGCTCAGGGTTACGGCATAGCAAGACCGCTTCCATTCATGATCTCACCTGTCAAAAATGAAGTAGTTTCAGAAGCGCCAGGTTGTACCCGCGTCTTGTTGGGATTATGACAGGATGTAATGATGAGCGTCGATACCCAAGGCGTGAACACCAATCTCTAGAGGGCGCTAGCGTGTGGGCTGATGCTGAATAACTATGTTTTTTCATAAAGATGAGCAGTTAGAAGGGTTGGGCGATCGCATCCTGGAGGCAACCTGGGCGGCTTTTCCTGGTTTAGCCCGCAACCAGATCGCGCTGACGTGGCTTGTGTATGATCCGCCTGCGATCGTCAATACAGGTGGTGCTTTAAGTGCAGAAGAATTTTGGAAGCACTCCCCGCGTGGGTTTAGCTATCGTGGCGTGGAGCGCATTTATCCTGCTAGTGTGGTCAAACTGTTCTATCTAGTGGCACTGCACGAATGGTTAGAGCACGGTATGGCGCAACCATCAGCCGAGTTGGAACGAGCCACCAAGGATATGATTGTGGATTCTGGCAACGATGCGACGAGCCTGGTTGTGGATGTGCTGACGGGTACAACGAGCGGTCCTGAACTTCCCACTGCTCCCTTTGAAACCTGGAAGCAGCAGCGCAATATCGTCAACCGCTATTTTCAATCACTCAACTGGGACGAACTTGACACCATCAATGTGAACCAAAAGACCTGGTGTGATGGTGCGTATGGACGAGAACGTGCGTTTTTGGGCGAGTTGATGGATAACCGCAATAGCCTGACGACAACGGCAACGGCACGACTGCTGCATAGCATTGTGGGTGGGGTGGCGGTATCGGCAACGCGATCGCACTCCATGATGCAGCTCATGCGGCGATCGCTCGACCCCACTGACCTTGCCGCCGATCCCGAAAATCAAGTGACTGGTTTTCTGGGCGGAGGCTTACCCCCGAATGCGCGCCTCTGGTCTAAAGCCGGTTTAATGAGCCGCGTTCGCCATGATGCCGCCTATGTGGAATTGCCAGATGCCCGACCCTACTTGCTGGTCGTTTTTACCGAAGGCACTGCACACAGCCAGAATGAAGCCATACTGCCCTTTATTTCGCAGCAAGTGGCGACAGCGGTAGTTGGTCTTTAGTGTTTGGTGCGATTGGTCGTGAGGGAGCCTCTTTCCTCTGGTGCTGGCTCATCGGCGATCGCAAACGTAATCACAAAAGTGGTTTGGCGATCGGCGCTTTCAACCTGGATGCTGGCTCCCAGGCGCTCGACCAGGCGTTTGACTAGTGCTAGACCCAAACCCGTGCCGCCATATTTCCAGGGATCACTATTGGGGATGCGGTAAAACTTCTCGAAAATGCGATCGTGTTCGCTGGCAGCAATTTCAGTACCCGTGTTGCTGACACCAATTTGCAAGCCACCCACGATCGCCCTGGCAAAGACGCAAATGGTCTCCTGCATCGAAGTGTATTTACAGGCGTTTTGTAAAAGCTCGGTGATGGCACGCTCCAGATATCTAAAGTCAGTCGTCAAGGGCGGCAGTTCGGCGGGTACATCCACCAAAATCTGTTGCTCTTGGCTCCGAAGACGATCGCTAAAACCACTGACTAAGCTTGTAAGCCAGCGTTGTAGATTCACGGTCGTTAGCGTCAAGGCATCTATACCAGATTCCACCTGCGACAGATCCAGCAAATCGTTAATCAGGCTAATTTCCCGTTCAGACTCATCTTTCAGTACCTTGAAATATTGAGCAAGGCGGTTTGGCTCACTGTTAACGATGCCTGCTTGCTTCAAGGCAATTTCTAACATCTGGGTCGCCATTTTGATATTCGACATCGGTGTCCGCAGTTCGTGAGAAACGGAGCTAAGGAAGTTGTCCTTGAGGTCGTTCAACTGCTCCTGTTCATCCACCTGTGCCTGAATTTCTTGATACAGGCGCGACTGTCGCAGGGCGATCGCGCACTGGTTTGCCACCTGTTGGACAAGACGAATCTCTGGCTCATGGAAGCACTCATCACGCGGTCTAAAAAGCCATATATCGCCTAATACACCCTGATCATCAGTGATCGGACAGCTTAGGATAGTAAAGCGATAGCTAATCTGACGTACCGCATCCAACGGGTCAGACAGGGAACAAAATTGCGCCCATTGTCCTTGCAATGTTTGAGCATCCACCGGACTCAAAGGGTTGAGAGGCAGCACACTACCTTTAGCTGTTGCAACCGCATCCGACCGAATTGCTTCATAGGCGATGGTTGCCGTGCCGTGTTCCAAGTCAAACAGTCCAGTATCGCAGCACAACACATCCAACTCCGCCGCTAACTCTTGCATCGTTGTTTGGAGAATATGATGCTCGTCCAGACTATCGCGCACGCGATCGGTGATGCGCTTCAACAACGACTCATGGGCAAGCGCTTTGCGAAGTTGGGCAGTCCGTTCCTGCACCTGGCTTTCTAGCGTTTCGTTAAGCTGCTGTACCTGCTGATAAAGCTGAGATTGCTGGATGGCGATCGCCAATTGATCGACAACGACACAGGCAAGGTCAACCTCCGCGGTCTGCCAGGGTTGCTGTGGCTGCCTGGTCAAAGCCAGACAACCCCAAAGCGTTGCCTCAAAGTGAATCGGCACTAAAAGCCAGGTTCCCGGTAGAATCTGGGCGTATTGATTCACGGTTGGGTCAGGATGTTGGGCAATATCCGCAATTTGTACAACCGCGAAGCGCTTGAGATTGGCGATCGGCTCATTCGCATCATCGGGAAATTCCATGCCGACAAGATTGTCCAGCACCTGGTTGGAGTGACTATCAGCCACAATTTTCCAGACCGAACGCTCTGACAGATAACGGATCGCATCGGCGCGGTCTGCCTGAAGCAATCGAGCGATTTCAGCCGTTGCCGTCTCAAAAACGGTGGTTAAATCCAGTGAATTCCGAATGACCTGAATTACGCGGTTCAGTGCTTGTTCTCGTTGCGTCTGAAGCTGCAATTGGTTATGGAAGTGGCGGCGCTCTGTTACATCCTGGTAATAGACAAATAACCCGTCCTGCGACGGGTAGGCATAGACCTCAAACCAACTGTCGAGCGGTTTGTAGAACGCTTCAAACCGAGCGCTAACCTGCGTTGCCATTGCTTGGTGAAACTCGTGGTCGAAAACAGTCCCAACCACTTCAGGGAAGGCTTCCCAGACATTTTGACCCAGAAGTTCTTGCTGCGTTTTTTGGAATAGTGCCTCAGCGCGCTGATTTAAGTGAGTGAAGCGCCAGGTTCGATCGAGGGCATGGAACCCAGCAGGTATGCTTGCGAACATAGTGGTCAGGCGTTGATTTGCTGCCTGAAGCGTGATGTTGGTCTGTTGTTGGTCAACGGTTGCCGCTTCCCTCGCCTGAAGCAGGCTACGCTCTGTGATGACTCCCAGTACCTGTCCCTGGTCATTGACGATCGGCAAATAG
>JBGTJW010000584.1:0-20253 GCA_041744955.1 Stenomitos sp. | reverse complement strand
GTGAAAGATCTTGTCGGCAGAACGATAGCACGAGAGCTTCTGAGGCAACAGATCTTTTACGACGATCTAGGCGATGACGGATTAACTTGGGCTTTCAGCCCTTCAGGAACCTATGTACTTTCAGTGCATAGTGGTTCAGTTAGCCTACTACTTTGTAGCTTTACCAGGGATTGCCGACTATGGTAAAACCTGCCCAGAAATAGGGATGAGAGAATACGCGCTCGTCAATCGTTCTTAAAAGTTCGGGTATATCGATACCTTGCTGCTCTAAATTCTCTAGGAGAACGCTTAGCCGCTGAGGTTTCTGTTTTCTGAGCATTTCAATTTGGGCTTTTCTCAGTCCTTCGGCTTTGATGGAACTGGTGCTCAAACTTTGATAAAACTTTGTCATCAGGACGAACGTTGCTTCGTCATTGACTAACCAGAGACTGGCTAGTGCAGAGGTTACCCCCGTCTGTACAGTCAAACCAGCAAACCCCAATTCGGCTTGTGGTCCCCCAATGGCGGTTTCGCACGCACTTAACACTAGTAATTCGATCGGCGGGTCATTCCAATCGATGGTTTTGAGTGTGCTGAAGTCTAGTCGTTGATTGTAAAAGCGAATGTAAGAGCCTTTGAGATTTTCGGTATCAAAAGCAGCGTGGGTTGCTAAATGTACGATGCCATATTGCTTTTGCTGACGCTGGGCTTTTAATTGCATCACTGTGAAATCAGTGTTGAGAAACGCGATCCCCTGCCATAATTCACGTGCAATGGTGTTTACCTCAACTGACGCATAGGGTAAACTTGGCTCTCTGGGTAGCCCGTCTAACGCGGGGAATTGGGAGGCACCCATTGCTAAGACCTCGGCGTTGCTGATGTTGCTATACCGACTATTGGTAAGGCTCATGCTGGGCACCAGACCAACACTGAATTGTTCAACGAGGAATGATTGCCCGTTATGGAGTGCTGCTATTGGCAGCGATCGCAAGCCTTCATCCAGAATGAAAACTAAGTTTTGAATCCCTTGCCGATCAAGTTCTGCTTTAAGCGGAGCAACCAACCACTGATGAAGTTGTTGGCTCAATGGTAAATATGTTCTATCCTGGTGATCTTCGTAGCCGCGTTTGATTGCCCTAGAGAAGGATTCAGCCACCTTAATCGCTTCCGGCTGCAAGACACGAACGGGCTGAGAAAGCGGTTTGTTGTCGGCAGTTACCAGTACCAGTTCGAGTTGATTTTGTAACTGCTGACTAATTTTAACGTAAGGGTCTGCTTTGACTGAGCTTCTAGGCTCGGAGACCTGCGGTCTCGCCTGGGTGACAAAAACACCATAGATAATGGCAGTTTTAATACCAGATTGACGTTGAATGGTACTGAGTTCTTGTTGAATCTCTTCTAAGGTTTTAATAGGAGTACCTGGTTGTCCAATGCCGCGATCGAACTGTTCTGTAAATTTCTTTTCAATGTTAAACACCTGTTCATCCAGGTTACTCATCGGTACGAAGGCTTGCGATCGCAGATTTGAAGGCGGTGGATAGAAGGGAGGACTGGGTTCCTGCGTCAAAACTTGAATATTATTGGGCGGATTCCCCTGCCTGTAAATGCCTGGAAAGGATTGAAATGGCAAAATTGAGTTGTCTGTTCCGGTTGTGATTGCTCCGGCTGTGCCATTGACAGAGGCATTGCCGACAATAAAGGGGGTTCCGTTTGAGCCACCGTTGTGACGAATGATCATTGAACCGCCACCCTGCCCACCCGCCGCAGAAAGGCTAGCAGCAATGCCATTGCGATCAGTGAATGTGCCCGTTGCTCGAAACAAGCCAGCGGTAATATCGATAGCGCCGCCGACTCCATTGGTGCCCCCCTGAGCATTAATGGTATTGACTTGAATTAAAGCTGGTGGATCGAGGGTAACGGAACCACCATTGCCGTTGTTTGAAGCCGTGGAGATTGCCGCCCCAATCATGAGATTGCCGCTATTCGTCTTAACAGTGAGATTGCCGCCATCTCCCGTTGCCCCGATTGCTGCTAGATCAATCACGGCTGAAGCGGTATCGGGAGCGATCATAATTCCCGTCTCTGCTTCTAAGCGAATGTTTCCCGCATTTCCATTTTCAGAACGGGTCGATATAGCAAGGGGTAAGCCATTAACGCCCTGTGAAGCCACACCAACATTAATTGCCCCGGCTGTGCTGCTTAGAAAAAGATCGCCTGCATTTCCCGTTCCGTTGTTTACCACGTAGGAAACTAAGCCAGCGGTGTTAATGTCTTGCTGTGCTGTAAGAGAAATATTGCCGCCACGGCCTCTGGTCACACCAGCATCCAAGCGATCGCGAGTAGTAATTGCGCCTGCACGACTGTTAAGGCGAATATCCCCGGCACTGCCAGACAAATAAGTGGGAGGAACAGAGGTATTGATCAGCCCACCAATCGTGATATTGCCGTTAGCGGCTAGTGAAACATTGCCGCCATCTCCGGTTGGAGTCTGAATGGTTGTAACGGGTGGAAGTCGTGTACCTGAGGTAATGACCCCTTGAATATTGATTGCACCCGCACTGTTGAGGCTGATATTGCCACCACCAAAAACTCCTATGGTGCTCACTGAGTTGAGAGTGAGAGTACCGCCGGTGTTGAGGGCGATCGCTCCGCCAGTGCCCTGGTCAGAACGAGCAAACAGTTGCCCACCCACTCGCACCTCACCCTGATCACTGGAAAGATTAATGCTACCTGCGCTGCCAATACCGCCACTGCCACTATTCAGCTCACCATCAATCACGATGTCTTGTCGCGCATTAAGGGTGACTGCGCCACCGTTTCCGGGTTGACGTGCTGCTCCTGCTTCCATACCGCCCTTGAATGTTCTGATAGTGCTTACCGTGATACTGCCATTTACTGCATTTAAACTCACTGCCCCGCTATTACCAGGAGAACCCCCATCGGAAACCGTATTAATCTCACCTGTCGTAATGTTGCTGCCAGCTAACAAAGCGACGGTATTTCCGCTGAAGCCGACGGATGACGTATTAATCTCACCTGTCGTAATGTTGCCTGTCGCAGATAAGATCACAGGTCCACCCTCTACTCCTACCGCTGGTGAAGTATCGATTTGACCCGTCGTGATATTGCCACCCGATCGCAGAATCAATGCCCGACTGGTCGTTAACAAAGCGGAGTCCGGATCGCCCGTTGCTGTGATGTCGGGGGTCGTAATTTGAATGCCGCCAAACGTAATATTGCCACCGGCTTGAACTTTGAGTGCAGCGCCTGTGTAGGTACCGGGTTGAATGAAATCTCCCTCTACCGTAAAGATTGGATCGTAGAAGCTGATGAACGGCACTCCACCGCCTGCAAGGTTGCGAATCAAAACATTGCCACCACTGACGTAGTGGGCATCACCCGAAATAAAGCCATTACTAATCAGGCTGAGATTGCCACCACTTTGCAATGCTGGTGCTGGATGACTAAACGCCAGAATATCGATGCCTTGATTGCCCTGTACCGTTAGTGCTCCACCTGCTTTTGCCAGAAAAGGATTTGTGGTGCTATCGCGTATCTGAACTGTACCCTGTGCCAGTAGGTACAGGTCTCCCGTTGTTTGCAACTGGCTCTCGACCAAAGCTAGATTGCGTTGAGCGGACAACATTGCTGTTTGGGCGATCGCACGGCGGACAACCACATCACCTGCTTCGACCCGAATGCCTGAGCCAGTGAGTTCTACCGCCCCGTTGCGAACGGTCAACCCCGTTGCGTTAGCAGCCTCTCCACCCGTTAAGAGTTGGGCTAAGGAGGGCGTTGTAGGAGAAGCAGAGGGTGTAGAAGAAGTGGGAAGGGGCAAAAATTCCAGGTACAAAGAGCTACCTGTCTGGCTCAACCGTACCAGGCTCGTACCGGCAACAGATGCGACAGTGAGTTGTCCCTCAGGGGCGGCAAGGTGTCCGGTGTTGATTACAGTGCCACCCAATAGGGTTAAGGATTGACCGGAAGTAACGGCTAAATTTCCGGCATTGATGATTGCACCGGGTTGAGCTGTGGCGAACGCAAAGGCATCGGGTACACCAACCAACGTCGAGTAATCATTGTCTGCCAGCCCATTGAACCATTGATCCCCAAAACCAATGCCTGTCGCAGTTGTGGTTGTGAAGGCGGCAGGAACGTTTAGTCGCGCATCGGCACCAAAAACAACCCCAGCAGGGTTCATCAGATACAAATTAGATGTACCACCTGTAACTTGAATCAGCCCGTTGATGAATGAGGCTTCGCCACCCGTGACACGTCCCAGAATGTTGCGAAGCGCTGGGTTTGAGAGAAAATTAGCAACTTGATTTGGAGCTAAACCAAACCTCTGAAAGCTGTGAAAGAGATTGGCACCATCCTGCGATCGCTGTCCGCCGCTGATATCGAACCGCTCCCCAGTGCGCGTTACTGCTGTTGCTGTACCGTCTGCTGCTGGAGCGATCGCCTGCGCTTCAACGGGCAGTGACAGCACAATACACTCCAACAGGGGGAAAACAAAGAGTAAGCTAAGTTTTGCAGCCCTTCGCGATCGATTAGATAGCCATCGCATTGTAGTCAATGCCTTCAGTTAAGGTTCTAATGCGCTAAGGGTAGCAGCACTGGAGCCAGGAGGAGACATTCACTGCAATTTAATTGCGGGAATGGCTCGACGGACAGGTCCTTAGAGCGATCTCTTGCGCCATAGCCTTTAACTCAGGAGATGATTCCTGGGCAGCATAAATAATCTGAAAGGCATCAGAAACCAAATCATGTTCTAAAAGATACTGTGCTTTTGCAGCGACAATTTCTTCTACAGTTCCTTGCTCCTCGATAAGTTGGCGTTCCGTTGCTTTTAGAGCCTGGCTGACATGAGTGCGCGTAGCAACATCTAGCAGCACAAAATCGGGAAGAAAAGCACTATCTCTCACTAGCTGCTTACCAGTATTGTCTAGCAGCACCACTTCATAGATTTGTCCGGGCTGCAACGGCTTCCCGCTGTAAGTAACGCTGGTTTGTATACCTGGTACGGACTGATCCCAGACGGGCGTTTTACTGTTGGCTAACCGGACCTGAACGCGAGCGACGTCGCCTTCATGCCAGACGATGAGAGGGTGATCGCTCCAGAGGTTAGGTTTGCCACTTAAGTCAGGTGTCACAACGCAAACAGAACCGCGCGTCGCTCCTAATCGACGAGGTTGTTTCCTAAATAAACCAGCTAGCTTTGTTACAACCGATGACTGTTTGTTGCGGTTGCGAGCGCTTGCGTCTAATGGAAATGACATTGAGACACTGGCGATCGTGATGCCAGCCAGTAGTACTGCCAGTGCGCGTTGGCATTGACGCATAGATCCTCCTTTGGGGGCTAAAGGGGTTGATGGACTGTTATTAGGCGATACAGTTTTTAATCGATACAGTAGAAACAGACCTGCTTCCTGCTGATAACGCCTTAACTGTCTTAGTGATTGATAGAGGCGGCTTCAAGGAGCCTATGCAGTTCGCCGCATTGCAGGCAAAATGTAGAGCCAAAATAAAGCGGAGGGTAGCAGCCAGGGCAAGAGTACCGATGCAGAAACATAGCTTTGTAGACCGATGAGAGCGTAGGCGACGGTGCTACCGCCGCTCAACCACACCAGACGCTGCCGTTGGCTGTGCTTTTGGGTCATCAGTAACCGTGTTATGCCCTTACCAACAATGGCTGCCATACCAATGAGCCAGAGGTCAGGAATCGCCAGCAGCGTGTGCTGCGTCAGAAGGTGATGCACTGTGTAAGCATGGGCGGCTGCACCCGGAAAGATTTGCGATCGCAGCGTTGCATGATTCTGCCCCGTCTGGTTTTTGATAGAACGCCAGTAGCTCACTGCCAGAGGGACTGAAAAGTTGTCATCTGCCTGGTCATAGCCACCAGAACCAATAATCACAACCTGTCCCTGTAATGCCTTTAAGGTCGCATCGTCCAGAGGTCGTTCCAGAAAATCCCAGGCAGCGAGAGAGCGATACACCTGGTGAGGCGGTAGGGAAAAGTCAATGATGGGTTGCAACCTGAAAGGGGTTTGGGGTTGCCGCAAAAAGGCAAGTGTTTGATTGGCATCGTTGGCTGGCTCAACATACTGACTGACTCGATTGTGCAAACTCATGAAAGGGTTGCTTTGAGGCTGTGGAGCCGCCGGATCAAAGCGCAGCGTTTGTGCCAGGGCAAGCTGATAGGCAAAGGGGCAGTGGTCTCGACAGTCCGTTTTTGGGGGCAGCATCACATTCCAGCCCAGAAGTGCGACATCTCCCTGCAAGATCCAATTAGGTTTGGCAACGTTTGGGTTGACGCGAATGGGCTGCCCCGCATCATTCCGGGCGGCGGCAAACACAAGCCACGCCTGCTGCTGAATGGCAGACTGCACCGCTGTTTTCAGCACTACATCTTCGTTGGTGGAGCCATCCAGCAAATAATCGATCCCCACGACCCCAACCTGTAATTGCCGCAGGCGATCGACCAACTCTGCCAGGTAAGCTCGGCTCATTGGCTTGACTTTGTAGGCATCAATGCCTTTGCGATCGATTGATGCCTGATCAATTTGCAGGAGGGTAACTGGGGGTGAAGCGATGGTTGGAAACTGATGGGTGGTTTGCCGATAAACCGCCTGACTCCAGTAACGCACCTCAGAGAGCAACTCGTGGACTGGCATCATCATGCTGAACAGGGAAACGGAGGCGATCGCGATCGCCTCCCAGCGCGTGGGTCGCCACTGCTGCCAGGTTCGCTTCAGCAAAGACGGCTCAATGCGAAACAAACGTGCTTTGGGGTCAGGATGCCGAAACAGAGAAGGGATGAGATGGGCAGATGGGTAGGCAATATTTTCCCTGGAAAAGTAGCGACACGCCTCCAGAACGGCAACATGAACATCATTGGAACCAATGAGGCTCCGGCAGAAGTGCTCTAAAAACTTGTGCGCGACGGCATCCTGAATCTGTTCACGCATCACAACTACTTGAGGCAACCCAAGCCGAATCAGAGCTTCAGCAATGTGTAGCCCGCAGCAAGAGTTAAAGACCGCTAATTGCAAGCCCCGTTGTTTTGCTAAACAAAGCTGTGGCTCGATTTCACTAATTGCCAGTGTCGTTTGAGGGGCAAGCTCCAATTTGCCACCTGTGGCGGCTTCTTCATTACTGTGTCCAGCAAAAAACAGCACATCCCACCCTCGCTCATCGGCGATCGCGGCGGCAATGTGTTGCTTCAGTTCAGGGCTTTGTACGCCGTTATTGGTGTTCGTTGAGGGTGTCGGACAATGAACAAATTCGATATCTGCAACCGAGTGGAGCGATCGCAGAATTTTTTGATCCAGCCCATGATCTAATTCTGGCGCTGTCGCAAAAATGGCAAGAATGCGAATTTTACCGCGTCGAAAGGTGGGAGCAGGTGCCGTTGGGGCAATTTGGGTGGTGCAGGTGCGGGCAATGCGAACGATGCCCGGAGGCGCATCTCTAAGCGGTAACTTCCAGCTTTCCCAGGGCAGCCGCGCCAAGTCGAGGGGCGTACACTCCAGCAGAATCGTGACCGCATCCGTGCTTTCTCGCTGTGAACGCGCGTCAGATATCCACTCTACTGCTTGCTGAATCGCTTCACGAATACCTAACAGTTCTGGTTGCCCTAACCATTGGTCAAAGGCATTCAGCAGAGCCGCCTCTGCTAGTCGGAGTTCCTGATCCCAATCATAGTGGGTTGGTGTGCCGCTGCCGCTTTTGCTGCCGACCCGCGCTCGCCGTTGTAAGGCATATCGTTTCAGGTAAATGTGCTGCCAGCTCTGGTATAGCTCAGCTAACGTTTCTGGCATTCCCACCGTGGCTGAATGTTCCTGCCCATCGGGAAAGGATAAATCAAAGATGCAAGATTTTTCGACCTGACGCACTTTGAGCCGAAGGGGCGATCGCGATGACATCATGTGTGTTCAGGGTTACAAACGAAGGTGGGCAACGTTACAGGCAGGGCATTAGGAGCCGAAATCGTGGCGGTAAATGCTTCATTCTGCGTGCCTTCCACCAGCACATAGAGATACAGATCGGCGGTTTCTAAACGCACATCCGCTAGAACGGTTGTTGTACAGACCTGGAGCGTCGTGCCAAGGGGAAGCGCCTTTCCAGGTTGCGCGACCAAAATTAAGAGCAGCGCCCACTCCTGTTCAGGGTCTACCACCGCTTGCTGTAACGCTTCTGGTGCCAGCAGCCACGTTACGGCACAAAGCTGAAAGACCGTTTCTTCCAGGGTCACGTAGGCATAACGCGCCTGGGGCGGTAGCTCAATACCCTGCTGTTGGGCGAGGTCTTGCAGTGCGGCTTCTACTTTTTCGGACGATCGCCGCATGGCGATCGCGGGCATCAGAGGGCGTGGCATTGACCAGGCAAGTGTTTGAGCCGTTTCATCTAGTACATCTCGCGACCACTGCCAGACATTGATGACCTGCTGGCTTATTTGATTTAGCAGCGCCGTCAGTCGATCGGTGATGGCGGCTGTTTGCTCTGGTTGGCTGTGTAGTAAGTACAGCAGTTCTAGAAGCGGCGGGTGGTTTAACACGGCTACTCCCTGCTCCCAGCTCAGTCGATCGGATAGGTCGTCTTCGGCATCAAGTTGCGGTAATAACCGGGCTAACGCTTCTATGCAAGCTGGTTGCAGCGGTTGGGAGGTTACTGCTGGTAGAGCCAGGATGATTGGGTCAAGAAAGCGCAGATAAAACAACAGATGGGTTGAATCGGGATCAAACCAATCCAATGGCAACTGATAGTGCCAGTTAACATCCGGTTGCAGATTGGCAGCTTGCTGTTGCAGACGTAACTGGTCGTAGCGCAAACAACCGCGTAAAACGGTCTGCTCCTGTTCTTCCTGCACTTCCAGCAGAACATAAAAGTGGGCAGCAAACGCGGGCAAGTCAACCACGGCTCTGGGAACTGCCACCACTGACTGTGCCACACTTTCAGCTACCAGCAGACAGAGGGTGAAAGCCCCCACTTTCAGGTTGCAAACAGCCTCTAACACACTGGCGTACTGGGGCTGTAGAACGGAGCACAGGTCTTGCTGGATGGGTAAGTCTGTAGCTCGCTCCTCAAGCCACTGCACAAAACTACATAGACCCAGACCATTCAGATAAGTGCGCCACTGGTGTGCCTCCGTGATTGCCCCCTGGCTCATCCGAAGCGCCTGGTCAAAATGTTCTGGCTCCAACGGGATGATGGCTGTTTGCAATGTCTCTAAATCCACCAGTAAATCAGTCATATCAATTTGAGAACTCATCGGAACTCCTTCTAATGCTTGTAACCGGGACTTTAGTGATTGGTCGCTATTGGTTGGTTGGTAGAGCAGGCAGTGCTGCCACACGGGATCACCCGATCGCAAACCCTATCTACGCTTAAGCGGCTGGATTCATTTCTTGTTCATGCAAAATCTGACGCAGATGTTGGGCATACAGGCTATCCATGGAGCGGTTTCGGCTCGTGTTAAGCTCTGCAATGGCTGTTTCAAACACTTGTTCATCAACAAAGATGCTGACCTGTTGCATCAAGTTTTTCAAATAGTCTGGCGGCACTGGGAAAGCAGTGATATTAAGCTCGCGAACCCTTTCCAGGATGCAGTGTAGTAGTGCTTCAAGTGTGCGTTGCCGAATGCTAGCCAGCAACTCTTTAGGGTTGAGAATCCGGCTGACCTGCGATTGGTTGGTCATACCCAGGTGAGCGGCAATCTGCCCCTGTGATTGGTTTTCAAAATAGAGCAGACGCAGAGCGGGTTTTACCTGCTGGGCAAGATGGGCATAGCGGGAACGCTGCTTGAGGGTTTGGATACGAACGCCAATGCCGTCCCGAATGCCCTGATTCAGACAATGCAGTAACTGTTCGTAGCAAAAGGATTGTAGCTCTAAGCGTTCAGCAGTTTCTGGATCGCTAGTGCTAGTCTGGGCTGGAATCTCTTTCAATCTAGTTTCGCCTGTCTCTGGATCGGTCATTTCTAGCGACTCAGTCAGCGGAAAGCCGCGCCGTCCCCAAATATCCTCACACCGTAAGCGATACGCAAGCTGCTTCAACTGATTCAACAAACTGTGGGCAGAATGCATTAACACTTGACGCTCCCGTAGAGCCTGGATCATGGCTTGCAGTTGAGCCTCGGTTAGGTCAAAACATTTTTGCCTCACGCCCTGCCGATGCTGTTGGGGGCGATCGCGCCGATAAACCAGATGGAACACCTCAATCAGCGCGCGATCGAGTCCGTCAAGCTCCTTGGGTTTTGCCCGATTCAGCAACGCCCAATCGCTGCTCATACGTAACCCACACTCCAGCAAAAATTGATTCAGTTCTGGGTTGCGCCTGACTCGCAGATCAACCCAATTTGCCAAACTACCCTGACGCGCAGTTGAGAAAGAACTCAAAATCTCCACTGAAAACGGCACAAACGCCCCTCGCAGTGGTTTGCCATCGTCGTTTAGCACAAACGGCAGCAAATCACGATACGTAAAGCCATGCCCTGGACCAAATAAACGCGCCCGTCTGCGACAGGCTTGCAAGATGGGATGAGACAGATAGCAGCGCAGGCAAAGTTCTGCCTTGTTGCTGTCTGTCTCTGGTACAGCCTCAGCACGCGATAGATTTAACAGTTCCTTTTGGGCGGCATGTTGAGCGTTGACGTTGTGGCTGGCATCGGGGAATTGCGCTCTAAAAAACTCCTGCGCTAGGGGCATGAGCTGGAGCCTGTAGCCACTGCTGGCTTCGGCTGCATCAATTTTGACCAACTGCCAATACTTCGATGATTCACTCATGGCGACTACGGATTCCTCAGTGTTAAGGATGGGCGTTTTCCGTAACTGCTGCTGTAGCAGGTGACTGGTGATAGGCGGTAGACTACCCCCTAACTTTATCTAGATATTGAAAATTTGAACCTATGCAGTAGGATAAGCAGAAAGCTGGATTGACTCAACTAGAACGGTTGATCGGGATTTCACGAACGGAGGTCTTCGTCAAACCATGAGGCACCTGACCAAGCTAAGTTTGATCGCTTTACTCGTGATTGGGCTTGTGTTAACTGTGGCACAGCCAATTCCTGCGGTGGATCCAACCGTGAATCTGCCTGTCTCGCCGCTAAACGTTCAACAACTTCAGGAAACGCTCGATCGCAAAGATGTTGCTGGTGCCATTCGCCTGGTGGAATCAGGCTGGAGCTACCAGTACGAACAGTATTACGGTGGCAAACTAAGCAGTCAGATTCTAAGCGCAGAGACGATTCGCAAGCGGTTAGAAACGATTTCGCAATCCACGGGCAGGCGATCGGCGCTCATTTATATCATCCCTACCGACGACCAGTTGGAACTGATTTTGGTGCCACCTGGTGCTCCTCCCATCCATCGACGCATTGCAGCCGTTAATCGACCGACACTGCTTCAGTTTGTGCAGTCTTTTCGCAATAGCGTAATGGATCCTCAGACGAAGCGTTCAGACTATTTGGAATCCGCTCAGCGCTTGTACCGGGTATTGATTTCGCCCTTAGAGGTTGATTTGAGAGACCTCAGAATCAACACCTTAATTTTTTGTTTGGGGGGTGGCTTACGCACCGTGCCACTCGCCGCACTACACGACGGCAAACGCTTTTTAGTGGAGAAGTTTAACCTCGCAGTGATCCCCGCTTTTAACTTGCTAGATCCCCTGCCGACGAAGCTAAAGGGGGCAAACGTTTTAGCAATGGGTGCCTCCGAGTTTGAGGAACTGCCCCCACTGCCTGCTGTACCCCTGGAACTGACGACGATCGCTAAAAGCCTATGGCAGGGGCAGATCCTGCTCAACCAGAACTTCACGCTGGCAAACTTGCAGGCATATCGAGCCAAGTCTCCGTTTGGCATTGTCCACATGGCAACCCATGCCAATTTTTCTCCTGGCTCGATTTCAGACTCCTTCATTCAGTTTTGGCAAGAGCATTTACCACTCAATCGAGTACGAGACTTGGGCTTGCGTTCTCCGCCTGTGCAACTCTTAGTGTTGAGCGCCTGCCGCACGGCTGTTGGTAATCCTCAGGCTGAGTTAGGGTTTGCTGGCTTGGCTGTGATGTCAGGTAGTAAAGCCGCGATCGCGAGCCTGTGGCAGGTTAATGATCTCGGTACACTGATACTCATGACCGAGTTTTATCGCCAGTTGAAAACAACGATGAAGCCAGACGCACTTAGACGTACTCAGATCGCGCTTTTAAGCAAACGGGTCAGCTTAAAAAACAAGCCGATGCTGGGTGGTAATCGATCGCTCACGCTACCATCAGAACTGAAGAATCGTCAGGATGATCTTTCTCATCCTTACTACTGGGCAGCCTTTACGTTGGTTGGCAATGCTTGGTAAAGCTAAAACGATTAGTCACCACAAACTTGAGTAGGGAGCCTGGTAAGAAACGCGCTTAATTTCGGCGATCGCGTGGGTAGAGCGTCAAGCAATTGATAGGCATCCGACAGAAGTGAGCGGTTAGCTAGTTCAACTGCTTTGGCGATCGCAGGTTCCTCAAGTGAGCGATTTTGTTGCTTAGAAGACGCTTCTGTTGCAGCGAGTGCCTGGATCACCTTATCCCGTTGCTGAGCATCAACCAGCGTGAACTGAGCATCTTCACCGACATTGAGTGGAGTCCGATTACGCCCAAACGCAACCACCTGATAGGTCTGCCCTGGCTGTAGTGGTGTTCCCCGGTAGAGAAGACGCTGGCTTTGAGGGGGTAGCGCTTGTTGCCATACAACCGCATTCGTTTTCGCAAGGCGCACTTCCACTCTAGCAACGGTTTTTTGCCAGACAAAGAGGGGGCGATCGTTCCAGATAAACGGAGTCTCACTCAACGGCATCCCTTCTGGGCGAAGACCGGGTGTAAGCAAACAAATTGATCCACGGGTGCCACCCAGTCTCCGTTTCGGTCGGAAGATATTTTGCAAGGTTTCCAGTACGCTTTTCTGCCTGGTCTGGCTTAAAGCTAAGTCTGGCAAGTATCCAAAGGAAAAGACAGCAACAGTAACTCCACTAGTCAACCACGCCAACAGCAACCCTGTGATACGACACATAGTGTCTCCTATGCATTTCCCAATCTCTAAAGTTTACCTTTGACTTTTTGAAAGTCTTGAAACTTTTTCTTCAGCTTGATGCTCTTGCCCTGGCAATCTTTGAAATGAGCTTATGGATCTGATACGTCAGCCAGGCAATCATTCCTGGTGCTAAAAGCGATAAAAAGAGAACTTGTAACCTGACTGAAAAGGGATGACTTCACGCGGCTTGACGAGCCATTAACTGAGCAAATAAACCCTCTTGATTAGCCAGGTGGTCAAAGCCGCCCTGCTGTAAAATGCGACCTGCCTGAAGCACATAGATGCGATCGGCATTACGAATAGTGCTGAGGCGATGGGCAATCACAATACGGGTGACCTGGAGTCGGTCTAAACTGTCGCTGACGATCGCCTGGGTTCGGTTATCCAGTGCACTGGTGGCTTCGTCAAAGAGTAAGATACGGGGTTTCAACGCCAAAGCACGAGCAATGATCAGCCGTTGCCGTTGTCCTCCGGAGAGATTGCCACCCCCTTCACTGATGACAGTATGCATTTCCATCGGCATCCCAGCAACATCTTCCGCAAAACCAGCCATCTGCGCTGCTTCCCAAGCTTCATCCAACGTAATCTGCGCACCGCTAGCAATGTTGTCAAAAATCGAAGCAGACATTAACCGCCCCCCTTGCAAAACCACGCCCAGTTGGCGACGCACCGAAATCACATTCAATCCAGCCAGATCTTGACCGTCATAGGCGATCGTGCCTGATTCAGGTGTCTCAAACCCCAGCAACAACCGGAAGAGCGTCGATTTTCCACTCCCGGATCCCCCTACCAACGCAATGAATTCTCCCGGTTCGGCATACAGGCTCACATCATCCAAGGTCAATGCCCCACCGTCACGATAGCGGAAGGTCACATGATCAAGACTGATTCTACCCGTTAGCCGTCCCGGATCGGCTTTGCTCAGGTCTATTTCGGGGACAGTCGCTAGAATAGGCTGGGCACGCTTACCTTGAGGGATAACCTGTAGCAGATCGGTTGTCGTATTGCTGAGATTTGTAGCACCGCCGATAAAGGTACCAAATGCCGAGTTAAAGGCTAAAAATGTCCCGACCGTCAGACCTGCGGTGCCTGCGGTTTTTGCTTCTTCCAACAGTTGCATGGTCAGCCAGAAGAGAATTGCCGATGTCAGTGTGGGAAGCAGGGTATTAAACAGAGCAACCCAATCTTCAATGTGTTGAGTACTGAGATTGAGCTTCACCTGTTGACTGTAGCGCTTACTCCAGGTTGCGAAAGCCCGATCTTCCGCGCCGGCAACCCGGAGTTTGGAGATACCGTTAATCAGTTGCACGGTGTGCCCAAAGATGGTGCCTTGTAATTCCAGCAGGGGACGAACTTTGCGGATGAGAAGGATGCCGGATAGGGTGGTGACGAGGATCACCACTAGGGCAACGGCAACTGCCACCAGCGCTAACTTGACGTTGTAGTAGAACAGTAATCCCAGGTTGAGCAAGGCAAACAGAGCCGTCACCAGGTTAATCACCGTCGTGCCACCCAATTGGCGCCGAATCTGACTAATGGAAGTAACCCGAGATTGCAGATCGCCAGTGGTGTATTGGCGAAAAAAGGAGACAGGGAGGTTGAGCAACCGATCCCAGACTGCCGCTTGAGTTGCCGCATCCGAAGCCGTCTCTACCCGCAGAATGGCAAGTCCCTGCGCGATCCGAAAGGCGGCTGTGCCCACGGCAACCACCAACAGTCCCAAGCCTACCTGCAGCAACAAGCCCCGGTTAGCATCGGGAATTGCATGATCAATTAACATCGCCGTGGCTTGCGGCGTGAACATGCCCAACAGGGCTGCTGCAATTCCAGTCAGCAAGATCATGATCAGATCTCTCTCACATCCTTTCAGTGCAAATCGGAGGAGTTCGATCGTCTTCAGTGCTTTGTCTGGCAGTGGACAATAGAACATATAGGCAACGGGAGACAGGGTTGCTGCAACCTCGGCATTGACAGGAGTATCCACGCGATCGACGGGATCAAACAATTGATAGCGCGTGGGGGAGACTGGCAATAGCGCTACTAGCCGATTGTCCTCATGGGTATAGGCAGCGAGTGATCCGCTATCTTTCTCCCACCAGTTATCGCGCAATAAGACACGCCGCATTCTCACTCTAGATGCCCGCATGATGGCTTCTAGTGGCTCTTTGACTCGTTTGAAATCCTCCGATTCAGCGGGTGGACGGATGGTAACACCTAAGGCTTTGCCGATCGCTCCGGCTGCGACGAACAGCGGCGAGTCATCCTCTAAAAAGTCTGTGGCTGAAGTGCCTAGCGTGGATGCCAATTCGCCCAGCGCTTCGGTTGTCACCTGGCGATTCAGCCGTTCCTGCGCCTGAAGTCGGTTTAACTCTGCCTGCATTGCCTTCTGTTCCAGCCGATCGATGCTAAAGAGAACCAAGGTCTGCAACTGAGATAAGCCTGCGAATAGCGCATCTAGATCTTGAATCGCTTCTGTCGGCTGAGTCACCAGTTGCACTTCATTGGTTGCTTCAATCCACAGACGATCGCTGAGCGGTACTAGCCCAGTCGCCGAGTTGAGCAACAACTCCTCAGTCCCCATCCAGCGCACTGTGCCTTGCTGGATTTGCACCCAAAGGACAGTGTCGCTGGCGGGTTGCAAGATTTGCTGGTGAATCAATGAAACTCGTGCCGCACCTTCCACTTTAGGATGAATCGCTGGGATCGATGATTGAGCTAGCGCTGTTCCCAGTTGTTTAACCCACTGGTCGATTTGGGCGATCGTCGCCTCATCCGTTCTGACTAACTGGTGACTCCAGTCATCCAATTGAATTGGGCGTAATTCCGTCTCTTCGATCGGGACAGCTAAAATCTGGCGCTGAGGATATGCGGAACTGGAAGCCATACCAAACAGCGCATCTCCAGAACTCAGACTAAACAAGTAGTGCCGGGTGCCTTCAATGCCATCTGGCTCAACGGTGACTGCAAATAAGGCAACAGCACCAGAGTGAATCATCCAGATTGTGTTTGGATCACTCAGCAAAATCGGTTGATTGCCACGCAACCGAACTACGCGTGTTTGTAATTTTTTCGCATCATACTGGATGACCATTTCTAATGTTCTCCTATTGGTAATGGGTAGTCGATAATTGGTGATGGGCGATCGCTGATTGGATTGGTTGTTATTATTTGCGGGAGTAACAGTAGAACCAATAGATCAGATTGAACCCAAAATGGCTAACCCTTAGAGAGCTTCCCCTTCGATGCGAATCAAGCGTGAGTAGACTCCATCTGTTTGCCACAGTTCTTCGTGAGTGCCGCGTTGCATAACGTTGCCCTGTTCAAATACGATAATTTCGTCACAATCTCGGATGGTGCTTAAGCGGTGTGCCACAATGAGACAGGTGCAGCCGCGTTGACGGAGATTGCGATCGATGATTTTTTCTGTCTCGGTATCCAGCGCACTCGTCGCCTCATCCATCACCAGAATGGCGGGATTGTTGACCAAGGCTCTAGCAATTTCTAAGCGTTGGCGTTGACCACCGCTCAGGTTTACGGCTCCCTCGCTCAACTCAGCATCGTAGCCTCCTGGCAACGCCAGAATTACTTCATGAATTGCCGCATCTTGACACGCTTGAATGAGATGTCTTTCGGGCACGGTGGCATCCCACAACGTCAAATTTTCGCGTACTGTGCCGCCAAACATCGAAATATCCTGTTCCACCATAGCCACTGAGTTAGTCAAGATCTGGCGAGGAATTTGTGCTCTTGGTTGACCATCAAACCAAATCTCTCCCGACCATGGTTCATAAAGTCCACTGACCAATTTGGCAACCGTAGACTTGCCTGAGCCACTGCCACCAACGAGAGCGACGCGCTGACCGGGTTTCAGTTTCAGGTTTAAATCTTCAATTAAGGGAGCCGCCAACCGACTGTAGCCAAAGGTGAGATGACGCAAATCGATCTCGCCCTGAAGCCGAGGAGAGGAAAATTTGAAATTTGAAATTTGAGTTTCTGTTTCTCCCATGACCACTTCTGCCTTCCGCCTTCCGCCTTCTGACTCCTGTCCTCCAACTTCTGCCTTCAGTTGCAGATCTGTCGGATTTTGCAAAACATCATCCAATCGCACCAAATTTCCTTCGAGTTCCTGCAAGGAACTACCAAAGCTCACCAGGTTGTTGACGGGAGCGAGAAAGCTTTGCATCAACCCTTGAAACGCCACCAGCATTCCAATACTGAGATAGCCATCCATCACCCGTAAACCGCCTACCACCAGCAGGAGCATGGCGGAAAGAGCAGAGAGCAAAGTCGGCAACACTGAAAACGTCTGATTGCTTAAGCCCAATTCTTGCTGAGAGTTGATCGCCTTGGTGTAATAGCCGGACCAACGAGAAAAGAAGTCTGACTCTAACCCAGAGGCTTTCAAGGTTTCAATACTTTGGAGGGCAGAGATCGATGTACCAGAGACTTTGCCGTATTCCTGAATTAAGCGCTGATTGGTATCGATGCGGCGGCGAGAGAGCGCTTGCAAGGTGAAAATATTAATCGCAGCAAACACAACTCCGGTTGAGGTTAACACCCAATCGTACTGAATCATGATTAAGGCGTAAAAGACCACCATCACCACATCGATCGCGGTTGTCGCCAATTTACCTGACAGCACTTCTGCCACCTCGTCATTCAAGCCTGTGCGATCGCTGATTTCCCCTGCAAATCGTTGAGCGTAAAATCCCACAGGTAAGCGTAAAATATGCCAGAGAAAACGGCTAGACATCCCGACTGATAACTTAATTTTCAATCGACGCAGATACCGCAATTGAAATAGAGTAAGCACTGCCTGGAGTATTGCGGCAACCACCATGCCAATGAGCAGTGGACGCAGCCATTGTTGTCTCCCTTGCACCAAGATTTCATCGACAAAAATCTGACTAAATACGGGTACAACTAGCTCAATTAAGGTCAGCAAAAAACCTGCCAGCACACAGTAAGCCACTGCCCCTTTCGAGCTGCGTAACCGCTCCCACAGTGCTAAAGCCATGCTGGGCTTGCAGCCCCCTTTAACAAACTCGGCACCGGGTTGCAGCACCAATACGACACCGGTGTAGCCTTCATCAAATTCCGCGTGAGAGACAGTACGCGGTCCTGTTGCCGGATCATTCAGAAATACTCGTTGTTTACCAAAGCCTTCTACTACCAGAAAGTGGTTGAAGTTCCAAAACACAATGTACGGCGGTGTCAACTCTCGCAATTGCTCTAATTCTTTCTTGTAACCTTTAGCTTGCAGTCCGTAGGTTTGAGCCGCTTTCAAGATATTGGCAGCTTTACTGCCATCGCGAGACACCCCGCATTCTTGGCGCAATTCGGGTAAGGGCACGATGCGATCGTAATACCCCAGAATAATCCCCAAAGCGGCTGCACCACACTCGACGGCTTCCATTTGCAGCAGCGTTGGGGTTTTGACTCGCTGACCCTTGAATAACTGCTTTAGGGATTGCAAAGGCGAGGTGGGTAGGGACAGTGAAATGTTAGAAGATACCACTGGTAGACCTCAGAATGGGGAGGACAAAGGTAATCGGAGCGCGTTCTTCCACCGTGACTCGAACGGTGGTCGTGGTTCCCGATGAAATTTTCAGGTTGGGACCTCTTGAGGATGACCACTCATAGCCGCTGGCGGTGGCTGTGTCTGGTTTCAACTTGGTGAAGACTTGAATCACACCGTCTTGCTTATCTGCGACCAAGCCTTTCACCACTTCTGGATTGCCAACAATGCTGGCAGCCGATTCTGTGGTGATTGGGAAGGTGGAAACGGTGTCAACCGTGCCGACAATGCCGCCAAAGCGTTCGCGTTTGACTGTTTGCGGCGTAATCTGGATTGTCATGCCGGGTTGAACTTTTTTCCCGTCACTGATGCTGAAGTAGGTTATGCCGACCAGGTTACTGGAGCTAATTTCAGTATCGATATTGCCAATCCGGGTACTTGGTTCCAACACCTGTCCTGGATGTACGGCAATTTCCAGCATTCGTCCGTTATGTTGGCTGATAATCTGGCTGCTGTTGCCCAGTTGTAATTCCAGTTTGGCAATCTCCCGCTGGACTTCCTGTATTTCTTTGGTGCGTGTGGTGGAAGCTTCCAAATCTTGCTGTGCCAGCGCCGCCTCGCGGCTATCCAGTTCTTTCAATTTCGCTTCAACATCGACGATCGACGTAAAGTTATCGCGATTGCTTTTTTCCTGCTCTGTTTCTCTGGCATCCAGTTGCTTTAGTTGTGCCTGGAGATCGGCGATCGTATCGCGGTTTTCCTTATCTTTGATCTGAGCCTCCAGCAGCACATCATTGGTAATGATCCGTTCGGCATAGAGTTGCTGTCGTGCCGTTAGCCGCTCTGCCAGGATGGGAGCCATCGCCTCAGTTTGGCGTAACTTTTGCTGGAGACTGCGGCGCTGTTCTTGAATCGATCCACCACTGGTGGATTGTAATAGCGGTGATAGTTCTTGCAGTTCTCGCCGCCGTTGCTGGAGATACTGGCGTTGTTGCTGAAGCGATCGCCGTTCTTCCGTATTCCGCACCCCTTGCAAGGAACCCACTGCCTGATCCTGAGACTGCAATTCGGTTAATTTCGTGCGCTGTTGTTGCAGTTGTTTCCGCAGTTCCGATTGGTCGATCGTCCCCAGCACATCGCCCTTTTTCACTACATCCCCCACCTTAACCTTGAGCGATACCAATTGCCCTGCACTTTTGGCTTGCAACGACACCACTTTGCTGGGATAAACGAGTGCGCCTCGACCTTCGATCGTCACTGGAATGCGTCCATACACACTCCACACCAGTACCGTTGCCACTAAAGAACCTAAACACGCCAACGGCAACCAACTTTTAGGATTCACTACCTGCATCAATTGGTCTAACCGCTCCGGCGACGCTAACCGATCCAGCGATTCTTTCCGAAACAACTCCCGCTTTTGAGTCACCATTTCAATCACCTTCAATTACTTACTTCTATTAAGCTTTTTGGAGAATCTCTTTTCGGGACAATATTCTGAAATCCATTCAGAACCCTCCGCAAAACCTCGACGATAAAGTAGAAAAACACTCAACATTAAATGCTGAATCCTGGAAAGATTGCCATGTAATCCACTCTGCCATCCCAGGCTATAAAGCCGATAATCCAATCGCTGCTGAATTTGCATTTCATACCTCCATTAATCCAGGATATTTAAGGGCATTAATT